>CAITXU010000141.1 GCA_903896505.1 uncultured Verrucomicrobiota bacterium | reverse complement strand
AAGGGCGTATTTTTGCACCGATGGCATGGACAGTGACCAGCGCCCTGGTGGGTTCCCTACTGTTTTCGCTGACGCTCGTTCCGCTTCTCTGCTGGGCTTTCCTCCGGAAAAAGCTGCCCCACGATGACCTTTGGGTGATTCGCCAATGCAAGAAGGTCTACGTGCCGTTCCTGGATTGGGCATTGAACAACACCCGGCTTGTTCTGGCACTGGCCATCGCTTCTTTGGCGGGGGCACTTTTCCTGTTCACCCAATTAGGAACGGAGTTTTTACCTGAACTGGACGAAGGCACCCTTTGGGTGACGGTCACACTTCCTCCGGGAGTCAGTCTCAAGGAGTCGACGCGCTGGTGCCGCAGGGTACGTGATGTACTCCACACGGTTCCCGAAGTCCACTCTGTCATTTCCAAGGCCGGTCGCCCGGAAGACGGAACGGACCCCAAATCGCTCAATCAGATCGAATGCTTTGTCGACCTGGTGGACTCCAAACAATGGGCATCGGGCCGGACCAAGTCGGTGATTGTTGATGAACTTCAGTTGGTTCTGGAAAAGGAATATCCGGGAATCGAAGTGGGCATCTCGCAACCCATCCGGGACAACGTCCTCGAGAGCATTAGCCAAATCAAAGGCCAGGTTGTGGTCAAGGTGTTCGGCGAAAACCAAGCCGACATCCTCGCATCCGTACGTGAGGTCAAACGGCGCGTTCATTCGATACCCGGTGTCGCCGGTGCCTTCATTGACCGGGATGGAGAGGTTCCCCAAATCCTTTTGGAGATCAACCGGGAAGCAGCGGCCCGTTACGGAGTGAATATCCAGGATGTTCAGGACGTCGTGGAAATGGCCTTGGGAGGCAAGGAGGCAACCCAAATTTGGGAAGGTGAGAAACATTTTGGCGTGGTGGTCCGCCTCCGGGAACCAGAACGGACCATCGATGCCATGAGGGGCATCCTCGTCGACACTCCGGAAGGGGCCAAAGTACCGCTGTCACAATTGGCCAACTTCCGGACGGTGAGCGGTCCGCTCAACATCAGCCGCGAAGGGGGACGCCAGGTCAAGGCCGTCGGGGTGTTCATCAAGGGACGCGACATGGGTAGCGTGGTTGCCGAAATGCAGGCAAAATGTGCCGACATCAAACTTCCGGAAGGCTACCTCATCACCTGGAGCGGTGAGTTCGAAAATCAACAGCGGGCGATGAAACGGCTGGCAATCGTCCTGCCTGTCTCGGTTTTCATCATCTTCGTCCTGCTTTTCAACACGTTTCGATCGGTCAGCAGCGCCCTGCTCATCCTCTTGAACGTTCCGTTCGCAGTGGTGGGTGGAGTTTTGGCCCTTTGGGTCACCCACATCCCTTTGAGTGTCAGCGCCGCCATCGGTTTCATCGCCCTGTTTGGCCAGGCGGTTCTGAACGGCGTGGTGATGGTCAGCTATTTTGACCAACTGTTGGAAAACGGTGTCGAAACGCGAACTGCTGTGAAACAGGGGGCCTCCACCCGATTGCGTACCGTATTGATGACGGCCATGCTCGCCATGCTAGGGCTTCTTCCAATGGCGCTTTCCCACGGAATCGGATCAGAATCTCAGCGACCCCTGGCGGTGGTGATCATTGGCGGATTAGTCAGCGCCACACCGCTCACCCTGATCGTCCTTCCGGTGCTCTATCTGCTATTCCGTGGAAACCGCAAGTCCAGCGATCCGACGCCGAGAACGGTGCTGGCGGGGGCATAACCCAGGTCGGTGCCCGGCGCAGGAATCGAGATCGAGATATCCTTCATTTGGCTCGTCGATCGAAGCGGATAGGAGACCTGTTTCACAACCAGCAAAAAACCAGCCCTGATGAAACATCAGGGCTGGTATTCAATCAAACTAAGCCACCTTACCGCCGGGGTCCGGATCACTCCGATATTCGGTCAGGAATCAGGAACTCCCGGGAACATCCATCCCTGGACCGGGAGCAGGCTATCCCGAGAGCTTGGCCAGCAATTCGTCGTTGGTTTTGTGCTTCTTAAGGGCCATGAGCAGCGTTTCCATGGCTTCGACCGGTTGAAGATCAGTCATCATCCGACGGAGCTTGCGGATGGCATCCAGCTGGTGGGGCGCGAATAGTTTTTCCTCTTTGCGTGTCCCGGACTTCAGAATATCGATGGCCGGAAACAACCGCCGTTCGGCCAGCTTGCGTTCCAGAATCAATTCCATGTTTCCGGTTCCTTTAAATTCCTGAAAGATCAGTTCATCCATGCGTGAACCGGTATCGATCAAGGCAGTCGCCAGAATCGTGAGGGAACCGCCTTCCTCAATTTTACGGGCGGAAGCAAACATCTTGCGGGGAATTTCGAGCGCACGCGCATCGACACCGCCGGTCATCGTTCTTCCCGATCCGCCGTGGACGGAATTGTAAGCTCGCGCGACCCGGGTGATCGAGTCCAGCAGGACAAACACGTCCTTGCCGGCTTCCACCATCCGGCGGCACCGTTCGATCATGAAACGACTCAGGCGGACGTGGGTTTCCAAATCCTGATCGTTGCTGGAAGCGATCACCTCGGCCTTGACCGAACGTTGAAAGTCGGTGACTTCCTCAGGACGTTCATCGATCAGCAGCACCAGGCAATGGACCTCGGGATGGTTGGTGGTGATGGCGTTGCAGATTTGCTTGAGGATCGTTGTTTTGCCGGTTCGAGGTGGAGCAACGATGAGACCGCGTGTTCCCTTGCCGATGGGCGTCACCAGATCGATGATTCTTGTCTCCAATTGGTCCGGCGTGGTTTCCAATCGAAACTTCTCAATGGGATCCACCGTCACCAGGTTCTCAAACCTCATGGCGTGCAGAAATTCCTGATAAGACCGACCGTTGACCTTTAATACCTCCCGCATTTGAGGACTGTTCCCCTTGTGCGGCGGATTAACGGTGCATTCAATCTGGCAACCTTCCCGAAGACCCATCCGCTTGATGGAGTCGGGTGTCAGGAAGACATCGGTTGGCTTGGGGGCAAAGTGCCCCTTGGGAGAACGTAGGAATCCAAAGCCCTTTTCGGATATCTCGAGATAGCCGTCCGTGATGATTGGGTTCCCGTCGGCTCCCAGTTGCGGTCCCATTGGCCGGGGAGGCTGACCACCGCCCTGCGACTGGCCACCGCCGCCGCCGCCGCCGCCGCCCTGCGGACCGCCACCACCACCTCCTCCACCCCCACCTCCACCGCCCCGCTGGCGGTGATTGTGCTGATGGCGTCCATGGCCTCCGCCTGGACGGAAATTGCCCTGCCGACCTTCCCCTCCGCGGAAGCCCTGCGGACTACCGCCGGGAGGCCGACCTTCGGAGGGGCCGCGAAAGTCACCTCGCTGATCGGCTCTTGGATTCTGGGAATTCGGGTTCTGGAAATTAGGTGTTGCTGGTCCCGCTCCCGCATCCAGAGAGGGGGCTCCCTGAGACTGTGGTGCCGGGTTATCGGCAGAAACGGGGGGAGGATTGACGTTTTGGACTGGGCTGGACGGTCCAACCGCACCTGGTGACCAATCACCGCCAGTTGCCACAGTTTTGCCGTTTGACGTGCTGCTATCGCTCATACTTTTTCGGATATCCGGAATGGTCAGAGCCCGGGATGGCGGCGAAAACAATGATCGTGCCGCGGGAACTTCGAACATGGGGAAGCAGCCACCTCCAAATGGGAAGAAGGGCTGTCAGACCTCGGACTGGTAGAGACTAGCCTTCCCCCGAAGAATGGCAATGGGAAGTTTGAGGTAATTCCACTTCTCAGGTTTTTTCCTTCCGAAGTTTACCTTGCGCAATTCTCTCTTCGGCAGTTAACTGCATCATCCGCGGATGCCATGGACAAGTGCTTGGGGCCAAGACCGCGACCGGACGAACCGGTTGTCTGCCCGAAATAATTCAATCTTTGCCCGGCGTCGTCCGACTTTAACATCAAGCCATCACCTAGTCCTGCGACCGCCAGTTCGGCGGAGCGCGCCGAGCGCATTGCGGCCATCATCACCATCGTCGTTCCTTGGATTGCCGTGATTGGGGCCGGGGTGGTCTTCTGGAATCGCGGATTGTCCCTCTTAGACCTGATTCTCTGCGCGAGCTTTTACGCTGTCACCATGCTCGGTATCACGCTGGGATATCACCGGCTTTTTACACATCGCAGCTTCAAATGCGGTGTTACGCTCCGGGCGGCATTGTGCATCGCCGGAAGCATGGCCGCTCAAGGCCCCATCTTTTTCTGGACCGCCTGTCATCGTCGTCATCATCGGCACAGCGATGAACCGGGTGACCCCCATTCCCCCCATCATCATGGCACAGGGGTTTCCGGAGTGCTCTATGGTTGGTGGTATTCCCATGTCGGTTGGATGTTCAGTCATGCTCCGGAAAATTATGTTCGCCTGGTGCCGGACCTTATCCGGGAGCCCCAGTTGCGAATGCTCAACCGGTACTACTGGTTGTGGGTCATCGGGGGAATCCTCCTTCCCGGTTTGATTGCCCTGGCGATCACTGGAACCTGGGCAGCAGCTGCCTCAGCCGTCTTGTGGGGTGGACTCGTTCGGGTCTTCCTGGTGCATCATTCCACCTGGAGTATCAATTCCATCTGCCATCTGTTCGGGGAGTCGCCGTACGAAACGGAAGATCGGAGTCGGAATAATTTGGTTTGCGCGATCCTGACCTTCGGCGAAGGGTGGCATAACAACCACCATGCTTTTCCCACCTCCGCGCGACACGGTCTGGAGTGGTGGCAGTGTGATGTGGTCTATGGCATCATTCGCAGCTTGTCGTGGGTCCGACTGACTTGGGACATCCGGGTTCCGTCGGCAGACCAACGAGTCGCAAAAGCTAAGACCCTGCAATCAACCTCTTCCGCTCCAACGGAACAGATGCCCACCCAACGCGGACCGGAATCCAATTCGTTACCGTCCACAATTCAACAAGGTAAGGCGATCCTGTTGGGCGCCAGGACTCAATCGGGCTCCCGGCGATAATCTTGCCTGCAGCCCACTAAGCGTCAAAGCCGCGTGCTGTCACGCGGCTTTTGGCTATACGGGCACTTGTTTTCGCCCATCAAGGTGCTCCCGGCCATCCCGATTGAATCGGTATTCATCAGGAGCCCTCAGGGTCTCGTCCCGTGAGTGTGCCGGTTGAGGAGGAATAGTTACGCCTCGGCAGTGACCCTTCGGCAACTACGCCTGGGCATCTTCGCCAGCATCCCGGCCATGATCCTCGGAATCGTCGTCCTCGTCGGACTCATCCGACCCGGGATCACTCTCGGGAAGCGGTTCATTTTCGCGCGGATTTTTGGCACGTTTAGCCCTGGGCAACGGGCTGATCATGACGTTGACGGCTTTCCCTACCAGTCGTGGCGGAGAGTCCGGCTGGCCCCATGGCCCTAATTCCCGAAGAAATTTATCGACCACCCCCATGCCAATCTCGGTATGGGCCATCTCCCGGCCGCGGAAACGAAGGGCAATCTTGACCTTCATGTCCTCACAAAGAAACGCCACTGCATGCTCCAGCTTGATGGAGAGATCATGGGGAGAAATGCGGGGGGTCAATTGAACCTCCTTGACCGTATTCGCGTGCTGGTGCTTTCGGGCGTCGCGTTCTCGCTTCGCCTGTTCATACTTGAACTTTCCAAAGTCGACGACCCTGCAGACCGGGGGAACAGCGGTCGGTGCAATTTCAACGAGGTCGAGAGTTTGACTGCGGGCCAGGTTAATGGCTGCACTCAAATCCATGATTCCGACCTGCTGACCATCCGCACCGATCACCCGGACTTCCCGGGCGCGTATCTTACCGTTGATACGGTACTGCGGATTTTGTGGTGTGAAACGGGACACGGGAGGCCTAATCAAGAGAACCTCTCCGGTTGAACTTGGCTGAAGGATGAAACGACCATTGATATCAAGCGCTGACAAAACGATGTATACTCAGTCCCATCGATTCGGCAAGGTCAAAGTGTTGAGAACAATACCGTCTCGCTGCCCCTGCCTTTCCTGGTATCGCTGGGTTCTCGTTGCCATGGCTATTCTACTGACACCTCATCCACGACTTCTTGGGGATGGCGTCACCAATTCGTCCGCTGCCGACAGAGCAGCGGCAGCCTACGCTGTTCATCGGACGGCCTGGGTTCAGGCACCGACCAATTCGGTTGGCGCTTGGAGATTTGCGCGGGCGGCATTCGACTGGTCTCAGTTTGCCACCAATCGGTCCAGTCGTGCTGCCATCGCCGAACAAGGCATCATGGCCTGTCGACAAGCCCTCTCCATGGCAACGTCTGCCCCGGTCCATTACTACCTCGCCCTAAATCTCGGACGACTCGCCGAAACACGGGGACTCAGCGCTTTGGACCTGATTCACCAAATGGAGCAGGAATTGTTGTTGAGCAAGTCTTTGGATGAAACCTTCGACCATGCGGGTGCCGATCGCACCCTTGGCCTGCTCTATCGCGACGCCCCCGGTTGGCCGCTCAGCCTTGGAAATTGGGAAAAAGCCCGTCGTCATCTGGAGGCGTCCGTGCACATCGATGGCGAATTTCCCGAGAATCGGCTGGCCCTTGCGGAGCTCTATGCCCGAACTCACCAAAAATCGCTATTGACCAACGAGTTGCACGCATTGGACCGCCTTTGGGACCCGGCACGCGAGCGTCTGAGTGGAATCGAGTGGTCCGAAGCTTGGAAGGATTGGGAGGAGCGACGACGGAAGCTCGGCCCGGTTTCGCAATCCGGCCCCCATCCACCGTGAGCGCAGAGCGGCACAAAATTCCCTTTTCCCCACGCCTTCCTGTTGCCACGGTAACCGCGTTGGATGCCTGAATCATCGGCCCGGTTGAACCTTCATGAGCCATTCCCCTTCCCGGTCCCAGACCGCTGCCGAACTGCTCCGTCGAAGCTTGGAGCGCGGTCGGTTGGGGCACGCCTATTTGTTTTTCGGGGAGTCGATGTCCAGATTGGAGGAGGCAGCCCTCCGATTGGCCGCGACCGTGAATTGCCTTCAGCCGCCGGTCCAGGGTTTTGGCGGGCTTCCCGCTGAACCGTGTCTCCAATGTCGTTCCTGTGTTCAAATCCTTCAGGGCAGGCATCCAGACCTCTTCTGGCTTCGTCCGGAAAACAAGCTTCGGATCATCAATATCGATCAGGTTCGCGAGTTGGGCCGCGTCCTCTCCCTGCGGGCCGGTGAGGCTCGACGAAAAGTGGCCATTCTCGCCGGGGCGGACCGGCTTAACATTCAGGCCGCGAATGCCTTTCTCAAGACCTTGGAGGAGCCCCCTTCCGGGTCCATCCTCATCCTGCTCTCCACCGATCCAGAGCGGGTGCTCGAAACCATCCATTCGCGATGCCTTCGACTTAGTTTTGCCAGCGGACAAGTCCTGATCGAGACACAGGTGGCTGAATGGGTCGGTCAATTCGCGGAATTGGCCCGGGCAAAGAGCCCCGACCTGTTCGACCGATATCGACTGCTGATGGGACTGTTGCAAACCCTGGCCCGATCCCGCGAAACCATCGAGACCCGCCTGACGGAAGCCTCGCCCCTGTCGCGTCATACCGACGCTGAACCGGCCTTGAAGGAGCGTTGGGAAGATGAACTGACGGCGTCTGTGGAGGCCGAATACCGTCGACATCGCAGCGATTATCTCGCCGGACTGCACGCCTGGCTCCGAGATATTTGGGCGATTACCCAGGGTGGCGACCCCCAACTGGCCTTCCTTCCCCGACTTGCCCCTGCGACCAGCGCGGTGGCCGGTCGTCTGACTCGCAGCGAGGCAAGTCAAAACCTCGGAGTGATCGAACGAACCCTTCGGCGACTCCACACCAACGCTCAGGAAGCCCTGGTACTGGAGGTGGGCCTGCTTCAACTCAAACTGTGACTCCGTCCGATTCTGCAAAGCTCCAGCGGTACTGGACGGTGTGGACGGTCGTCTTTGGCCTGTTTCTCGGCGTGGGCCTGCTGAAATTCGGGAACCCCATTATTCTGGACGGCGAAATTCCGCCACCCGGCTCGCTCACTGAATTTCTGAACGAGCCATGGCCAGCGAAGTGGGGACAGATTGCCTTCTATTTCATCGGAATTTGGGGGGGATATCTTGCCTGGAAGTCAGGGATATCCCGCCCGTATCTCTCACGGGATTGGAGATTTGGCGTCGCAATCGCGTGGTTGATTTGGCAAAAGATCCCCACGCGCCATTCAGTGGATGCCACCCTCAGCGACGCCACGTTAAGTCATTTTGGAATCATCGTTTTCTCTTGGTGTCTGGGCTGTTATTGCCTTCCCCGCATCCGATGGCCCCGATGGTTGCTGATCGGGATATTCCTTGCCCTGGCCATCTGCCTGGTACGGGCTACCAATCAACGCTGGGGCGGATTCCGTCATGACCGCGAAGCCTTGATGGAAGGTCAGCGAACGGGTTGGACCAACTTCGCGACGACTGACCTGGAGCAAATGCAGCGGTCCCGGATGCTGATTTCCACCAACGGGACCCTGGAAATCAACCCGATCGTCCTCATCAAACTCGAACGCGCACGGGTCTCGGGGACCTTGGTTTATCCGAATGCCCTGGCGGGAACACTCCTACTTCTCCTGCCGGTCGGTCTTTGGCTGGCTGTTCGTGAAACCGGTCAACTGCGGCCCCCCATTCGGTCGTTACTGATCGGACTGACCATCTTCCTTGGAGTCGGTTGCCTTTTCTGGACCGGCTCCAAATCGGCATGGCTCATTGCTTTGGGCCAATTGGGAGTGCTGCTGTGGTTCCGCCCATGGCCTCCCCGATGGCGGACCGTGGCGGTCGGCACTCTGGCGATCGTCGGGCTCACAACATTTGGGCTTCGTTTCCACGGTTATTTTGCGGCAGGTGCCACCAGCGTCAGTGCCCGCTTCGATTACTGGTCGGTGGCCGTTCGAACGGCATCCGAACACCCGGTCTGGGGCACCGGTCCGGGAACCTTCATACGCCCCTATGCGGCCAAAAAGGCACCCGAAGCCGAGATGACCCGATTGGTCCACAATGACTACCTGGAGCAGTTCTCCGACTCCGGCGTCATCGGTGGAATCTTGTATCTCGTCTGGATCGGTAACGCCCTATGGGTCAGCGGTCGCATCGCGCTGCGGAAACGCGAGCCCATCCGAGCTCTTCTCTGGATCGGAACGGCTGCATGGTTTGCCCAGGGCTTTGTGGAGTTCAGCCTCTACATCCCGGGGCTGGCGGGACTGGCCTTCACGCTCCTGGGCGCGCTGACCGACGGTTCGAACTCACTTTCGTGGTCGCCGTCCTCCGAAAACAACCCGACGTCCACTCCCCTCCCGTCGCTGACTCTTCAAGCTCCCAGCCCAGGCCCAGGTAGGCCGAGCTGACCGCTGTGAATTGGCTGGTCAAAATGCCGGCCAGGACCAAATGACCTTTTTCGGCGACCCGGGCACTGATTCGAACCCGCTCGGCAATCAACAGGTCATGCATCAGATTCGCACAGACCACATCAAAACGCTCATCAGGTACCAGCGGTAATTGTGTGACATCCTTCACGGCTGGCCGAACCCGGGCTCCCAAACCGTTGAGCGTGGCATTTTCAGCGGCAATGCGAACGGCCTCCGGGTCAAAATCCCAAGCCTCGACCGGGTCATATCCCAAAAGCGCACCAGCGAGCGCCAGGATTCCGGAGCCGCACCCCAGGTCGAGGAGCGATTGGCCCTCGGGCCGACGAAGTCCCACGACTTGCGTGAGACAGAAATGAGTGGTGGCGTGCTGGCCCGTCCCAAAACTCAAACCCGGGTCCAATTGAAGGACCGCCTGCCCCGAATGCGGGCGCCGACGGCTCCATGTCGGTTTAATCAACAGGCTGGAACCGATTTCCAGAGGACGAAAATGGCGCTTCCAAGATTCCGCCCAATCCAAGGGACGCACCTTTCGAATCCGGACCACGGCCTCGCCAAGATGGGGGGCCTCTTCATGAGCAGCATCCCAGGAATCCTTCAACCGTCGCCGGAGATCAGCCACTTGTTCCTTTGGTAACTCCGCGTAAACACTCACGGTTGACCTCCCGGTAGCCATATCTGTGTGAGTACTGGGCGTCATGCCCAATTCGTTCTCCAAAAGGACGCCGACCAAGTCCTCGGCTTCGACTCCAGTGATGAAGGAAACCTGTCTCAAATTCGAAGCGACAGACATGAATTTTTGGGGTTATGGCAAGTCGCGCCAGGGGGTGAAATTGGCCAGCTGGATTTGCGCGTGGCCTTCCCGGGGAGGCGTTTGGCGGATGGTCACCCACGTCGCGCTGGCATATTCCACTTCGAGATTCTCAAACCAGGCGAACGGCAGGCGCAGCAATTGAGCCAGGAGCATGCGAATCACTCCGCCATGACAAAATACGGCAACCGTCTTCCCCGCCTGCTCGGAAAGGATGGTTTTGAGGGCAGCACCGGTTCGTTCGCGGAACTGAGCCACCGGTTCGGCACCAGGAACCCGGTCCGCTTCCAGATGTTCCAACCATTCCAAGGCAGACATGCCGAATCGCTGTTGAACCTCATCCCAACCGAAGCCGGTCCAGTCCCCAAAGTCGACCTCCCGCAATCCCGGTAAAATGGTGGGTTCGCCCGGAAAATGCCGTCGAAATGGCTCAAGGGTCAGCTGGACGCGGCGCATCGGACTGGCATAGACGGCGTCGAATGAACGTCCTGCAAGCCAATGGGCGAGGCGACCCGCCTGCTGCCTCCCCTGATCGGACAACTCCATGTCAATGCGCCCACCAAAGACGCGGTGATAGCGAGCCTCCACTTCCCCGTGTCGAATCAAGAAAAGATGGGTGTTCATGCCAGATTCAAGGCCTGGAGTTGGGCATCGAACAATTGACGAGTCCCGTGTCGGGCCAGAGCCAGCATTTCGAGCAATTGTTCCTGACTGAAGGTGGACTCCTCACCGCTGGCTTGAATTTCGATCAACCGTCCGTCGGAGCCGGCAACCAGGTTCAGGTCCACGGCGGCCGCGCTGTCCTCCAAATAGTCCAGGTCGAGCACCACCCGACCGTTCTCCAAGACTCCGCAACTAACGGCTGCAACGGCTTGTTGAAATGGTGTCGCGGAGATCAATCCGTTGGCGACCAACTTGCGAAAGGCGAGCTCGAGCGCCACATAGGCTCCAGTGATGCTGGCCGTGCGTGTTCCACCATCCGCCTGAAGGACGTCGCAATCCACCCAGACCGTTCGCGGCCCGAGCTTTTCAAGGTCAATCACCGCCCGAAGAGCCCGGCCAATCAGCCGCTGAATCTCCTGAGAGCGTCCGTCGAGTTTGAGCTTCGAGATATCGCGTGCCTTCCGCTCCAGGGTGGAATAAGGCAGCATCGAGTATTCAGCCGTCAGCCATCCTCCGGAAACCTTTTGGTCCTTCATCCAACGAGGGACCGATTCCTCCACGGTCGCGGCACAGATGACCCGGGTCCTGCCAAATTCAACCAGAACGGAGCCCGTCGCATGCGGGGCGAAGTGGGGTATGAACCGAACCGGGCGTAATTGGTCTGGAGCGCGCCCATCGGCGCGCGGAGGGGGACTGGAATCACTCACAGGGGGAATAGGCTACAGAACCCGCCGATGGAGGGCCAGCGCTGGTTGTTTGATGACTAAGGGACAGGTCATTTGTATGGAGACCCGCCGATGGGGCGATTCGCTCTGGATTGGGGGGTATTTACTCGGTGACGGCGGGGTGGGGAACGAAATCGATGCCTCCCTGATCCCCTCCAGATTTGACTTCGACGTGGTAGGTCAGGTTGGGCTGAAGCGGGACGGGCGGATTTGGGCCAACGGATTCCATGCCGGTCAGAGATTCGCCGTAGAGAAAGCCATGCACCTGAGCCGAGCCGGTCTTGGAATGGAGGTGCCAGAGTACCGGCGGAACGGTGTTGCTCACGATCGGACCGCTGATTTGAAGTTCCGTCAGAGGTCGATCTTTATCCAAGCCAAAGACGAGGGGCAGGATATCCCCAGGACCGGCGTTGGGGGCAAATGGGCGACTGGAGACAGTTATTTGAATGGGATGGTGTCGGGAAAAGTCAGTAAAGTAGTAGAGATACAAAGCGCCCAAAACGAGCGCCAGAGTGACCAGGGTCCAGGACTTTCGGCTCATCGGCAACGGGATGGACGACCGAACCTTGGATGCATTCGACCGAACTCAACCGAACTCAACCGAAACCGACCGACACACCGTCGGCCAACCGCTTCTTTTCATCCACCTTTGACCATGCCCACGCTCCAACAGTCTGAATCCCGGAAAAATCACAGCCCCAGCCCTCAACAATCGCTGGTGAAGCGTCGGGCATTCACCTTGATTGAGCTGCTTGTTGTCATTGCGATCATCGCCATTCTCGCCAGCATGCTCCTCCCCTCGCTCGGACGTGCCAAGGAATCGGCCCGGCGGATCTCCTGTGTCAATCAACTGCGGCAGTTGGGTATCTCCAGCGCGCTCTACACATCGGATTTCCAGGGAAACTTCCCAGAGCGGTCGATCACAAATCGATGGCCCAACAAGCTTTTCGCCTACCATAAGTCGCTTAAACTTCAAATCTGCCCTTCGGACACCGGGGCCGATGGCAAAGGCCAGCCTCTTCCGAACACGGTTAAGACCAATGCAGCACCCGACGATTCCCCACGCTCTTACATCATCAATGGCTGGAACGATTATTTTTCCACCACACTGCCCACGTTCTCCATGGACCTGATCGTCAACAAAACCATCAGCGAATCCGCCATCACCCAGCCTTCGGAAACCATCGTCTTAGGCGAAAAGCTTTACACCACGTCCCATTACTTCATGGATTTCCTGGAAGGCACGCTGGGCAACGACGTGGATATCCTGAACCAGAGCCTCCACAATTCGCGCTTCAAGAATGGACAGCAGGACAAGGACGGCGGCTCCAATTACTCGTTTGCCGACGGCAGTAGCCGCTATCTGCGGTACGGAAAGTCATTGGCCCCGGTGAATCTCTGGGCCGTCACCGACCGCTGGCGGACCAACGCCCTCGTCTTGGGGAACTAAGCTCAAGTCCACCCTGGATTCGCCGGGGCCTCTTGGCGCGCCTCCCCGGGGCTCAATCAGAGGTCGGGGCGGCAATTGGCCCTTGACTTCCCCGAAGGTTGGTGGCCAGCCTTCAAAAGTCCACCGACGTCCGAACATCCTATGAGCCCCTATCTTGTTTCCTGGAGGAAAAGGAATCCTTCCTCTGCCTTTACGCTGATCGAGTTGCTGGTTGTTATTGCCATTATCGCCATTCTTGCCGGCATGCTGCTTCCCGCCTTGGGCAAGGCGAAGCAAAAGGCCCAAGGAATTCTGTGCATGAGCAACGGCAAACAGATGAGTCTCGCCTTGAATCTGTTTACCGGCGATAACAATGAGACCCTACCCGGTAATCTGGACGGACAAACCGGTTACGGTGACACAAATAACACGTGGTGTGTCGGGTGGCTGGACAACACCACCTTTCGCCAGGACAACACGAACCAGATTTACCTGAAGAACTCGCAATTGGGCAAATACTCGGGTTCGGCCGGAATCTATAAATGCCCGGCAGATAAGTCGCTTAGCAACGGGAAAAAGGGTGTTCCACGGGTTCGTTCCATCTCGATGAATGGATACTTGGGTGATCGCGGCGGTCCCTACACCGCTGGCTATCGACAATTTAAGAAACTTTCCGACATCGCGAAAGTTTCGCAAACCTGGTGTTTTCTGGATGAGCGAGAAGACGGAATCAATGATGGTTGGTTCGCAGTGAACATGGCTGGATATGATGACAACGGAAAAGGCATCAAGCCTGGCTCTTACACCATCGTTGACTTTCCGGCGAGCTACCACAATCGCGCGGGCGGACTTTCATTCTGTGACGGTCATGCAGAAATCCGGGTGTGGCTGGACCAACGGACCCGTCCCGTCCTGAAATTCGGTGTGGGATTGCCTCTGGGCCAACCCTCTCCGAACAATGTGGACGTGGGATGGATGCAGGAGCGAACTTCGGTTTGGGCCTCGAACGCGTCTCGATAGATCCAGGGGCATTCCACCGGTCGATCATGGCTCGCCTCTGCGCGGGCCATTTTGCTTTCTGCGGTTCGAGTCCAACCTGCGCTCGCCGTGCCTTCTCCGTTGCTCAAAGAATTTCGAGGCCGTCGGTGGCTCGTTGCGGGCGCCCTGGTGCCCCTACTGATGGTTGGAGGCCTGTGGTATGGAACTCATGTTTCCTCCCCACCCCCACCGTTGGTTCGTCCGGCAGCCGGGGTGACATTGGACTCCCAGGTACGTGGCTACCTTGACGAATTAATTTCTGAAGTGGAGCGGCATCCGTCCGATCCCGACCGAAGAAAGAATCTGGGGCTGGCCTACGCCGCAAACGGTCTGTGGTCCGAGGCCCGGGAGACATTTCTGGGATTGAAGTCCATGGTCCCGCAACAACCACTGGCACCGATGTATGCCGCGGTGGCGCTTCAGGAATTGTCCGATGAAGCCGGTGCGTGGCGGGAATTCCTTCAGGTCACTTCCAGTTTTCCGGCTTTTGCGCCGGGTTGGTACCGTGTGGGCGAGGCCGCCCTGCGTCGGGGAGACCATCCGAAGGTGGAACAGGCCTTCGAACGACTGATGGCCCTGGCACCCCGGGAATGGCGGGGTCCCGCCGGCCTGGGAGAGCTCCGTTTGAGTCAGGGGAGGCTGGAGGAAGCACAATCGTTGCTCGAAAAAGCCATCCATATGGATTTTTCAGCCAAACCCGCTCACTACTTACTGGGACAGGTCTACCGGAATCTTGGCCGAACGAACGAAGCCCAATTGGCCTTGGACCTGGGAAGCGGGGAGAACCGACTGCCCATGCCGGACGAATGGTCGGAGGAGGCTCCGGGCCACATGCGACTCCTGCCGGATCAACTGGCTCAAGCGGAAGAACTTTCTGAACGGGGTCAACCGGAACAGGCTGTTCAATTGCTGCGTCACGCCCTGCCTTTTCATGGAGAGCAACCGGAGCTCCTCAACGGACTGGCCATCGCTTCGAATCGCGCCGGCCAATCCGGCGAGGCTTTGGCATACGTCGATCGGGCTTTGCAAGCAGACCCCAAATCAGTCGCAGCACTCGTGACTCGCGCGCTGGTCCGGGCCCGCCTCGGTCGATTTGACGCCGGTCGCATGGATGCGGAAGAAGCTTTGCGCCTGGCTCCATGCCTCACCCAGGCGCACCTGGCCATGGCGGAACTTTGGCTAAGCCAGGATAACGACCGGAAAGCCATCTCAGCTCTGGAAGATGCACTGCGGTGCGACCCCAAGAACGCAGACATCCACGTCGAAATTGGAGGCATCCTGTGGCATAATCTCGGCGAGAAAGGTTCGGCCATGAAGCACTACCAATCGGCAGTCTCCATTCATCCGGCCCACGCCCACGCATGGAGTTGTCTGGGACAACTCCAGTGGGAGACAGGCGACTCCATCGCCGCCCGCCAAACGCACGAACAGCTCATTCGCATTGCGCCAGGGGGGCGGGAACTGGCGGAATTGGAGTCCGCAATGAAGGCCCCATGACACCGCGACTTCTTTGGGTCTGGGGATTTCTATTGTTTCTCGGTTGTCGCAGGACCGAACAACCGTCCCCGACCGGCTCGTCAGCATCGGCCCGGGAAACAGAACCTGTCGAAGCTATTGCAAAATCAAGTCCTTGGTTTGCCCGAGAGTCCGAATCGAGCGGATTCGATTTCCATCATTCTTCGGGAAAAACCGGGCGGTTTTTCCTGCCTGAAATGGAAACCGGCGGCGTGGGACTCATCGACTTTGACCAGGACGGATGGATGGACGTCGTCTGTATTGATGGGGGGTCCGTTGATCCCGGACATCCAACCCCTCCCCGCCACCGCCTTTACCGAAATCTGGGTCACTGGAAATTCGTCGATGTCACCGAGTCGGCGGGAATCCAATGTCCGGACGGTTACGGGATGGGTTGTGCCGTTGGCGACTTCGACGGAGACGGTTGGCCCGACCTGTATATCACACAGTTGGGAGGCAATCGGCTTTTCCGTAACAACAAGAACGGGACCTTCTCGGATGTCACACAACAAGCGGGCGTTGCAGTTCACTCGTGGAGCACCAGCGCCGCGTTCCTGGACTACGATGGCGATGGCCATCTCGATTTGGCGGTCGTCAATTACATCCACTGGACGCCAGAACGGGAAATGCCTTGTTTTTCGGCGGGAGGGCAAAGGGACTACTGCTCCCCGGTCAACTATCGGGCACCCGCACCCATGACCCTTTTCCATAATCGAGGGGACGGCACCTTCGAAGATTCCACGGATAAGGCCGGGTTGTTGCGAGCCTACGGAAATGGATTCGGAATCACCACCGGGGACTTTGACCATGACGGACGGGTGGACATGTACATCGCCAATGATGCCACTCCCAATCAACTGTGGATCAATCGTAGGAACGGAACGTTTGTCGATGAAGCCCTGCTCCGAGGCTGCGCCCTCAACTCGGTGGGGGTACCTCGGGCCGGGATGGGGGCTGTGGCCATCGACCTGTTCGAAAATGGATGGCTGGACTTGTATGTGACTCACCTTGTGGGGGAAGGAAACGGGCTGTTCGTCAATCAGACGGGCAATTTCATTGATGGAATCACTCCCGATGGCCCGATGGCCGGGAGCCTTGCTTTCACGGGATTTGGATTGGCCTTTGGGGACTTTGACAACGATGGCATTGCCGACCTTTATGTGGCCAATGGGAGGGTCCGGCTCGGGGGAAAAGCGTGGTCCGCTCAGGACGCCTATGCCGAGCCCAACACACTGCGGCGTGGCCTGGGGGGAGGAAGATTTGTCGAAATCCGGCCTCAGGGAGGAACGGAACCTCCAATTTTTGGAACCAGCCGCGGACTCGCCGTGGGCGATCTGGACAACGATGGACGCTTGGATGCGATTGTGATCAACCGGGACGGTCCCGCCGACATGCTTCGGAACATCACCGGCCCGGAAGGTTCATGGATAGGATTCCATCTTCGGGACGGAAAACGCCGTGAGGCAAGGAATGCCGTGGTTCGAATCGAAGCGAGTGGACGACAACAATGGCAGCAGGTTCAGCCGAACCAGGGTTATTGTTCCAGTCAGGACCCGCGGTTGCATTTCGGCTTGGGTGCCGCTCGTTTGGTCGAGCATGTCTGGGTCCGATGGCCGGATGGCATTACCGAAGAATTTGGCCCCCAGATTCCGGGGGCTTATCGACCGATCCAAAAAGGATCGGGACAAAAACTTCCGGCTGCTTTTTCTTGGTAATCTCTGCCATTCCCATTGACCGAAAAGACCCCGGAGATAACCTTTAGCAATGCCCCGAGTTAATGATTTCAGTCGAGTAGTGCCTGGGTTGCTCATCATTGCCACCTTGTTTCTGTCGGGTGGTTGCGGTGGAGAGGGTGGAGACACAATGAAGAAAGTGGATGTCGCCGCTCAAGTCGCCGCCTTGAAGGGCAACTCTGATGCCAAGCAGTCAGCCTTGTCGGAATTGGCAGCTGGAGGGAAGAATTCATCAGCGGCAGTGAATGACATCGTCCCATTGCTTAAGGACGAAGACGCCGTCGTTCGCCGACTGGCTGCCTATGCTCTGGGTCAAATCGGGCCGGCGGCCAAAGTCGCCCTTCCAAGTTTAAAAGCCATGTTGACCGAGACCGATATCAATTCGGTCACGGCTGCCGTCAACGCCATCAACTCCATCGACCCGTCGGCAAATGACGGCATCAAAATTCAGAACGTTACAAAATAGGAATAACCACCTTCTTTGATCCAATAACACATTTGGGCCATATGATCTCAACCACCCTCCAAGGGCGTAAACGTCCATCGAACGGTTTTACGCTCATCGAACTTCTCGTTGTCATCGCGATTATTGCCATTCTTGCCGGCATGCTGCTTCCCGCCTTGGGAAAAGCAAAGGCGAAAGCCCAAGGCATTCTTTGCATGAACAACACCAAGCAGTTGATGCTCGCATGGCATTTGTACACGGGGGACAACAATGAGAGAATGCCTTCGTCCTTTCATGGCGGCAACGCTCAGAATCCGGTGCCCAACGACCCCCGGGCACCCTGGGTGGTGGGTTGGCTGGATTGGACGACCAGCTCGCACAACACCAACACTCTCTATTTGACCGACAAGAAGTGGTCCAAACTTGCGGCCTATTTTGCCAACACCAAGAATGTCTTCAAGTGTCCCGCTGATCGTTATGTGAGCACCGCTCAAAAGCGGGCCGGATGGACTGAACGGGTCCGCAGTGTCTCGGGTAGCATCGGCATTGGCGATGGAAACGCTGAGGAAGGACCTTGGGAGGGCATTTATGCCCACGCCAAACGCACGGGAGACCTGATTACCCCGGGGCCATCAAGCACTTGGGTCTACCTGGACGAACACCCTGACAGCATTAACGATGCGGGTTACTTTTCTCCCCGCGCGAACTCTTGGATCGATTTGCCTGCCAGCTATCACAACAACGCGGCTGGTTTTTCCTTCGCCGATGGACATTCCGAAGTTCATAAATGGGTTTCCAGCGTTCCTCTGAAAGTGACCACCCAAGGGTTCGGCGGAACCACCACAAAGAACGGGGATGCCGACATCCGTTGGATATCCGAACGCACCAACCGTAAAGACGCCCGGACCTACTAGCCGGTATTGTTCATTCCCGGGGTTCTGGATGACTCCGGGAACAGGCCATGACTGAGCCGCCTCTGGGCGGCTCCGTTAATGAAGGGGGAGAGCTGTCAGAAAGCCGACCTCTCGGCGGCGGACCGGTGGGGACTTGGCGACGGAGATGCCGGGAAATCCATTGGATACCCGTTCATGGCATCGACCCATCCCTTGGCCTTGACCATTGTTTCCTCGTATTCGGCGTCGGGGTCTGAATCGGCCACGATACCAGCTCCCGCATAGTAGAGGGCGCGCCCCTCAGCGACGACGGCTGTTCGAATCGTCACACTCAACTGACTTTCCCGGTTGAAACCCAAATAGCCATGACAGCCGCAGTAGGGCCCCCGGGTGACTGGCTCCAACTCGTCGATGATTTCCATCGCCCGGATTTTTGGGGCACCAGTGATACTCCCTCCGGGAAAGCAGGCGGCCAAGGCATCCAAATGGGTCAAGCCGGTGCGCATTCGGCCTTCCACCGTGGAGACGAGGTGCTGAACGTGGGCAAACCGTTCCAGCCTGGCCAATTCCGGGACGCTGATGGAACCGTATTCACAGATGCGTCCGAGGTCATTTCGGAGCAAGTCGGTGATCATGACCAATTCCGCCATTTCCTTGGCGCTGGTCTGAAGTTCATAGCCGAGCCGGGCATCCGCTATGGGATCCGATGACCGTGGCCGAGTGCCTTTGATGGGCCGGGTCACAACGTGGGAACCACTCATCCGCAGAAACGATTCCGGAGATGCCGAAACCAATTCATGGGTGCCGTGATCAAAGTAGGCGGCAAAGGGAGCAGGGGAATGTCGGGCCAAACGGTGATGCAGCCACCACCCTCCTTTCGGACATGGAAGCTCCAACCGTTGTGCCAGGTTGACCTGATAGACATCTCCCGAGCGGATATAGGCCTGTGCCCGCAGGACCGATCGGACAAAGCCATCTCGAGTCAGGGTGGCCTTTAAATGGAGGTCAGGACCAGCGTTCGATTCGGTCGATGGCACCGACTGGAGATGTTCGGCCCGGTCCAGTTGGCGATGCCACCAGGCAGCATCGTCCGCCGCCCGTCGGAAATCACGCGTTCCATCTGAAGCGAGTCCGGTGGCGACCACCCAGGCGCGCCCCAGTTCATGGTCAAACACCACCAAACTTCCGTGGAAACCGACCTGACAATCCGGCGATGAGTCTTCGTGAACCGCACGCCGGGGCAGGCGCGGTTCAAGAAACTGTTTGAGATCGTATCCCCAATAACCGAAGCAGCCTCCGAGCGGGAAAGGAAAATCCACCGCATCGAGAACCTCAAACCCGCCGAGCAATTCGGATAGGACCCTCCAAGGGTCGCCAAACCGCGGCTCGATTCGTCCGTCGGGAAAAACCAGTTCGCCGTTCGCTCCCCAGGCACGGTAGACCACCAAAGGGCGGGCCGTCACCAGTGAGTACCGATGCTCTGCCCCCCCGAACATCTGAGTGCGAAGGAGCACCAGGCCTCCCGCCGAACGGACTGTTTCAGCCAATGCCTCGGGGGTCGGAAAAACGGCGGATGCTTCAACAAGGCAAGACATGGGAGCACCCTTGAACAACCTGAAACATCCTTCGAACAGTGGAGCAAGGGAGGATTGCGTCAATGGGTGCATCCTCCGTAACCTTCGCTTCGTGAATCGGAGTGCATTTGATCTGGCAGGCGAGGTTGCTGTCGTCGTAGGAGGAACCGGCGTCCTGGGGGGAGCATTCGCCGATGGACTGGCGGGTGCAGGTGCCTTGGTTGCTGTGGTTGGACGGGATGCAGAAAGAGGACTGCGTCGCGTGCAGGAGATCGAGGCAAAGGGTGGAACAGCGGCTTTCTTCAAGGCGAATGCCCTTGTCCGAGAGGAACTGGAGGCCGTTCGAGTCTCAGTGACCAACCGCTGGGGGACCCCAACGGTTCTCCTGAACGCAGCCGGAGGCAACGATCCCCGGGTCACCGTCACGGACAGCCAACCGTTCGCTGCCATTGACCTGACCGCGTGGAGGGAGAACTTCGATCTCAACCTCATCGGTGGGGTGTTGCTTCCATGCCAGGTTTTCGGTCCGGCGATGTTGGAGAAACAACGGGGCAGCATTATCAACATCGCCAGTGTGGCGGCCCATCTGCCCCTCTCCCGGGTCGTCAGTTACTCGGCATCCAAGGCGGCTGTGGTCAACCTGACCCAGTTTCTTGCCCGGGAATGGGCTTCGCAAAAAGTACGGGTGAATTCCATCACACCCGGATTCTTTCCGGCCGAACAAAATAGGAAACTTTTGTTTCAGGAAGACGGAAGCCCCACCCCCCGTGCGCGCTCCATCCTCTCCCATACGCCCATGGGTCGATTTGGTGAAGCCCGGGAATTGGTGGGCGCCGTTGTCTTCCTGGCAAGCGAGCAGGCCAGTTCTTTCGTTACCGGCACCGATATCCGCGTTGACGGCGGATTTCTCTCCCAAACCATCTAAATCTCATGTCCTTCCCTTCCGCCCCGCTCTCCGTTTTGGCACCTGCTGGCGAACGGGTGACACCGGAACAAACGGCAGAACTAGTGGCCTCCGCCCTGCCCCGGGCAGAATTCAGGGGAAAGCGGGTTCTCCTGATTGTCCCGGACCACACCCGAACCGCTCCTGTCGGGATGGTCTTCAAGGCCCTTCACCAACATCTCGGTGACGAAGCGGCAGCCCTCGACGTCCTGGTGGCCTTGGGAACTCACCCGCCCATGACCGAGGATGGCATTTCGCAACGACTGGAAATAACCAGCGAAGAACGGCGGTCCCGCTATTCCAACGTCCATTTCTTCAATCACGAATGGGACAATCCCCTGGCCCTCGAGCAAATCGGGACACTATCACCCGAGGTCATCCGCGAATTGTCGAGTGGCCACTTTGAACTGGAGGTTCCCGTGAAGGTCAACCGCCGGATTTTTGATTACGATCAGTTGATCATCATCGGACCGGTGTTTCCCCACGAAGTGGCGGGATTCAGCGGCGGAAACAAATATTTTTTCCCTGGGATCAGTGGTCGGGAGGTTTTGGATTTTTTCCATTGGCTGGGCGCGATCGTCACCAACATGGAAACCATCGGCCGAAAGTGGACAGCCGTTCGGCGGGTCATCGACCGGGCGGGAGCATTGATCAACCGACCCAAGACCTGCTTTGCCATCGTGGTCGAACATTCGGGTGCGTCAGGAATCTATGTCGGGACCCCTGAAACAGCGTGGGAGGCCGCTGCGGATCATTCCGCCCAGCGTCACATCGTCTGGCATGATAGGCCCTATTCCACGATCGTATCGTGCGCCGCACCCATCTATGATGAGCTGTGGACCGGTGCCAAGGCGATGTACAAACTCGAGCCGGTGTTGGCAGAGGGAGGGGAACTCATCATCTATGCCCCCCACATTCGCGAAATCAGCCTGACGCACGGACGCTATATCCGGGAGGTCGGTTATCACTGTCGCGATTATTTTCTCGGAAACTGGGAGCGCTTTCAAAAGATTCCGTGGGGGACGTTGGCCCACTGCACCCACGTTTACGGCACTGGAACCTATGTCAACGGACAGGAAAAACCGAGAGCGCGGGTGACCTTGGCGACGGGTATACCAGAAACGGTCTGTCGGGAGATCAACCTGGGATTTCGCGACTGGAAAGAAATCCAGTTGAACGACTACGCCAACCGTGAGGCCGAGGGAATTCTTCTGGTACCCAAGTCGGGTGAAACGCTCCATCGGTTGCGCCCCTCAATATCCACCGACTCCTGACAAACCAATCATTTGCTGATTTGGCCCGCTCGCTGCTATACTAGCTGACGATGGCGAAGGACCTGACCAAATTTAAAAATTTGCGGGAAGCCTACTGCGCCGTTCATCGGTGCAGAAACGAGGACTTCGAACGGAAGGTGTTGTGGCGCTGTTTTCCCCTTCATGTCCAGCCGTTTGCGCTGGTTTTCTGGGTCATCGAACGAACGCTGTTCCAAAGAGACCTGGAGTCCATTCGAGCGGCCGGGCAGGCCCGGAGTAGCGAAGAATTGGAGTCCGTCGTTAACGAATTCGAGAATCTGATGGGCGTCGAGCGTGGGTTCCGTCGCGGCACACTTCACATTTGCATTCGCGGACGCCTTCTTGGTAGGCGGCTCGAACCATTGCTCCCGAGTATCATCGGTTTTCAGGCAGCGCCGGCATTGGAGCTACCCATCCGTGCCATCCCCCTTGACAGCCGGGAGCCGGGTTCACTTACTATCCGCCGTCTCAGGAAATTCAGGGATGACATCATTCAGGGCAGGGAAATTTCCAATGCATTGAAGGAAAGCGGCTGGACGGAATCTGATTTAAGGGGCCTCGTTTCCGCCCAAGCACCGGGACGTCCTGATTTGATTTGGTTGTCGGAATATCTGGGGCAACTTGACGAATTATCCACTCTACGCAGAGAGAATGAACGATTAACGCGGGTCGCCGCGGAGCTTTCCGCGCGGGTTTTGGAGCTTGAAGAGCGATTGCAGCTCTCGAAATAAGCTGGAACTCCGACGGTCGCAGATTGATATCATCACCTTCACAAAGAACATCATGGCCACACCGCCCGTCCAAAAGTTCACCTGCTTTCGCGACGCCTACTGCTCCTACCGACGTTGTCGTCCGGAGGAATATGAGGGCAAGGTTTTTCTAGCCACGCTTCAACCGTTCCGGTTGTTTCTGACCCTTCCCTTCTACCTTTTTCACCGCCGATTGTTTGCGATGGATTTGGAGACCATCCGAGCCGTTGGCCGGGCTTCCCGAATTCAGGAGGTCAATACAGTCCTTGAGGAGTTCCATAACTACAACCGATTGGACCGCAGTCGGCGCCGGGGCACGTTCAAGATCAGGACCTCAGGCACCCGATTGATGTCCTTGTTTCTTCGGTTCGAACCAATGATCACGCCGCCTACGGTGGAAAATCCACTGGCAGGGGTAAAGCACCTGACAAACACCCAGGTTTTCACGGTCGCTGTCAGCGCGGGCAACCAACTTCGGAAGGTGCGGCAGGTGGTCGCAGGGTTGCCGACGGGACGAGACTTGCCGAGCTTGCTTTCCGAAGCTGACCTGACCCGGGACGAGTTTCTGAACGCCCTGTCGTCAAACGCTGCCGACAACCCCTATTTCTCGTGGCTTCACCGGGTGATCACTTCGGAATCGCAATTGAAAGAGGCTCGGAGCGAGATTTCCGAACTTCAACGCACGATATCGAGCCAAAGTCGCGAACTGACACGACTGAGGGACGCGATTCAGGTGGCGGAATCGGACTGAGGCGGGACCACCACCGACTCAATGCTCCCGTGGGCAAGTCGCGTTCGAACCCGACGCCCTGGCTGCACTTGATCCGAACGTCGAAGCACTTCGCCCGTCAGCGGGTCCTGCGTGAGAGAGTAGCCACGCTCGATCACCCGATCGGGAGACAACAGTCGAAGGGTGTCTTTGAGTCGACGCAAGTTGGATCGGTGTGCGGTCAGAAGGGTATCCGCGGCGACATCCTGACGGCGCTCCAACGAGGACAAGCTTTCCCGGACACGATTCAGCAAGGCCCTCGGTCGAACTGCCATCGACCGACGCCCCCACCCTTCCAGATAGGCCCGCCAACCTTGCAGCGATTTGGAGGCCGACACCTTCAGGCGTTCACGCAAATCGTCCAAGACCTGGCCCCGGGCTTCCACCGCCCGCTGTGGGTGACCCCGATTCAATCGGCGCAGCGACGTCAATAGCCCACTTTGGCGGACCAGGATTTGGTTCTTCGTTAATTGTTGCAGTCGACGCCCCGCGCGTGCCACGGATTCCGCGGCAGCCATGTACCCCTCTGTCAGCAATTCCGCCGCCGCGCTGGGAGTGGCGGCCCGCAAATCGGCGGCAAAATCCGCAATCGTGAAGTCAATCTCATGACCCACGGCCGAAACGACCGGAATCTGGGAGCGGACAATCGCCCGGGCAACGACCTCTTCGTTGAAACACCATAAGTCCTCCAGGGAACCGCCTCCCCGCGTCAACAGGATCACATCCAAAGGAGCGTGAGTCGAAGACCAGGCATTGAGTCGGTTCAGAGCCACAGCAATTTCGACCTCCGCACCTTTACCCTGCACCCGGCAGGCTGCCAGTACCACGTCGATGCCGCCTGCACGCCGCGACAAGACATGGAGCACGTCCCGAAGAGCGGCAGCCGAAGCTGACGTGACAATGCCGAGTCGCTTGGGATAGCGAGGGATGGGCCGCTTTCGCGAGGGATCAAAGAGACCCTCCGCGGCCAGCCTGGCCTTCATTCGCTCAAAGGCCGCCTGAAGCGCGCCGGCCCCTTGTAATTCGACGTGGGTCACCCGCAATTGGTACTGCCCACGCGATTCGTAGACCGTGATATCCCCCCCGAGCGTCACTTGGACTCCGTCCCGAAGTTGATGGCGGTCGGGTATCGTCTGCCCTCGAAAAAGCACGCAGCTCAACTGGGCCTGGGAGTCCTTGAGAACGAAGTAAGAGTGTCCGGACGGCTGCGGGCGGAGATTGGAGATTTCGCCACTCACCCAGATGGTCGAGAAATCCCGTTCCATCGATCGCTTGACCAATTGGGTGAATTCTCCGACCGACCATACTTTGCGTGCAGCCACAACCGGAGCTGCGGGGGTTGGCAATTCACCAAAATCCCATTGGGATTGTGCTGTGCGGGCCATTTTAGAAGGTTGGTTTTCGTTCGAGTGCTCCCGGACGGCAAGATTCAGCCCTGCGGGAGTTTTTCGATGATGCGGTGGATGGACCTTGCCTTACCGGTGGTGTCGTCGATGTCGATGACACAGCCTTGCAACTGGACGTCGGTTTCGCAGATTCCGAACCGCTGCGGCAGGCCGGTCCGATAGCGATGAACCACCGGAGCCCACTCCCGCCCGAGGACCCCCCCCTGGCCTCCAGTGCATCCCGCATCCGTCAGACAGGCCGTCCCGTTGGGGAGGATTCGCTCATCGGCTGTTTGAATATGGGTATGGGTTCCAATCACGGCACTCACCTGACCATCGAGCATCCAGCCCATGGCCACTTTTTCCGATGTCGCCTCCGCGTGAAAATCCACAAGGATATTGGGTGTGGATTTTCGCAATCGTGCGACTTCTGCTTCCACGGCCAGAAACGGATTGTCATGGGCGGAAATAAATGTGCGGCCCTGCAAATTGACAACGGCGAACGGGAGGCGCCCCGGCCGGGCAATCACATAACACCCATTTCCAGGAACACCGGGCGGATAGTTGAGCGGTCGAAGACATCTTGGCTCACCGGAAAGCAGTGCCGTCGCTTCTTTTTGGTCCCAGACGTGATCCCCGGAGGTGATGACATCCACCCCGAAGTTCAATAATTCCTGGGCAGTGGAATGGGTAATTCCGGCACCGTGGGCGGAGTTTTCGCCGTTGGCGATGACGCACTCCAACTCCCAGCGTGTTCGCAACTCCGGCAGCAGTTGCTGCACGGCTTTTCGCCCCGGTTGCCCCACCACGTCTCCAATGAACAAAACCTTCACCGGAGAAATCCTCACCCATGGATGGGTCTCCCGCAAGGTCCGTCACCCAGGGCGGACGAACTCTTGTCTTTTTTGCTTGGGAACCTTCCGACGATGAGGTCAGCCTTGACCATGAAGTTCACCTACCTGCTGTGCCTGCTCGGCATGGCCTGGCGCCTGGCAGCCACGCCCGCCGAAGAAATGACCGCGGCCGCCCGTTCATTTATTGCCGCCTTGAACGACAGCCAGCGCGCCCAGGCCAGTTTTGCCTTTGACGCCGACGAACGGGAAAACTGGCACTTTGTTCCCAAGGACCGCAAAGGCCTGCCCCTGAAGGACATGACATCCGCCCAGCGTCATCTGTCCTACGCTCTGCTTTCCACCGGACTCAGTCAGCGCGGCTACGTCAAAGCCGTCACCATCATGAGTCTGGAACAAATCCTGCAAGAAATCGAAGGGCCCACCCGCCGCTTTCCGCGCGACCCCGAATTGTACTACGTCAGCATCTTTGGAGACCCCTCGACCACCGGGACTTGGGGTTGGAGGGTGGAAGGCCATCATTTGTCGGTCAACTTCACTTTGCATCAAGGTGCGGTGATCGGTGCCACCCCCAGCTTTCTGGGGACAAATCCGGGTGAGGTCCGGTCGGGACCGCGGGCCGGTTTGCGAGTCTTGGCAGCGGAGGAAGACCTTGGACGAGAACTCGTCACCTCCTTGAATGACGAGCAACGAACCCTGGCCATCACCGATACCAAAGCTCCGGATGACATCCTGACCCTGGCCGCCCGAAAGGTCGAACCTCTTGCATCCGCCGGCTTGCCGTTGAGTCGGCTGGACCCAAAACAGAAGGAAATGGCCGTGCGCCTCGTCCGGGAATACTTGGGCCGCCTGCGTGGGGAATTGGCCGACGCCGATTTCGTCAAAATTGAGAAGGCGGGAATCGACTCCATCCAATTCGTTTGGGCTGGCGGGATCAAACGGGGTGAGCGTCACTATTACCGGCTTCAGGGACCCACCTTCATTTTCGAGTATGACAACACGCAAAATGATGCGAATCATATTCATGCGGTCTGGAGGGAGTTCCAAGGCGATTTCGGGCGGGATGTCCTCGCCTATCACCTTCAGAGCGGGCATGGCAAATAAACCATAGTCCCCTTTTGTCATGATGATTTCGACTGGCCCATGAAACCCAATTCCATCCGCCTTTTTATCAAGCCGGGATGTCCCTGGTGCGAGGAAGTTCAAGACTGGCTGGAAACGCATGGGGTGCTGCATGAGACACTCGACGTCATCCGCGATCCCAAGGCGCGGGCCGAGATGCATCAACTGACCGGCCAATCCAAGGCACCATCCATCGACGTCGACGGAACCATACTGGCCGATTTTGGAGTCGACGAACTGGTCCCGTGGTGGCGCCAACACGGGTTCAGCCCGCAGGTCTAAAATCGGCGACCGACCGATTCCCTGATTCCAAGCCTTCCATGCCCCGAACTCCTGTCAACCGCACGAAGAAACCTGTTGCAAAGCCCACCAGCACGCCCCAGCTCAAGACAACGGCAATCGGCAACCGGCAATCGCCTCGAGAAATCCGGTTGCAAGGAGTTCGGCAGAACAACCTCAAGAATTTCGACCTCAATCTCCCCCTCGGAAAATGGATCGTCATTACCGGCCTCAGCGGCTCCGGAAAAAGCTCGCTGGCGTTTGAGACTCTGTATGCGGAGGGACAGCGACGTTACATCGAAACCTTTACACCTTACGCCCGCCAGTTTTTTGACCGGATGGACAAACCGGCGGTCGACCGAATTGAAAACATCCCCCCGGCGATAGCCATCGAGCAACGCAATGCGGTGCGAACCACCCGCAGCACGGTCGGAACGATGACCGAGGTGTGCGACTACATGAAGATGGTGTGGCCGCATCTTTCTGAACTTTACTGTCGAAATTGTTCACAACCGGTGCGACGGGAGTCCCCCCAGTTTATCTGGGAATCACTGACCCACGATTCCAGGAACGGCGCCACGGAGGTGTTGATCACCTTCGAATTACCGCTTTCAGCAAAACTGGGCATCGATGAACAAATCGCCCTCCTCAACCAACAGGGGTTTCAGCGACTGCTGGTAGGGGACAAAATCGTTCGAATTGGAGAGGCCACACCACTGTTGAACCCGGCGCCCATCCACCTGGTGGTTGTTGCCGACCGGGTCCGTCTGACAGCGGTAAACCGGGCGCGCTTCGTTGAAGCCTGCGAGCAGTCCTATTCCTTTGGTCGGGGCCACCTCCTGATCAACAGAGTGGAGGGCACGGCGTTCGGACAGGGCCGGCGATTCAGTGCGGGATTCCATTGCGCCCACTGTCAGTTGGACTATCGCGAACCGACACCCGCCCTTTTCTCGTTCAACCACCCGCAGGGAGCCTGCCCCGCTTGCCGGGGATTTGGACGAATTGTTGCCATTGATCCATCCCTCGCGATTCCAGACCCCGGGAAAACGCTCGCAGAAGGCGTCGTGCGCCCGTGGCAGACTGGAATGAGCGCGGAATGCCAGACGGACATGGTCCGCATGGCCAAACGTCACGGTGTTCCGCTCCATGTTCCCTTTCGGCAACTGAGTCCCGACCACCAGAGATGGGTGATGGATGGAGAGCCCGGTCATGGCGAGGATGGAAAGGAATGGCCCCATTCGTGGTATGGAGTGAAGGGATACTTCAAATGGCTGGAATCCAATGCCTACAAAATGCATGTGCGGGTGCTCCTATCCCGATATCGGTCCTATCGACTCTGCCCAACGTGCCACGGCAAACGATTCAACCCCGATTCGTTGCTCTTTCGATTGCCATCGGGTCCAGCCGGTCCATCAGCCCTCGGAGGGACGCCCCTCACACTCGCCGACTTTTACCAACTGCCGATACGTGATTCGCTGGCTCTCATTCGTCGGCTGGCAGCCCAACATTCGGCGCGCACAGACCCCCTCGGCGTGGTGTTGGGGGAGGTCGAGACCCGTCTGGGTTATCTGGAGGAGGTGGGCTTGGGCTACCTGACCTTGGACCGCCCCACCCGTACATTGAGCGGCGGTGAAACGGAACGGGTCAATCTCACCACCTGTCTCGGGACTCGCCTCGTTCAGGCCTTGTTCGTCCTCGACGAACCGAGTGTGGGACTACATCCCAGGGATACAGGACGGCTCATCCATATCCTACGGCGCCTTCGCGATGCCGGGAATACCGTGGTCGTGGTGGAACACGAGGCCTCCATCATTCTTGCCGCCGACCAGATCGTCGACTTGGGGCCGGGACACGGCGAAACCGGCGGGCGCCTTGTCTTCCAAGGCCCCCCATCCGCACTGATATCCGCTTCCGGCTCACTCACCGCTGATTATCTGACCCATCGCCGACGGATTCCCGGCCCTCCCCGTCGCCCGACCCGAAGGACGACGGACGGACGGCAAGTGCCGGAAGAGTGGCTCTCCATTCAGCATGCCAAAGTTCATAACCTTCAGGATGTCACTGTGGATATCCCGATGGGTCGGTTGGTGGCCCTGACCGGGGTCAGTGGTTCTGGCAAGACCACGCTGTTGCGCGAGGTCTTGTTGCCGCTTCTCAGTGCGCAATTGTCCGCAACCCAATCTTCTGAGAACGTGCCCGGCGAAGGAGAAGAATCGTCCGATGAAGATTCTCAACAGGACACCCCACAAGTGGGCGAGGCAGTCCTGACGGGTGGCAACTCCGTGAGTCGGGTTATTTTGGTCGACCAAACCCCTCTGGGCCGAACCCCCCGATCGAATCCGGCGGTTTACGTCGGGGCATTTGAGGATATTCGCGATGTATTTGCCTCGTCGACCGAGGCGAAAACACGCGGCATGGAGTCCAGCGCCTTCAGCTTCAATTCCAAAAGTGGTCAATGTGAACGATGCCGGGGAGCGGGATTTGAAAAGATAGAAATGCAGTTCCTCAGCGATATTTATGTCAAGTGCCCCGTCTGTGCGGGCCGACGCTATCGCGAGCACATTTTGGACGTCAAAATCGATGGAAACGGACAGGGCTCTTCCACTGTTTCGTGGAGCATCGCCGATTTTCTCGATGCCACCATTGAGGATGCCGTTCATTTCCTCGAAGCCCATTCCGCCTCCAAAGCCGCCCGTCGGGCGATCGACAAGTTGCGCCTGTTGGACGAGGTGGGTCTGGGCTACCTTCGGGTGGGTCAACCGATCAACACTCTCAGTGGTGGGGAAAGTCAGCGACTGAAACTCGTCAGCCACCTGACCGGCCCGGACAGCTCCGCATTTGCCAATTCCATTTCAACGGTCGCAGCAGCCGAAAAAGTGGTTCATCGCCTCAAGGAAAAAACCAAAACCCCTTCACCTCACTCGGTCGGGAAAGCGACGTTGTTTCTCTTTGACGAACCCACAACGGGACTTCATTTCGACGATGTCCGGGTGTTGCTGGCCGTCTTCCAACGACTCACCGATGCCGGCCACAGCGTGATCGTTATCGAACACAACCTCGATGTCATTCATGCCGCGGATTGGGTGGTGGACCTCGGTCCGGATGCGGGCGATCTCGGCGGAAGAGTCGTGGTGGCAGGTACCCCGGAAGCCGTTGCCGCGTGCGCGGAAAGCCACACGGGCAGGTATCTACGCGAGCACGCCGTGCCTCAGACGGGCTGAACTGACCCCCTAGTGTCGTGTATCCGAAATAGCTTACAGTTTGCCGCGAGGGTTTTTCGGATACACGACACTAGTCCTGACCGCCGGGAATTTCGTGAACCGTGACATCCACGCGGATGGTCCGTTGGACGGTCCCTTTGTAGTGCCCCCTGGTCGGGGCCACATCGGCATAATCTCGTCCCACTGCCGTCTTCACGTAGCGCTCATCTGGTTGTGATGCGTGTGTTGGATCGAGCGCACGCCATCCGATCTCGGGAATGTAGACCTCCACCCAGGCATGGCTTGCCTGAACACCCGGCGTGAAAAAGTAACCACTGACATAAAGTGCCGGAATTTGAATGGAACGGCAGAGGCCGATCAACACGTGAGCAAAATCCTGGCATACGCCGACCCGTCGTTCGAGTGCTTCAGCAGCGGAAGTCAGTGCTGTGGTGGCCGATGGGGTGTAGGCCAGATGGGATTGGACAAAACGATTCAGGGCCTGAGCCGCCTGCCAGATATCGGACTGGCCGTCCGTGGCATCCAACGCCAATCGCCATAGTTCGGGTGAACCCTTTACATAGTTGCTATCCTGAAGGTAATCAAAACACCGCTCCATCCGGACACACTCGCTTCGGCGGGCGAGTGGTGCCGGTGTCGCTTCCAGGGCAAGAAAATTCCGACGATTGGTCGACACGCGGCAACGACTCTCAATGAAGAGCTCGGAATGCGGTGCGTTCACCTCGAAGTGATGGACCGTATTGGCGTAGAAATCCTCATACGACCTCAAAACCGCCTGTGGACGAATCTGCAAATCGTGCCATTCGACCATTTGATGCTCGTTCGAAACCGGCTTGAGCCGAAGGTCATTCGAGCTTTCCCGGACCGGCTGGGCATACACGTAGTGGGTCTGATGGGAGATTTCGAGCCGCATCCCTCCCGAGGTTTCCGTTTTGTTCTTGTGGCCGCAAGGATTGGTTCCATCGGAATTTTACTTAAGACAAAGGGACAGGTCATTTGTTTGTACTTTTAGCCCCAAAATTTCCAACAACTGACCTGTCCCTTAGTCGCACTCAATGACGAAAGAATGTTTAGGCGTCTTGACCTCCAGGGGTATCCTTCGCTTGGATTCGTCAATGAAGTCCCCTTTTCAACGGCGCTTGCTCATCTGGACCCGGGCTGGGGCAATTGGGCTGTGTCTGTTGTCCAGTTGGACCGTCCTCGGGGAAGTTCGGGTTCATCCCCTGTTCTCCGATCATACTGTCCTTCAACGCGACAAGGTCGTGCCCATCTGGGGAACAGGAAACGAGGGCGAGTCCGTAACCGTGGAATTTGCCGGACAACGAGTTTCAGGTACGGCTCACAACGGACTCTGGTCCGTCCGGTTGACCGCGCTCAAAGCATCTGTGGACGGTCGCGAACTCAAGGTCACCGGACCTTCCAACTCGGTGGTGCTCCGGGATGTAGTCGTAGGTGAGGTTTGGGTCTGCTCGGGCCAGTCCAACATGGAGTGGCCTCTCAGTCGCAGCTTTCAACCGGAGCAGGATATAGCCACAAGCACCAATAACCGCATTCGCCTGTTCCAAGTTTCCAAACGTCGCTCCAATGAAGTGAAGTTGGACTTGGATTATGCCCCCCAACAATGGGTGGTGGCGTCTCCAGCGTCGGTCCCTGGATTTTCCGCCGTTGGCTATTACTTCGGGCGGAGCCTGGAGCAATCCCTCCACTCGGCCAATGTGCCGGTGGGTATCATTCATAGCAGTTGGGGTGGTTCTCCCGCCGAAGTTTGGATGAGCGAACCAACCCTCAAAGGCGATCCAGAATACGCGAAGGAAATTTGGGCACCCGGGCTGGCGGAGTACGACAAATGGCTGGCCGCCAGCACAAAATGGGATGCTGAGGCATCGGCGGCAAAATCCAAGGGTGAATCCCCCAAGGGAAATCGACCGGGTCAACCTTGGAGGCCCGCCGAACTTTACAACGGCATGCTGGCCAATCTCATGCCGTTCGCCATCCAGGGAGCAATTTGGTACCAGGGTGAGTCGAACGCTGGTCGAGCCTGGCAATATCGCCGACTTTTCGGCGACATGATCAAGAACTGGCGACGAGACTGGGAACAGGGGGACTTCTGGTTCTTTGCGGTTCAATTGGCCCCATGGGACAAGGGCCGCAAACGTGATCCGGCCTTGATCGCCGGCGAAGTCGGTGACTCGAATTGGGCTGAGCTTCGCGAGGCACAAAACTTTGTCGCCCAAACCGTTCCCAAGGTCGGTATCGCCGTCATTACGGATGTGGGAGACAAGGACGACATTCATCCCACCCGGAAGGCACCCGTGGGAGAACGATTGGCGTTGCTGGCCCGGGCTCGGGCCTATCACCAGAAAATTGAATTCAGTGGCCCGGCTTTGGAACAAATCCGGGTCCTTGCGGGCGAAATTCGGTTGCGCTTCGGTCATTCCCACCGGGGGTTAAAGACGTCCGATGGCCACCCTCCGACGGGTTTCACCATCGCAGGGGCTGATCACAAATTTCACGCGGCCACAGCCAGAATTGACGGGTCGCGAATCATCGTCTCATCACCTGAGGTGGCCCATCCGCTGGCAGTACGCTACGGTTGGAATGATTTCCCCACGGTCAACGTGGTGAATGCAACCGGATTGCCCGCTTCACCCTTCCGAACCGACGACTGGCCGCTCACCACCGAAACGCCGAAGAAATAGACCGCGAATCCCGTCCTTCCATTTGCACTATGCATCGATTGTTACGACCCCTTATCGCCGGAGGGCTTCTTTTGCGCCTGCTGATTCAGGCCGATGGATTGCCGACGGCCACCCCCATCCGCCGGGAGTTTATCGCTGAAACCTTTCCCACGCCTTCCAATCATGCTTCCACAGTGGTCGAGGCATCCGACGGGTCGCTCCAGTCCGCCTGGTTTGGGGGAACTGCCGAAGGACGACTCGACGTGGTGATCTGGCATTCTCGATGGGAAACCAATGGCTGGACCCGCCCAACGGTGGTCGCTCGCGGTGAGGAAGACGGCGATGAACCGTACCCCTGCTGGAATCCGGTTTTGTTTCAAATGCGGAATGGCCCCCTGGTTCTGTTCTACAAGGTCGGGCCCAAGCCGTGGTCCTGGTGGGGACGCTATCGCCTTTCGTTCGACCACGGACGTTCGTGGTCCCCCTCGCAGCGCATCAACGGATCGATGGTCGGTCCGGTTCGCAACAAGCCGCTTGAACTCGCCGATGGAACCTTGCTGTGCGGCTCCAGCGACGAAAGCAGTGGTTGGCGCGTCCACATCGAGACCGTACAGGGACTGGCAAGCATCCGTCCCTTTTGGAAACGCACGGACGATCTGAACTACGCCATCGATTTCGGTGCCATTCAACCAACACTGATTCCCTGGTCGGCACAGCGTCTTCAAATGCTATGCCGTACCCGCCAGCGGGTGGTCACGGAATGCTGGAGCTCGGATGCCGGGAAAACCTGGTCGGAAATGCGTAAAACGAGTCTCCCCAATCCCAATAGCGCCATCGACGCAGTCCGATTGACGAACGGGAAGGCGGTATTGATTCACAATCCGAATCCGGATGAACGGACCCCTTTGATCGCCTCCTTTTCGCAGGATGGCACCACTTGGACACCTGCCGTCCTGTTGGAAAACGAGCCCGGGGCGGAGCTCAGCTATCCGGCGGTGATTCAGACCTCGGACGGTTTAATACATGTCACCTACACCTGGAAACGGGAAAAAATCCGGCATGTCGTTCTCGACCCGGCCCAATTCCAGTAAAGTTCGTCCGTTGCCGGTCGACCTTCCTTCGGTTAACCTCCGTGCATGTACGGGACGAGGATCGTTGCGTTTTCCCTCCTTTTGCTTGGTTCATCTCCTGGATGGACTGGCGATGTGGTTCAACTGCATGATGATGCATCGGTCACCGGCAGGATACTGGCGGAGAAAAAAGAAGCGGTCATTGTCGATGTGGGCTACACGGTTCTTTCCATTCCGCGTTCAGCCATTATCGGAACCATTCGGGACGGCGCCGCCGAAAAGGTCACGTCGAAGGCCGACGTCGCCACGAATGAACCACCCCCATCATCACGGCTGACCGCGACCTCAAAGTCGTCCATCGCCACAAATTCCGAAAATAAGGGCGTTTATACAACCGGTACGGGGGGAGCATCTGACCGGTCGGTTCGAGACCTTGTGGCGCAGTTGGGCCAAGGGGTGGTGCAGGTGCGGACGCCGAGCGGATTGGGCAGCGGCTTTTTCGTCAGCGACGATGGGTATTTGATCACCAACTTTCACGTCATCGAAGGTGAAACCAAAATTTCAGTCGAGGTTTACCACCAGAAGGACGGGCAATTGGACCGTCACAGCTACAAGGACGTCCGGATTGTCGCGATGAACAAGTTTGGAGACCTGGCCTTGCTTAAGGTCGATGACAAGGACGCCCCTAAATTTCTCCGGGTTTCCCTGGGTGAATCGGATGCCCTGGCGGTCGGTGACAAAGTCTTCGCGATTGGAAGTCCTTTGGGCCTCGAACGAACCGTCACTGAAGGCATCCTGAGCACCAAGACCCGTCAATTTCAGGGGTCGCTTTACCTGCAAACAACGACCCAGATCAATCCCGGTAATTCGGGTGGTCCGTTGTTCAACCTCCGCGGCGATGTGGTCGGCGTAACCAACATGAAGCTCAATTTCAGTGAAGGATTGGCCTTCGCCATCCCGGTGGAACAGGTTCGTTGGTTTCTCGACCACCGCGACGCGTTCGCCTACGACAACGATAATCCGAGCAATCCTTTCCGCTATCTGGAGCCTCCTCGCCATCTGAAGTCCGCCACCTCCGAGGACCCCTGATTTCATTCACTGGTTTTTCACAACTCCTTTTCCACTGGCAACGATTGTTCCTTCCTTCATGAAACCGTTGATTTTCCTCCTTCTGGCCTTGGGAACTCTGATCGCACGATCGGGCGTTCCGGCTCCTGCAGAGCTCTTTCCCCAGGATACCCTCGCCGTTGTCACCCTGCCCGACTACGCGTCGGCGCGTACCCAGTTTCAAAGTGGCTCTTTTGGTCGCCTTTGGGCCGATGCCTCGATGAAGCCATTTCGCGACAAGGCGGAAGCCGGTTTTAAGAAGGAGGTACTTGGAGATTTAGAGAAGCAATTAGGGGTGAAAGCGGACGATTATCTGGACCTGCTCCAGGGGCAAATCTCCATCGGCGTCGTTGAAAATGGTTGGGTGGCCACCGACAGCACCTCGGAACCGGCTCTCGTCATCGTCTTGGACACCAGGGATAAAGCTGCCGAACTCAAGACCCGGCTGACAGAAATTCGGCAAAAACTGGCCGATGCCAAAAAGCCGGTGAAGTTGGAAAAAATTCGGGACTTGGAGTTTTCAACCGTCACCATTGAGCGTAAGGCCGAGAAGAAAGACGAGAAGTCCGACAAGGACGATGACGATGATGCGAAGAAGGCCGATGGCGAAATCAAAGCCGACCGAACGGAACATTGGACCTTTGGACAGGTGGATTCCGTTCTTCTGGTTTCCGATTCCGTCAAGGCCTTGGAAAAGTTGGTGGCCCGTTTATCGGGTGGTTCCATTCCGCAGTTGGCCGAGCTTCCCGAGTTTCAGGCCAGTGCCCAGGCGAACCATTTCAAAGATTCCATCGGATACGGGTGGGTGAATGCGACCGCCCTCATCAAACAACTCAAAAAGGTGGCTGCAAAGGCCTCGGGCTCGGCATCCCCGCTGGGAGTTGAACCGGTGCGATTGATCACCGCATCGGGTCTGGAAGGGCTCAAGACTCTTGCTTTTTCAGCTTTTTTCACCCCCGACGGCGAGCGCAGCGAACTCACGCTGGCATTGCCCGAAGGTCAACGGTTGGGGATTTTCAAAATGCTCGAATTCTCGGCCCGCGACTCGGCCCCACCCTCCTTCGTTCCGTCCGACGCGATTGCATTCCGGCGCTGGCGTCTGGATGGAAAGAAGAGCTGGGAAAATCTCGAGTCCATGGTCCAGCAGATATCCCCCCAAGCCGCAGGAATGCTTCAGCTCTATCTGGGCACTTTAGGCAAGGACAAGGACCCCAATTTTGATTTCAAGAAATCATTCGTCTCCAACTTGGGGGACGACCTGATCACATTCCAGAAGAGCCCCACAGAGAAAACCCTCGCTGCCCTTCAGGATGCCCCGACTTTGACATTGGTGGGGTCGCCCGACGCCGTCCAGTTGGCCAATGGCTTGAGAGCGGCCGGTTCGCTGCTTCCAACCGCCGGTGACGGTAACAAGGAACGGGATTTTAACGGACATCGCATCTATGGAGTCAAGATGCCCGGTAGGGAAGGCGGCGATGACGGCAAGCTGTTGGAGTTTGCCGCCGGCAATGGCTATCTCGCCATCAGCACCGATGCCGCCATCCTCGAGCAGTTTTTGAGATCGGGCGACGCGGAAGGCAAATCGCTCAAGGACAACGTTTCTTTGACTGCTGCAGCCGAGAAGATCGGAGGAACCGGCACGGGGTTGTTCGGCTTTCAGGATGCGAAGGAAGGCACCCGGATTTGGTGGGAAGTCCTGCGCCAGAGCGATGGGTTGGACCAATTGATGGGTGCCGCATCTGGCGGCAATTCGGACAAAAAAATTGGTAATTGGATCGATTTCAAGCTTCTTCCCCCCTTCGAGGAGATCGGTAAATACTTGGGCCTGAGCGTATTCTCCGGCAAGTGGGAGAATGCCGGGTTCAATTTGCTCGGATTCTGGCCCACACCGAAATAGGCCATTCCATCCTGTTGGCAGAGATTGTGGCAGCGGCTTCCAACCGCTCTCTTACCCCCCAAAGCGACGGGACGTCGCTTCCACTATTCATTCCCCTGAAGTGGCAGCGGCTTCCATCCGCTCTCTTGCCCCCGAAAAGCGACGGGACGTCGCTGCCACTTTGGGCGGACTGCAGAATCTGGAGCAGTCAGAAGGTCGCCGATGGCTCCCTTCTCACCGATGGGCTTGTCAGGCCCCGGATTTGGGTCAGGGTTGCCGGATGTCCGCCGACCCCCAGCTGATTGCCCGAATGATCGACCACACCCTGCTCAAAGCCGATGCGACGGCATCCGATATTCGGACCTTGTGTGAACAGGCCCGCGCGCATCAATTCTGGTCTGTTTGCGTCCACGGAAGCCGTGTGGCTTTGGCCGCCAGCCTGCTGGAGGATACGGACGTCAAGGTGGCTGCTGTCGTCGGTTTCCCCTTGGGTGCAACCGAAGGTGACGTCAAACGGTTTGAGGCCGAATCTCTCATCGACCTTGGAGCCCAGGAGTTGGATGTGGTTCTCAACATCGGGCGCTTGAAAGATGGAGATGATCGGGCCGTGCTGCGGGAACTTCGGGATATCGTAGAGGCAGCCGAGGGAGTCCCCATCAAAGTCATTTTGGAAACCTGTTTACTGACGGAATCGGAAAAACAGCGCGCCTGTTCACTGGTGGTCGAATCCGGCGCCCAATTTGTCAAAACCAGTACCGGTTTCGGGAGCGGAGGAGCCACGCTCGATGACATCCAACTGATGCGCTCGCTGGTGGGACCCAAGTTTGGGGTGAAGGCCAGTGGCGGCATTCGCGATTCGCTGACGGCCCTCGCCATGATCGAAGCCGGTGCCAACCGCCTCGGAACCAGCGCGGGAATCGCCATCCTGAGGGGAATCGAGCCCACCGCCGAGACCGACAGCTATTAGAAGGCGAACGCCCGTTCTCCCGCCGGAAGCTGAGACGTCTCGTCCGGAAAGCTTTTGATTCCATCGGACGCATCGATAAAACCGGCTTCCACCGGGCGAGACGCCCGGGCTCCCAGGTTGGCGGCCCACCGCCTATCAAATTGTTTGGGGCTCGGTGACGACCGAGGATCAGCCTTCGGAGGCTGGCTCTTCGGATTTGATCCCGAGGCGGCGCTCCAACTCGCTCACCCGCCGCAGAAGCTCGGGTAGTCGCTCCATGGCCAGCATCTTACGCTTGGCAATCCGGTCGGGTTGGGCCGGCGCTCCCAGCCATTTTTGCCCCTCAGGAATGTGATGCATCACGCCGGCCTTGGCGGCGATGGTCACGCGATCTCCGATTCGGAGATGCCCGGCGATTCCAGCCTGACCGGCAATCGTCGTATAAGCCCCAATCTTGGTGCTGCCAGCGATGCCTACCTGGGAAACAATGATGCCGTGGTCTCCAATGGTCACGTTGTGGCCGATCTGCACCAGATTATCGATCTTGGTTCCGCGTCCAATGATCGTCGCGCCGAGAGCCGCCCGATCGATGGTTGTGTTCGCGCCCACTTCGACATCGTCCTGTAAAATGACATGGCCCACTTGCGGAACCTTCCGATGGGCACCTTGATCGAAGACGTAGCCAAATCCATCGGACCCAATCACGACTCCGGCATGTAATCGAACGCGGGCACCGCAGTGCGTCCTCGGATAAAGCGTGACGCGCGGGAAAAGGCGAGTTCCTTCCCCCAGAATACAGTCTTCCCCGACATCATCGTTACCCTGGAGCACAACGCCCTGCCCAAGTCGAACGCGTTCTCCCACCACACAAAAGGGACCGATGTGAACAGTCGGATCGATCACCGCGGTCGGGGCAATCACCGCTGTGGGATGGATGCCAGGAGCAAAGACCGGTTCGGGGAAAAAGAGCGGCAGTACCTGGGCAAAGGCCACCCGCGCCTGGGCCACCCGAATCAGCGTCTGATGTCCCTGCGGAAAGTTTTCGGACACAAGAACCGCGGATGCGGCACTCTGGGTCGCGCGTTCAAAATAGGCTTCGTTCTCGGCAAAGGTGAGGTCCCCGGCCCGGGCAGAGTCGGCAGGAGCAAAACCGGAGAGAATGAGGTCAGGGTCCCCAAAAACTCGAGCCCCTAACTTTTCGGCGATTTGTGCGGCGGTGAATGATGGCATGGCTGGCGGGACAGAAACGAATTCGGCGAATGAAGGTGGAGAACCCAGGCCGATTACGAGGGCTGGGTTGGAACCGGGCGGTTGCCCGCTCCGAGAAGGAGGACGCTGGGTTTCCAATCGGCAGCCTCGTTCGATTCGATCTCGGCAAATGCCATGATGGTCAGGCGGTCTCCGGGCTGCCCCAGACGTGCCACGGCCCCATTGAGTTCGATGACTCCGGAACCGCTGGGACCGACAATCACATACGTCTCCCACCGAGCTCCGTTGGCGAGATTGCTGCACAGGATACGCTCGTAGGGATAAAATCCCGCCTGCTTCATCAAGTCCTCTGCGATGGTCAGGCTCCCCTCGTAGTCCAGGGAGGCACCGGTGACGGTTGCACGATGAAGTTTGGATTTAAGCAGGTGAACGCGCATGGAAAAATGGGATGGAACCGGCATCCGGCGAGGCCGGCGTCAAGTCCACCCGGTAAAGCATAACCATCGGAACGTTTCGTCTTCAATCAATTATCGGGAGGTCGAAATGGACGTGCCGGTTGACCGATCCGCCCAGGGACAGCTAGGATTTTCCCAGTTCCAAGGTCAACACAGTCAACGCATCGCAATCGCATTCTATGGCTACCAAGCACCTCCGGGTCGGCATGATCGGTTACAATTTCATGGGCAAGGCGCACTCCAACGCCTGGCGACAGGTCAACCCGTTCTTCCCTGAATTACCGGCAAAGGTCGAACTTGGTACCATTTGCGGGCGCAACGCAGCGGCCGTCGAAAAGGCACGTGAAACTTTGGGGTGGCAAAAAGCGGCCACGGATTGGCGTGAGGTGGTCAATGACCCGTCGATTGACATCATCGACATTACCACGCCGAACGACACCCATGCCGAGATTGCCATCGCCGCCGCCCAGGCCGGAAAAGCGGTGCTCTGCGAAAAACCGCTCGCCAAGAGCGTTGCCGAAGCGGAGGCCATGGTTGCTGCCGTTAAAAAGGCCGGGGTGGTCAACATGGTCTGCCACAACTACCGCCGCATACCAGCGGTTGCCTTCGCCAAGCAATTGATTGAGCGGGGTGAGTTGGGAGACCGCATTTTCCACTTCCGCGCCCGTTACGCCCAGGATTGGATTGCCGACCCCAATTTCCCATTGGTCTGGCGCCTTCAGAAGGAAATCGCCGGCTCCGGTACCCACGGTGACATCAACGCCCACATCATCGACATCGGTCGCTATCTGGTTGGTGAATTGGACGAGGTATGCGGCATGATGGAAACGTTCGTCAAGCACCGCCCCCTCATGGCGGCTACCGGTTCCGGCCTCGGGGCCTCCGCCTCCCAGCAAATGGGTGAAGTCACCGTGGACGATGCCGTCTCATGGATTGGCCGCTTTAAAAACGGGGCGTTTGCCAACTTGGAAGCCACCCGGTTTGCCCACGGACGCAAGAATCACATCACCTTTGAAATCAACGGCAGCAAGGGCTCATTGACCTTTGATTTCGAAGACATGAACCGGCTCAAGTTCTTCAATGCCGGTGATCCGCAGGGCACCCAGGGGTTCCACGATATCCTGATCACGGACGGCAGCGTTCATCCCTACCTCAAGGCTTGGTGGCCGGGCGGCCACATCATCGGGTACGAGCATACGTTTGTGAACACGTTCGCCGATTTCGTCAGCGCCGTCGTGTCGGGCCACAGTGTTCAGCCAACTTTTGAAGACGGGCTGCGGAACGAAGAAGTCCTGGCGGCGATTGAAGAGTCGTCGACCAGCCGTCAGTGGGTGAAGTTGAAGCATTGAGGCCGACGTTGACCAACGGCTTGGCTGGCCTCCATTTGGGGTGCTCGGGGTCAGCCAGGGTATAACTTGCGAGGCGGAGGTGTTACGGACCGCCGCGGATCGACAGGGGCCTCGCCCTACCGATGTGACTGTGGATCATTAGGTTGCAGACGAATTAACCGTTGAGGTCAAAAGCTGTTGTTTGGAGGACAAGAATGTCTGCGCCACGGCGTGCTCGTCGGTTCCTGGAGAGCATTCCTCTTGCAGCATCCAAACGCTCCCGGTTCACTTCGGTGTGATTCCCACGCCATCGACCGCTCGGAAGCGATCCACCTATAAATGGTGGGTCGTCTTCATGCTCTGGTGGGTCTGCTTTTTTAATTATGCAGACCGGCAGGGTGTATCGGCCGTGTTCCCTGAGCTGGAACGGCACTTTCATTTCACCAAATCCGAATTAGGTCTGATTGGTTCGGCGTTCATGTGGGTCTACGCCGGGGCCTCGCTGATTTCCGGTCCGATTTGCGACCGTTTCCGACGGCGGGACCTCATCCTCGGAGGCTGTTTGTTTTGGAGTGCCGTGACCCTGACCACCGGCCTGTGCAACACCGTCTGGCAGTTTGTCACCGTCCGCGCTTTGGAGGGATTGGGAGAGACTTTCTATTTCCCCGCCAGCATGTCGCTGACCAGCGATTATCACCCACCCGAGTCGAGGTCCCGTGCCATTGCCTGGCATCAATCAAGCGTCTACGCCGGCACCATTCTGGGTTCATGGGCCAGTGCCTGGTTGGCGGTGCGCTGGGGTTGGCAAACCGGATTTTATCTTTTTGGCGCCGTGGGGATGGTTCTCTCCCTGGTCCTTTTCCGATTTCTCAAAGAACCGGTTCGGGGAGCGTCGGAACCAAACCGAACCACCGCTGGTGCCGTTATCGCCGCGCAACCGGCCTTGGGATGGTCCGAAACCCTCCGGGCTGTCTTTGGCTCCCCGAGTATCATTCTTCTGATGCTGGCTTTTGCCCTCGCCAACTCGGTGGCCGCCGTTTTCCTGGTTTGGACCCCCACCTTTCTCAAGGAAAAATTTGATTACCAACTTGCCCTCGCCGGCCTGGGAGGAACGGTTTTCATTCACCTGGCGAGCGCCGTCAGCGTCCCAGTGGCCGGATGGCTGGCTGATCGGTGGGCGGTCGGGGCGCGGGCCGGAAGGATATGGGTTCAATCCATCGGACTGATTTTCGGGTCGGCGTTTGTTTTCCTGGTTGGTCATACCCGGGATCAAACCACTCTCATCACCGCGATGATCTGCTTCGGGCTTGGGAAGGGCTTCTATGATTCCGGTATCTTTGCCTCGTTGTACGACAGTGTGGAACCTCGCGCTCGCGGAACCGTGGTCGGATGGATGAACACGGTGGGCTGGGGAGGGGGCGCATTGGGACCCTGGCTCGTCGGTTGGATTGCTGAGCATGGTCATCGGACCACGCAAATCGAAAACATGAGCGAGGCCATATCCTGGGGTGCCCTTCTTTACCTGCTGGCCGCTCTCCTTCTCCTCACGGCTGCCTTCATCCGGAGGGGCCGACCAGCATTTCCGTCTCCCTCCCTTTAGGCTGGCTCCTGTTGAGAAATGCAGTGAAATGAGCCCAAACCCCAGATCAGGTCCGTCGAATCGATGGGAACCACCTCGCGGTCCGAAAACTCCCGCTGCAATCGTTCCTGAGCGATTCGGTCATTCGGATGCCGGAAGGTCGGGAGGATGACCTGTCGGTTGGCGATATAGAAATTGGCGTAGCTGGCGGGAAGACGCTGCCCGTCCCGCTCGACAACGCCCGGTGTCGGTAATTCTACGATCCGAAAGGGATGACCATTGGCATCCTTCATTCCTCGCAAGCGCTCCAGGTTATCCTGAAGCAGGCCGTAGTTTTCGTCAGACGGGTCTTCCTCGACCACCGTGGCGATGGTGGTCGGATTGAGGAAACGGGCCAGGTCATCGATATGTCCGTCGGTATCATCTCCGACAATCCCTTCCCCCAGCCAGAGTATCTGGGTGGCACCTAGAAAATCGTGGAGGTAACGCTCAATTTGATGGCGTGTGAGATGGGGATTCCGATTGGGATTGAGAAGGCAGGCCTCGGTGGTCAGAAGAGTTCCAGTGCCATTGACCTCGATGGAACCTCCTTCGAGGACGATTCCCGGTGAAAAGAGGGGCAAACCGCGATAATGGGCGACCTGTTGGGGCACCGCATCATCGAGTTCATAGGGCGGGTATTTTCCACCCCAGGCATTGTAGTCCCAATCGACCACGGCCCGGTCGCGTCCGGCAGGTGAATCCCGGACAATGAAGATGGGTCCATGGTCACGGCACCATGGCTCGTAACTCGGAAACTCATGCAGATGAACCAACTCCATCGGCACATGGTGCCGACGGAGGACGGCACGGATGGATTCCGCCATGTCGGAATCCCACACATTGATATGAACCGACTCGTGGAGGGTCAGTCGATGGATGAAGCGGGCGTACACCTCCGGAATGGCCTCGTAACCGTCGGGAAAACTGATTCCGTCGGGCCGTGGCCAAGTAAGCCATGTGGCAGCGTGGAGCTCCCATTCCGCAGGCATTCGATACCCCAGCTCAATGGGAACAGGTAAAGGCGTCATCCTGAGCGAGAGTGGATCAAGTGGGGCAGGAAGCGCAATCGTGACGCGGCGGGTCCCGCCACTTACCCCCCAAGCGACGGGACGTCGCTTCCACGTTTTTCCCCGAAGTGGCAGTGGCGTCTCGCCGCTTGCTTCCCCCCAAGCGACGGGACGTCGCTGCCACCTTTTTCCCCAAAGCGGTAGTGGCGTCCCGCCGCTCACCTCAACCCAAGCGACGGGACGTCGCTTCCACCATTTCCCCGACTCAATTCATACTGCACCATCGCCAGAAGCGCGATGGCTGCGGTCTCGACGCGAAGGACCAGGGAACCGAGAGAAATTGATCGGGCGCCCGCCTGCCGAAATTCAGCATATTCCTCGGGCGTGAAATCCCCTTCCGGCCCAATCACCACGGCTACACGAAGTGGGGGATGGCCAGTCCGGGCCATTTCCTGCGAAAGTATCTGTGCCAAAGCTTCGGGCGGGTCCACAAGAGAGGCAATAATCGTCAAGACTCCCTCTTTGGAGGATGCCAGCCATTCGCGCGGGGTGGAGATGGGCTTGACGACCGTGAGCCACGGATTTCCCGATTGCTTGGACGCTTCGATGGCCATGTCCTGCCATTTGTAACGTTTTGCCTCCAGATCGTCGGGCCGGCTGATGGACCGCTCCGTCAACAGCGGTTGAATTTCAGCGGAGCCCAACTCGACCGCGCGATGAATGATTCCGTCCATCGCCTGGGCTTTGGCAATGGCTTGAACCAAAATGACTTCCGTCGACGGAGCTGGATGTCGGATACGTTCAATGACCCGGATGGACACCTCCTGGCGCCCGGCAATGTGGACCACGCCTCGAATTTCGCCTCCCTCGCCATCAAGAAGGACCACGCGATCCCCCACCCCCAGACGCAATACCCGGACGGCATGATGGGCATCGTCCGGTACAAGCGACAGGAAGTCGCCCGACGTCCTACCGGGGGGAAGGTAAAACCGGTGCATACGTCGGCATCAAAATCGGACGGTACCGCTCAGCCGAAAAACTCCCGGGCTCGTTCCAAAAAACTCCGCCCCTGGGGATTGACGTTGTCGTCGCACAAATGGGCGAATTCTTCCAATTTTGCCCGTTGAGCTGCATTGAGCCGGGTTGGGACCTCGACCGCGATTTTCACCAACAGGTCGCCCACACCCGAACCCTGAAGGCTCCGGACTCCCCTCCCTTTGAGGCGAAACGAGGCACCCGTCTGGGTCCCTGCCGGCAGGCGTATTTGCGCCTTGCCAGTTAGCGTTGGAACGTCGATTTCAGCTCCCAAAGCAGCCTGGGTGAATGCCACGGGTACTTCACAGAGCAAATCATCCCCATCGCGTTGAAAAACAGGATGGTCCTGAATGTGAAGCACCACATATAAGTCACCCGCAGTGCCGCCTCGATGCCCTGCTTCACCGTTTCCGGCAGACCGAAGACGCATCCCCGTGTTCACGCCCGCCGGAATTCGGATTTGAATGGTTTGGGTTTGGTTGACTCGACCTTCGCCGCCACAGTTTCGGCACGGGCGATCAATGGATTCACCGTTGCCCTTACAAGTCGGACACGGCTTTTCCAGGCGGATAATGCCTCCGGAATAAATGACCCGTCCCCTGCCTGCACACGTGGCGCAGCGAACTCTTTTGGAGCCTTTTTCCGCACCGGACCCCCGACATTCGCCGCACAGCCCCTGCTTGGTGAGGGTGAGATGCTTCTCAACACCATTGACCGCCTCTTCCAAGGTGATTTCCAGGTCGTAACGCAGGTCGGAACCACGGGACGAACCGCCCGATTCGGATTCCTGTCCGAACAGACTGCTAAAGATATCCCCCATCGATTGGCCGCCAAACGTCTGGCTAAAGATGTCCGGACCATCTGAGAATCCGCCGCCACCGGCCCCACGCGCGCGAGGATCGAAGGCAGCGTGGCCATACTGGTCATAGGCTGCCCGCTTCTGGGGTTCGCTCAAGACTTCAAAGGCCTCGGCCATCTCCTTAAACCGCTCCTCGGCCTCCCTGTCGCCCGGGTTCTTGTCCGGGTGGTACTTGACCGCCAGCTTGCGATAGGCCTTTTTGAGTTCCTCCGGACTGCAGTCCCTCCCAACGCCAAGGACCTCGTAGTAATCCCGCTTCTTGGAAGTGGACATGGTTATTGTTCCGCGGCGCTGGGACTCGTCGGTTCGGGCCTTTTCGCAACAACCACGCTTGCCGGACGCAGCAAACGGTCCCGCAAACGATAGCCCTTGCGCAATTGATGAAGGACCGTGCCCTCGGGTACCTCCACCGATTCCTTTTGTGAAACCGCTTCATGCAGCGAGGGGTCAAATGGCTGCCCCTGGGCATTCAACTCCTCCAAACCCGCATCCATAAAGGCGGAACGCAATTGCTGGTGAATCATTAATACACCAGCCCGGATTGTTTCAACGCTGGCCTGTGGCTGCTCTGCGGCAGCGAGTGCCATCTCAAAGTTGTCGAGAACCGGAATCAGGCGGGACAAGAGGGACTCATAGGTCGCCCTCCGAACGTCCTCGCGCTCGCGAGCGGACCGTTTCCGGAAGTTATCAAAATCCGCAGTAAGGCGAACGAACCGGTCATAGTTCTCCGCGGCCTGCGCGCGGGCGGTCGCCAACTCCTGGGCTTCAGACACGGGTGCACTCTCGCTGGGTGCTGGATCAGCTGCCACGGTGGGCTTGGAATCGATGGGAGTTTCGTTCATGTCACAAACATCTGCTTAAAATCGGCCCTGAACCTAGAAGGAGGTCTGCTCAACGGCAATAGTCGTGAAACGGTTCCCTCGACCGACCGGGAAGCGCCCGGCGTGGGTCATCGATGACACGGAAACTGATCGACTTCTTCTTCAGGCCCCAAGGTTTGGATGGCATTCATGATTTGTTGAGCCACCCATTGGTTGCGGACCTTGGGCGTGGTGGCAATCGAGGTTGCCGTCGGTCCGTCTCCGCCAACAAACCGGATGGGATGACCATACTTGACGATGACCTTGCCCGTCCGCGGCAACTTTCGATTTCGCCCCCAAGCCTCAAACAGACCGAACATCCGAACTGGAACCACTGGAGCTCCCGACTTGAGAGCGATCAGCCCAACACCCGGTTTGGCAGACTGCAACCGACCGTCGACGGAGCGTGTCCCCTCTGGAAAAAGGACCACCATTTCCTGACGGTTCAGCAATGCCAGGACCGCTCGCAGGCCCGCGGCCCCGCCTCCATCCCGATCCACTGGAATACTGTTCACGGACCGAAGCCACGCCCCGAACAGGGGGTTTCGAAATAGCGTATCCCGGGCCAGAAAATGAGTCGGTCGACGGATACCCACCCCCACCAGCGGAGGATCGGCAAAGGAAACATGATTGCAGGCCAGAATGACGGGGCCGGTGGCGGGGACCCGATCAACGTTGAAAATCTTCAGGTCCCAAGCCGCCTGCGCCAGGCTTCGCACCACGACCCGCCAGAATTGATAATTGAGGGAAGGAACCATGGACCTGGCTAGTCGATTTCGACCCGCAGGGTATCGTAGGCCAACCAGACGTCTGGAGGCAAATCCGACTGATCCACGTCGTGATCGTAATCATGGGTCAAATGGGTGAGGTAGGTCCGTCCCGCACCGATGCGTCGAGCTGCCGTCAGGGCCTCGTCCAGGCACATGTGAGTGGGGTGAGGTTGACGACGGAGCGCATCCAGCACCACAACCTCAACTCCACGAATCTGTTCCATGACCTCATCCGGGACCGCGTTGCAATCGCTGAGGTACGCCAACCGGGAAGCGTTTCCCTGCTGAAAAAGAAAACCGAGGGTTGTCATCCGGCCATGCGGCAGGGGCAGCGGCGTAATCCGCAAGTCGCCTATCTCAAAAGGACCGGTGATCTTTCGGGGGTCCGGATGAAAATAGCCCTTGGGGATGGGACGCCCATCAAACGCATAGACGAACACCCGGCTCAAGGCGGCCAGGGTTTCCTCGGATGCATAAATGGGCAGCGCACCACCCCGGAGATCACACACCCGACGGCAGTCGTCCATGCCCATCACATGATCGGCGTGGGCATGGGTAATCAAGACGGCATCCAGAAAGCCGAGCTTCTCCCGCAGCATCTGGGTGCGGAAATCGGGACTGGTGTCCACCACCAAGCGCGCGGCATCGGACGCCACGTAGATGGATGGACGCAGCCGATGATTCCGCGGATTCTCCAAAAATGCCGAGGGATAATCCTTGCCGATGACCGGAACCCCTTGCGAAGTACCAGACCCGAGAAACCGAAATTCGAACGCCATCGCTTCCGGAACGATGACCGGGGTAGAAACCAGTTGGCAATTGGCAATGCAAGCGGAGAATTGGAGGGACTGTGCTGACGACGTTGCGGATTAAGAATCTGGCACTGGTGACGGACCTGACCATGGAGCTCACCCCAGGCTTCAACGTGATCACGGGTGAAACCGGTGCGGGCAAGTCCGTGATCCTGGGTGCCGTGAACCTCATTCTCGGACAACGGGCGGACCGTGCGCTGATCAGAAGCGGGACGGACGCCTGCACCGTCGAAGCCGTCTTTGACATCCGGCATCTCACCGCACCCTTCGCGAGCTTCTTTGAGGAAAGCGGGCTGGACCCGGGTGAACCTGGGGAACTCCGAATCCGGCGGTCCTTCACCGCCTCCGGAACCAACCGACAGTTCATCAATGGGTCACCCACCTCGGTGGCGGCCCTGGCCCGCATCGGCGAATGGCTTGTCGACATGCACGGCCCGCATGAACACCAATCACTGCTCCAACCCGCCAGGCAATTGTCCATTTTGGATGCGTTCGCCTCGTTGGAAACGCTTCGGCAGGAATGGGAAACGGAATGGAATCGCCGAAAACAGGTCGCAGCGGAACGCGCCAGTCTGGTCGCCGATGATGCCATCCACCAACAACAGCTGGAGCTCCTGCGCCATCAGGCCATGGAAATCGAGGCAGCGCGACTTTCCCCGGAAGAGGAAGGAGTTCTGTCCGCTGAATTCCAACGAATTTCCAATGCTGCCCGACTCATGGAGGCCACCCAGTCGGCACAGTCCATCTTATGCGACGGGGAGGATTCCATCCTGGATCGGGTCGGTGGACTGGGACGGCTGTTGACCGAAATCCAGCGTCATGACCCCGGCACCACCGAATTATTGGCAGCCCACATTTTGGCGACCGAAACCCTGCAGGAATTGAACATGCTGCTGTCCAGGTATTTTGATCGACTGGAACTGGACCCGGAACGTCTTCAGGAGCTTGAGGAACGGATCAACCTGATCCAGTCGCTCAAAAGAAAATATGGCACCAACGTGAGCGACGTGCTCGCTTTTGGCGAGACGTGCCGGACCAAGCTGTCGGAATGGGAAGGTTTGGAGGAACGGACGGAAAAGCTCGCGGCTGAACTCGCTCAAATCGACAAACGGCTTCTGGACCTCGGGGGACAATTGACTCAACGGCGCAGGCTGGCCATTCCGCGCCTGAGTCGGGAAGTCTCGCAACATCTGGGGGAACTTGGCTTCCGCCAGAGCCGGGTGGACGTCGAGCTATCGACGGTGGAGGCCCCCGGGCCGACCGGTTTCGATCACTGCGAATTCCAATTTGCCCCCAACCCCGGCGAACCGGCACGCCCGCTGCGGACCATCGCCTCCAGTGGCGAGCTGGCCCGGGTAATGCTGGCATTGAAAACCGTCCTCGCTTCAGCCGACGAAATTCCGGTTCTGATTTTTGATGAGGTGGATGCCAACGTGGGGGGCGAAACCGGCCTGGCCGTCGGTCAAAAGCTGCGAGGAATCGCCGACCGCCACCAAGTGCTCTGCATCACCCATTTGGCCCCGGTGGCCGCACAGGGACATACCCAGTATCTGGTCTCCAAACAGGTCACCGACGGGCGAACCGAATCCCGTATCGAACGGCTCGATGGTCCGTCGCGCGTGACCGAAATCGCCCGAATGTTGGGAGGTCAAAGTGCCGCCGCCCGACGTCATGCGGAGGAATTATTGGGACAAATCCCGACGGCCAGGAGCAAGGACCCGTCTCTTTTTTGATTCAATACCCTCCCCACGGAAACGAAGGGGTCCTGCGGACGGCCCATGGGCTTGGCCTCTGCGGAATAGAAGGGATTCGGATGGCCACAGGCCCGGCAGGAACGGAGATCTGAAGGCGTCGTGTAGGGAAAGAGTGTGTCAGTACGTGTAGTT
>CAITXU010000140.1 GCA_903896505.1 uncultured Verrucomicrobiota bacterium | reverse complement strand
TTAAGCCGGGCGTGTATCAGGGACGTGACCGTTGACGGGCGACCCGGAAAGCAACCGTGGAGATGCAATCGGCCGTGGGTGATGTTGGGGGCAATCCGAACCGCCCTCACCCTGCAGATAGACCCCGGCTGACCCGGGTCTCGGACGAATTGCTGCAGCCGGGAATCCGGCGAAAGTGGTTGAAATCGATATGGGGACTTGCAGGAGCGCGTTCCTCCGTTGGATGTCCCTCCTTTGGAGGGACTTGCGTCCGGAGGGACGCGCTCCTGCAAGTCCCAAATTACTGCAAGGACCATCACCACTCCCGGTCTAAATGCACCTTTGAAGCGCGGCTCCTGCCCACCCGCGGCTCTCAGGGTTCGGTCGGAGATAACTGGGGCTCGGTCGCGTGGCAGGCGTAGTTCGAACCGCCGCGGCCCGACAGGAGCCTCGGTCCTGCGGACGGCCTATGGGCTTCGCTACTGCGGAAGAGGCGCTGTCCGAACCGCCCAAGGCTCGACAGGAGCCTCGCCCGATGTTGTTCTGATTCAACAGCTTGTAATTGAACCGGATGGTGAGGAAGAAACGCTGTTATTGGGAAGCCACTGCGACAAACTCCGGAAAGAGGCGGGACGCCGCTTCCACCACTCGTTCGCCTTCCCTGCCTTTCGGGTTATTCTCCAAGTATGGCATTTGAGTCGTTCAGTGATTGGGTCGGTCAACTAGAGAAGGCAGGAGAGCTTCGGCGGATCAGTCAACCGTTGGCCACCGAACTGGAGATCACGGAGGTCGCCAACCGCGAAATGAAGCGGCCGGGCGGCGGACAGGCCCTGTTGATCGAACGCCCCACCGTCAACGGCCAGATTTCGTCCTTTCCCCTGGCCATCAATACCTTGGGATCCTGGAAGCGGATGGCCTTGAGTATGGGCGGAGAATCAGTGGATGCCGTGGCGTCCGAAATCGGCGCCTTGGTGCAGGCCAAGCCACCCACATCGCTACGCGAAACATTCAGTCTCCTCAGCAAGGCCATCGAACTCCGGCATGCCCGTCCCAAAACCGTCCGCGATGGAGCCTGCAAGGAGGTCATCCACCGGTTTGACCCTCCACCGACCCGGCGCGAACCGTGGCCCCCGGCCCCCAACATCCTCGACCCTGCCTGCCAACCAACAACCAACGATCCCACGCTTCTCGACCTTCCCATCCTGAAGTGCTGGCCCCAGGACGGCGGCCGGTTTGTCACCCTGCCCTGCGTCATCACCCGGGACCCCGATACCGGCGAACGGAACGTCGGCATGTATCGCATTCAGGTCTACGACGACCGCACCACCGGAATGCACTGGCAACTGCAAAAGGTGGCCGCCCGCCATGGCCGACGGTACTACGAGACCGGCACCCGGATGCCGGTGGCCATTGTCCTGGGTGGCGACCCCGTGTTTCCCTTCGCTGCCACCGCCCCCTTGCCCGATGGCCTGGACGAACTTTTACTGGCCGGATACCTGCGACGAAAATCCATCGAACTGGTCAAATGCGAAACGGTCGATCTCGAAGTACCCGCTAATGCCGACATCGTGATCGAAGGCTACATCGATCCCCTCGAACCCCTTCGGCAGGAAGGTCCTTTTGGAGACCATACCGGATTTTATACCCTGCCCGAGCCCTATCCAGTCTTTCACGTCACGGCGATCACCCATCGCAAGAACGCCGTTTATCCCGCCACCATTGTCGGTATTCCGCCGATGGAGGATTTCTACATCGGAGCGGCGTCGGTAAAGCTCTTCTTGCCCGTGATGCGCATGAACTTTCCGGAACTGCGCGATCTCGCACTGCCAGCCGAGGGCGTCTTTCACAACCTGGTGTTTGTCAGCATCAAGAAGACCTACCCGATGCAGGCCTACAAGATCATGCACGGCCTCTGGGGCATGGGGCAGATGATGTTCACCAAGTATATCGTGGTCGTGGACGACGATGTCGACGTCCACAACACCAGCGAGGTCCTGTTTCGCTTGTGCTCCAACACCGATCCCCAACGGGATGTCCTCTCGACCCGCGGTCCGGCCGATGTCCTGGACCATGCCACCACCTCCATCGGTGCCGGTGGAAAACTCGGGTTTGATGCCACCCGAAAGCTTCCTGGAGAAGGCTTCAATCGCCCATGGCCTCCTCTCATCCGGATGACCCCCGAAATCCAGCGTCGCGTGGATGCCATCTTCTCGGGTAAAATTTAGGTCACTTTCCAGATAACAGTCCAACCAACAACCTGCCCTAAGCTCATTGATGGACGGGAAAAATGGGCATTTTGGAGCCCCAACGGGGCAGAATGGGATAGCCTTGGGCAACGCCCAGGGTGGGGTATCCAAAAATAGTTTGAGCCCTGAAGGGCCGAAATTGCCATCCCATCGGAAAGCGTATCAATCCCAACGTGGGAAAGACATTTTTCGAGCGTCGGGACGGAGGGAGTTGGATTTCACCCTTTCAGGACTTAAGTCTGTCATAATCATCTTTTCCCAGGGTGTTGTCCCAAGCTATCCCATTCTGCCCAGTTGGGGCGATCCGATCCATAAGCACGATGCAATCCGCCGCCTAATATTTCCAATCTGAACCCGAGCGCTTCGGGACATGGTCCAGCCCTGCCGAATGGAAAGTCGGCGATACAGAAGCACCCACCCGTGGTGCTCCGGGGTCAGGCCGGATGTAACTCGGTTTGAATCGCGTGGTGGGCGTGATTTGGACCGCCTGCGGCTGGGGAGGATCCGCGCTATATGGGTGCCTTCAGATTGGGAGTCGTGATGATCCCGGCAGAAATTGGGGACTTGCAGGAGCGCGTCCCTCCGAACGCAAGTCCCTCCGAAGGAGGTACATCCAACGGAAGGACGCGCCCCTGCAAGTCCCCATATCGATTTCGACCACCATCGCCCGCGCACCACCTCGCGCGTTCGTCCGGAGGTACAGAAATGCCATTGTTTGGAAGACCGGAATGTCTGCGCTATGTCGTGGTTTCGCCGGTTTTCAATTGCTCTTGCCCGCCCGTTCGCCTCCCCGCAGCTTTGCGCCATGCGCGTCGGAATCTTGTGGGGATTGCTCTGCACATCGCTGACCTTGGTGGCGGAGGAAACTCCGCCGTGGGAAGCCATGAACTACGGGGATTGGCTGGCTTCCTCGGTCACTCTGCCCTGGGCCAAAAACGGCGAGGCCCTCGACGGTATCGTCATCAAAGGGATCACCTTCTCTCTCGGCCCCATTCACGCGACCTTTGACATGGGGGAATTGCGTTGGGCCGGTGCCACCTTGGGAGGCAACCTCCGCCTCATGGGCACTCCCTTCGATGGAACGCATCGGCCCCCGGAGAATTCCCGCCCGGCGCTCACAGGAACCGTGCTCCTGGGCACTTCGCACGGTCCCGGTTGGGCCGTTGGCGGTGATTGGCGGGACCTCCGAACCGAACCGTACGTTCCCATTCCCCGCAACCAGGCGCATTATCTCGGCTTGGTGCGCGCCGACGGACGGGGTGTTCTCCATTACAGCGTCGGCGATGCCGTCGTGTTCGAAGCCCCTTCCATGGAAACCGTCGGTTCCACTCCGGCCTTCGTTCGTTCGATCGCCGTGGGCCCCCATCAGCAGTCTATTTCCCTTTTGGTTGCCGAAGACCGTTTGGAATACCGCGACCACACGGCTTTCGATGGACGTTATCCCGCTTCCGATTCTCTGTTTGCCTTTCTCGGTAAGAACGCCGCATTCCTGGACCGTCTTCCCAAGGGTGCCAGATGGAAGATCATCACCGGAACCAAGTTGACTCTGGACCTGCCTCCATCACCGATCACCGAGGTCTTTTCCCTGACCATCGGACGGGTTGAGCTCAACCAACGGGATCAATGGCGCCCAAAAACGGATGCCGCCGCCACCAAAACGGTCGACGCCTTGATCTCTTCGTCCCGACTGGCTGACGCCAAGGTCAGTTGGAAACCGCGATTTGATGCCGCCATCCAGGCACCCGGTCGAATGGGTCCAGCCACTCAAGGTTATGTCGTGGATAGTTTGCCGATGCCTCTTCCAAATCCGTGGAAAGCCTGGATGCGTCCCAGCGGCTTCGACTTTTTCCCGACGGCCAATCCGCAGCCGTCTGCACCTGGAGCGGCGATGTCTGGCTGGTCTCGGGGCTCACCGGAAATCTGGAGCATGTGACGTGGAAGCGTCTGGCCGCCGGACTTTTCCAACCACTCGGATTGAAAATCCGAGACGGCCACATCTTTGTGCTTTGTAGGGACCAGATTGCCCGCCTGGACGATTTGGATGGCGATGGCGAACCGGACGAAATCACCAATTTCAACAACGATGTCAGCGTGACCCCGAACTTCCATGAGTTCGCCCTCGACCTCCAGAGCGACTCCGAAGGGAATTTTTACTTCACCAAAGGTGGACCGCTGCTTGGAACGGAGTACTGGGACCGGACCGGAGCCCACAACGGCTCCGTGCTGAAGGTCTCGTCGGATGGACTTCAACTGAGCCGGTATGCCACCGGATTGCGGGCACCCAACGGTTCGGGAATGAGCCCGCGCGACGAGTTGGTGTGCAGCGACAACGAAGGCATCTGGACACCGGTCTGTCGCCTGAATTGGGTTCGTCCCGGCGGTTTTTATGGTGCCCTGGGAATGGACCACCGGGACACCCCGCCTGCCGCCCCCGATTCCCCGCTCTGCTGGCTCCCCTACGCCATCGATAACTCATCCGGGTCACAAATGTGGGCCGATCCTCGCTTTGGCCCGCTGGGGGGAAGTTTAATCCATCTCAGTTACGGGAAGAGCCGGGCTTTTCAAGTATTGACTCAATCGGTCGGCGGAACCATGCAGGGCGGAGTGGTTCCCCTGCCCTGGCGTTTCGAATCCTCTGCCATGCGGGGGCGCTCCAATCCCGGCGATGGTTCCCTCTGGGTTGCCGGATTGAAAGGATGGCAGACGGCCGCAGCCAATGATGGTGCCTTGCATCGGGTCCGCTGGACCGGGGGTGAATTTCCTACGTTGTCAGGATTCTCAGTCCATCACAGTGGCATTGAAGTGCGGTTCAATCAGGCGATGGACGCCAGGACATTGGCCGACCCCGGCAATTGGGACATCCAATGGTGGAACTATCTTTGGAGCAGCCAATATGGGTCGGACCTGTATTCCGTCACCAATCCACAACAAAAGACGGGGAAAAAGGGGGAACTCAAAGGCGACGTTGTGGAGATCAAATCCGTCCAGCCTGGACCCGATGGAAAATCGGTCCAAATCGAGTTTTCCCACCTTCAGCCCGTCATGCAAGTCATGGTGCGGGCAAACCTGCAAACAAGCACAGGAAAGCCCTTGCCGCTGGAGTATTACGGAACCTTCAACGTGGTTCCGGAAAACGGCAAATAGACGGCGACCGTCTCGGGACCCGCCCGCAATTCCAAGTGGCCGTCGACCATGGCCCACTCGTCAACCCGCCCCAATGCCTTCAGGTAGGCGGATTCAAATTCCATGGCTTCGGGTGGTCCCGCCATCCGGGTGCCCATCAAGGGACCGAGGCTGATCCGTTTTCCGGCAATCTGGTAGGAACCAGCAACCCGGTTGACGCCCGAGCTGCCGCTCACGCGATGCTGGGTGGCATCGAGTTGAAGGTCCACCGGGCGGGACGCAAGGAACGCGGGAACGGGGTTGCCATTCAACTGGGAAAGCTGCCATTTCGTTCCCTCGAGAGGTGGGGCGGCCATTTCCCTGCCGGTGGCGCAGCCCATCAGCAGCGCACCTAAAATCACCGCAAGACCACCCAGGGTGGCCAACCTTTTCAATACGGGGTTATTTGTCATGAGTGGTTCCAAGGGGATGCAATTCCGCCCTCAAACACAATCCAAATGAAGTCCGCTTCAAACGATGATCCCATCCGAGTCGGCACTTGAGCCAGGAGCCTTTCCATCGCCACACTCATCAAAGCTAAAACGCCCATGCCCCAACTCCAAATGCAGCCGCCCCCGGGGCGCCGACTGGTCCGACATGTCGGAGACCGGCTTCTCATTGAACTTCACGGCGTGCCCGATGGATGGCACGCGCGGGTTCGAACCAACGTGGGTCGCGCAGAAAAGCGGCGGGAGGAACTGGTCAGCGCCCATTTCGCCCCCCATCCCATCGCGAATGCCTCCTGGCGGGACATCCCCATGCAGGCCAAAGGGTCTGGCGTCTGGGCGTTGGAGATTCCAACCACCGAAGTGGGCTTTTTCAAGGCCAAGCCATTTGCCCTGGATACTGAGGGTTTCCAGCATTGGCCTGACGGCCCCGACATCGGCATCAGTGTCCATCCCTCCTGGAGCCGGACGAGCCACCCCATCTATTGCGCCTTTCCCCGCATGTTTGGTCCAAACAAGGGGCGCCGAAGCACCCACGATTCCACCCTGGAAGCTCGACTGAAGGAGTTGGACGCACTGGGTTATGCGGTCATTCCACCGAGCGGCACCTTGCGCGATGTACAACGCGAGCTGCCCCATATCGTGAATAAACTGGGATGTCGACTCCTCCACCTTCTCCCCGTCAGCCCCACTCCGACGACTTTTGCTCGATTTGGCCGTTTCGGTTCCCCCTACGCCCTGCAGGATTTGACCGCCATCGACCCCGCCTTGGTGGAATTCGACAAACGCACGACCGGCATTCAACAGTTCTGCGAACTGGCCTTTGCCGTGCATGATTTGGGAGCCCGTTTGATGCTCGATCTGGTGATCAATCACACCGGATGGGGGAGCACCCTTTGGGAGGAACATCCGGAATGGTTTGTTCGCCTTCCCAATGGCCAGTTTGAATCACCCGGTGCGTGGGATGTCGTCTGGGAAGACCTCGTTGAACTCGACCAACGGCACGCCCCTCTTTGGGAACACCTGGCGGATGCCTTTGTGACGTGGTGTCGGCGGGGAGTGGATGCGTTCCGTTGCGACGCCGGATATAAGATTCCGACCCACGTCTGGGAGCACATCACCGCCCGGGTTCAACAGGAATTTCCCGAAACCCTGTTCCTGTTAGAGGGCCTCGGCGGCCCCTGGGAGGCCACCAATGCCCTGTTGGGCGAAGGCGGAATGCAATGGGCTTACAGCGAGCTGTTCCAAAATTTCTCCCCGGAAGCAGTCACCGGCTACCTGGACCACACCCTTCGCTTCAGCCAATCCATTGGAATCCTGGTCAACTACAGCGAGACGCACGACAACTCACGATTGGCGGCCCATCCGCAACACCTTTCACCGACTTCCCCGGGGATTTCAGGTTTTCCGTCACGGGAAGCTCCCGAGGTGAACACCCCCAATCTGGCATGGTCGCTGTACCGCAACCGCCTTTCGGCGTTGACGAGTGTTCAAGGGGCGTTCGGGTTTACCAACGGAGTGGAATGGGCGGCCACAGAACAAATCAATGTCCACAGCGCCCGCGGACTTGCGTGGGGTGGTACTCCCAATCTGGTCGACGAGTTGGCAAAACTGAATCATCTCCTTCGATGCCATCCGTGTTTCTTTGACGGCGCGGTATTGACCCGGATTTCCAAGGAGACTTCTCCGATTTATGCCCTCCAGCGAGTCTCTGCGGAAGGTTTGGACACCGTTGTTGTCCTGATCAATCTGGACCCGCAACGCGAGCAACATCTGGTCATCGACGATTCCGAGGTGTTGAGCTTGGGACAGCTCAAATACGATCTGCTGACCGGAGAGCGGTTTACAGAGGTAGGCCACGGCCAGTCCCAGGACGGTCTGAGGTCCGCTTTTGCACCGGCGGCCATTCACTGCCTTGCGGCCACTTTGGAACCCCAGGGCCTCTCCGGGGAAAACTATCGTCAGAATCGCGCCCGGGCAGATTGGGCCTTGTCGTGTTGGTGGGCCGTCCGGACCGAACGTCCGGGCAATGACGCTTTCTCGCTCCCGCCGGAAAGCTGGCCGTCGCTGGCAGAGCAGGTGGATGTCGACCCGGAAAGATTTCTCAACCGTTGTCTGGCTCATGGCGGTTCCTATTCACTGGTCTGCACGTGGACGCAAGCAGACGTGTCGCGGGTATTCCAAATCCCCCCGCATCATTGGCTATTGATCCGCAACCCGGCACGCTTTCGAGCCTGTCTCGAAGCCGCCGAAGACAGGCCAGCGATTCATGTCGAATCCATTCCCAGCTCCAACGGATGGATTGCGGCGATTCCACCGACTCAACTCGGCATCCCCGGGGGCCGAACTCTCCTACTGGAGCGCTTCCAAGCCAGCCCCGTCCGACAAGTTGGCTTAATCCATATTCTGGGACCACGACCGATCCGAAACTCACTGGATTTAGAAGCCATTGGTTCAGGTCTGGTCCTACTGACCAATGGCCGCGGAGGAATGAGCCGGGTTCTTGTCCATCTCGGCCAGATTTCCTCCAAGTATGACTGCCTGCTGGGCGCCAACCTCAATGCAACCATCCCGGTAGACCGGCATGTCTTTATCAAACGTGTTCGGGCCTGGGTGGATGCCGATGGTTTCATTTCGCAACTGGATGCTGCCACCCTGATCGGCTTTGAGTCAGGTCCACCGCCCCAATGGCGTTTTGTCGCACCCTCAGGGGACGGACGATTCGTCGCCATCCGCCTTGGCATGGATTTGGCCGATCAATCCAATACGGTGATCCTGTCCTTCAGTCGGGACTCCGTCACCGAGGCGGAGTCCGGCGACGCCCGCCCCCTCCCGGCCGACTGCCGTGTCTCCCTCACTGTTCGATTCGACATCGAAGACCGAAACTTCCACTCCGAAACCAAGCGAAATGGCGGAGCCGAAGCCCATTTCGCCTTGAACTGTCACCCCATTTCTTCAAAGCCACCGGGTGGCAGCGCCTGGGCTTGCGGCTTCGCGTTTACACCGTCGGTCGGTCGGCAATGCACCATTGTTGCCAATGGCGGAGAATTCCATGCCGAACCGGAATGGAGCATGAACATCCCTCATCCTTGCGAAGCGCAAAGGGGGCAGGAACCGTGTGGAGATGCCTATAGTCCAGGCTGGTTTGAACTTCCCATCCCCAAAACCGGCTCGGTGACGCTCGTTGCTTGTGCCGAAGCCCGACTCCCGGCTCCCGAAGCTGCTGAGGGCTCTCTCTCGAATCGAATCCAACTCCGGAAGGATTGGTTGGACCGGGCTGGATTACCCACGGACGACTTCTTCGGTCGAAGCCTGGTGGAAGCCGCCCACGCCTTTTTGGTCCGACGGGATCAAACACGCTCGGTCATCGCCGGCTATCCCTGGTTCCTGGATTGGGGACGGGATTCCCTCATTGCCGCCCGCGGATTGCTGGCGGCAGGTCTCCAACAGGAAGTACGCGAGCTTCTTCTGACCTTTGCACGGTTCGAACAGAACGGAACGCTTCCCAATAGCATCCACGGCGATGATGCTTCCAACCAGGACACAAGTGACGCCCCACTTTGGTTTGGAATCGTCTGCGAAGAGGTTGCTGCCAGCCTCACTCCGGCCGATCGAGACGTGTTCTACAACACCGTTGTGGATGCCTCCGGGCGCACACTCGCCGCCGTGCTGAGATCGATCGCCTGCGGCTATCTGGCAGGAACCGCCAATGGAATCCGGGTGGATGCGCCCAGTGGTCTTGTCTGGAGCCCTTCCCATTTTACCTGGATGGACACCAATTACCCGGCAGGGACTCCCCGGGAGGGATATCCGGTCGAAATCCAGGCTCTCTGGGTTCGCCTCCTTCGGCAGTTGGCCACCCTCCATTCCGAACCATGGGAGGGACGGGGCGAAAGTTGGGGAGACCTCGCTCGAAGAACTGAAAAATCCATCCACTCCTATTTCTGGCTGGAGGACCTCGGTTGGTACGCAGACGTCCTGATTGCCGCTCGCGATGTCAACGCCCGGATGGGCGCTCCCAGCGATGCGCTCCGCAGCAACTGTCTGTTCCTTATCTCACTCGATATCGATCAACATCCCCATTTCAAGCTTCGGGCTCAGCGAATGGTCACCGCCGCCACACGCCATTTGCTCATCCCCGGAGCCTTGCGCTCACTGGCCCCACTCCCGGTCAATCCACCACTTCCCATTCGTGGTCCAGGAGGTGGATTGCTCAACGACCCGCAGTACCCCTACTGGCCCCGCTACGAAGGCGATGAAGACACACGACGAAAACCCGCCTACCACAATGGAACGGGCTGGCTTTGGACATTTCCTTCGTTTGTCGAAGCCCTGGTGAAGGCACATCCCGACAATCCTTCCGCCAAGGCGGCAGCCCGCTCCTACCTGGCTGTCCTCCATGATCACCTTCATCGGGAATGCCTGGGGCAGCTTCCTGAAATCTGTGATGGCGATGCCCCCCATACGTCACGCGGATGCGATGCCCAGGCTTGGAGCGTCACCGAGGCGCTCCGGGTCTGGCGCTGGTTGGGCTAAAATCCCGAATAATCCGGGCTCGATCAGGAAAACCACGTTGTATCAGCCACGGCGCCGTGCGTGACGACGAAAGACAAAGGGAACGATGGCGGCGACTCTGGAGAAGAAAGCCGTGCCTGAAGGTTCAGGGACAATTTTTCAGGCGTCGGCGCAGCCTTCCTTCTTCCTATCCGGCGTGCCTGGCCAGCAGCCATCGCTCGCTTGATCCAAGAATCTTGAAATGCCGGTCTTTTTTGATGTGTTCATGGCTTCGGAAATGCTTCAGATGATTGATATCATCCAGCAGGATGATGTAGGGAAGATCCTGCATGACCTCGCGCACAATCGAGAATTCCAGAAGGCCAATACCACCCGCTGAATCGAGAATAATCAACGGCGTCGTAGCCTTGAACGCCTTAAGATACTTCTCCAGTAGATTATCGCCAGCATTGGAGTACTTCCTATCGTATAGCCAGAGAATGAATTGCCATGGCCTGTACTTCCGGGGTCTTCCCCCAAGCGCCCCGGATAGTTCGTTTTGGTAAAATCGCAAGGGGTCCTTCGTGTCATCAATCAGGATGTCGGGGTATTCGTTTGGATTGCGAAGGGCCCCATCGTTCTCGAGAAACTTCAGGGCCCTGTCCACGGCCACAGTTCGCCCCCAGATTGCTCTGACTGAGGGAAAACGACGCAGATTTCGCCATGCCCGCCGCCAACTCTTCCAATTGACCTCAATGGTCACAAATTGCTCAGGTGGTCTGTCGCTGGGGAATGATTCGGAAACAAAGGTGGTCGATCCGAGTCCGAGATAGGTTCCGGTCTCAATGACGTGGGTGATTCCCTGCTTGACGATGGTCTCCTGAAGCAGGGAACGAAGGTCTTCGTCAGCCACCATATCCATGCTGGAGCCATGGTATTCTTTTGCGTGTTTCATTATGTTATTTTTATCCCGTTTTGCTCCGCGTCGATAGCTGTGATTGACGGTTGATTTGGTGATGGTCCACGGCGGTCTTGGACCTTGCCATACGGTCTTTTCCGTACTTTCGCGAGAATGCTGGCAACGGTCGCTGGTCCAACGGGCACTCCGATCACCGGTTTCGGCCACGTGAGGTTTACCTCGACTGACGCAATGTCCTACGTGCATCGAAGTCCAACGACGCTCGATGTCGGAATTCACGCGATCCAGGTACCATTTGCCCAGACGACTTAACTTGGGCACGCTACCGCCGATGTACAGTCGTTACGCCCTTGCCTTGGCGGGACGCGCCATCCCGTTGGCTGCGGCCCTGATGGCATCTCTGTACGCCAATCAGCCACACTACAAAGTGGCTGCCTACATCGGGGCCATTCTTGTTCTGGCCGTCACCGAATATTATGCCGTTTTCCGTCCCTATAAATCTCTGCGGGACGTCCGGGAGAAGCTGCTGGACGGATTTTTCAAGCAGTGGATTGACACGGCGACCATCAATGGACGCAAGCCAAAGCTCCGGATCAACGTGATGCTCAAGCGTTTCCCTCCGTCCCGTCTGTTTCGCCCAACCTTCGTCCAGTTTTACCAACTGGGCATGGCCGGCCATCCCGACGCCAACCTCGTCTTTTCAATCGACAAGGGGTTTGGGGGGAAGGTTTTCAGAAAACAAAGGCAGGAAGCCAACTATCGGGACCTGCGGGGGCTGTCAGCGCCGGACCAAATGCGCGAATTCGGCTGGTCCGACAGGGAAATTGAAATGCTCCAAGGTGTGACCTCGGTGGTCAGCGTGCCGCTGTTCCGTTCAACTCGAACTTGGAGCGGTGCGCCACGCCAAATCAGTATCGGGCTGTTGAACGTCGACTCCATGGATGCCGACGGCGCCAGCTTTCTGGCTCAGGAGACCACCCTGAATTACATTACCGGCCTGGCCCGCGTGGTACAATCCGCATTTGAGGTCTGAGGGAACGTGCGTTGGCGGCCTGCCTCCGGAGGACGATGGCCCGACGGCAGGCGAGAGATTTCGGACTCTGGAACGACAATGTGGAGGGGGTGACTGAGCATGCGGACCGCTTGCTCGAAGGTCAGGCTGCCGAGGGTCAGCGTCCCACGGCGATCATAATAAGCCCCAGTGTCCATGAGATTAAATTGCCTTGCTCCACCAGATTGTCAATGGAATCTGGCTTCCGCCCGCTCGAATGCTTCGGTAGCCTCCCGGCCATGTCGGTTCACGCTCTTCCGGGTCAGCCTCCCCTGCCCTCCCAACTGATTGACGTCGATGCGTTGGAACGTGCCTATTGGGACCGTTTTCCCGATCCGTCCAACCCTGTTGAGGCGGTCAGCTTCGGTACCAGTGGTCATCGGGGATCGCCCTTGGATGGCACCTTCACCGATGCCCATATCGCCGCCATCACCCAGGCGGTTTGTGACTATCGCCGGGTCCAGGGTGACCGTGGGAGGCTTTTCGTCGGCAAGGATACCCACGCCATTTCCCGGTCCGCTGAACGCACCGCACTCGAAGTGCTGGCTGCCAATGGGGTGCATACCGGCTACGCCGGACCCAATGGATTCACGCCCACACCCGCTGTTTCGGTGGCCATCCTGGAAGCCAACCGGGGGCGCACCAGTGCCCTGTGTGACGGCCTCATCATCACCCCGTCCCACAATCCACCTCAGGATGGTGGCTTCAAGTACAATCCGCCCAACGGCGGCCCCGCTGATACCGATGCCACCGGTTGGATTCAAGACCGTGCCAATGAACTCCTTCGGGGTCGAAACCAGGGTGTCCGTCGGCTTCCATGGCTCCAGGCTCAGGAGGCACCGGAAATCCAAATCCACGACTTTGTCACTCCCTATGTCGAGGGTCTTGGAAAAGTCTTGAACCTCGATGCCGTCCGCGAAAAAGGAATCCGGATCGGCGTCGACCCATTGGGCGGGGCTTCCCTCGCCTATTGGGAACCCATTGCCCGTCGCTACGGACTCAACCTCACGGTCGTGAACCCGGTGATCGACCCGACTTTCGCCTTCATGACCGTCGATCACGACGGGAAGATACGGATGGATTGTTCCAGTCCCTATGCCATGACGGGACTGGTCCGCCTGAAGGATCAATATGACGTCGCTTTTGGCAATGACCCCGATGCTGACCGCCATGGCATTGTCACTCCCAGTGCCGGGTTGATGAACCCGAATCATTACCTCTCGGTCGCCATTGATTACCTTCTTCAACATCGTCCAGACTGGCCAACCACGTCCAAGGTGGGAAAGACGGTTGTCAGTAGCCGGATGATTGATCGAGTGGTTGCGGGTCGAGGTCGAAGCCTCCTGGAGGTTCCGGTCGGTTTCAAATGGTTTGCCCCGGGACTCCACAACGGCTCGTGCTGTTTTGGTGGTGAGGAAAGCGCGGGGGCCAGTTTCCTTCGGAAGGACGGAACCGCCTGGAGCACCGACAAGGACGGACTTTTACTGGGATTGCTGGCTGCCGAGATCACTGCCGTCACTGGAACCGACCCGGGAAAATACTACGAGGAATTGACCACCCGATACGGTGCACCGGCTTACACCCGGATTGATGCTCCCGCTTCGCCCGAACAGAAGTCCCGATTCAAAAAGCTCGTTCCGGGCTCGGTCACCGCCCCAACTCTGGCGGGTGAACCGATCATCCAGGTCTTGACCCAGGCACCGGGCAATGGGGCCAGCATCGGGGGATTGAAGGTGGAGACCGCCTCCGCCTGGTTTGCCGCCCGACCGTCGGGAACGGAGAACATCTACAAGCTTTACGCCGAAAGCTTTCGCGGCCCCGAGCATCTTGCCCTGGTCGTGCAGCAAGCACAGGCCCTATTAACCACCGTCCTAGTTTGACCTTCCGCCATTCGATGAACTTCCGCGCACTTAAAAAGGTTGGATACTTCCATCTGCCTTTCCTGGTTGCCCTGGGGGCATTTCTGGCGGTCTTCCTCGTTTATCCCGTCGCATTCATGCTGCGGAGAGGATTCGGACTCGAAGGTGAATTCACCTTCAACTATTTCGGGCTCCTTGCGACCAACCCCCTCCTGCGTGCATCCCTTTTCAACTCCATTTCCCTGGCAACCATCACTGTGATCGGCTGTTCCCTGGTGGTTTTCCCACTGGCCATCGCCTTGAATCGGCTGGAGTTTGCCGGGCGGACGATACTCAGCTCCCTCCTTCTCGTTCCGATGATCATGCCTCCCTTTGTGGGGGCCATCGGTCTGAAACAGCTGCTGGCCCGGTTTGGCTCCGTGAACCTCTTCTTCATTCATCTGGGATGGATGAATCCAAAGCACCCGATCGACTGGCTCGCCGCTGGCGGATTTTGGGGTGTGGCCCTGCTGCAGGTTTTGAGCCTTTACCCGATTCTATTTCTGTCGGTATCAGCCGCTCTGGCTAATATTGATCCCGCCCTTCGCGACGCCGCCAGGAATATGGGAGCCGACCCTGGGAGGTTGTTTCGAACCATCACCCTTCCACTGCTCCTACCGGGCTGGTTCTCAGGTGCCATCATCGTCTGGATTTGGTCCTTTACCGATCTGGGCACCCCCCTGATCACCGGATTCAGCCGTGTGACCTCTGTTCAAATTTTCGATGCCCTCAACGATCTCAATACCAACCCCCAGGGATTTTCTTTGATCGTCGTCGTGCTGGTTCTTTCCCTGGGCCTGTTTTTTGTCTCCCAACGGGTCATCGGACGCCGTTCTTACGCCACCCTCGCACGCGGCCCTTCCCACGGAGCTGCCGTCCGGGCCTCGACCGGCCAGTCCCTCTTGATTTGGGGTGGAGGTGCGGCGTTGCTGGGACTGGCTCTCATGCCCCATCTGTCGGTCATCCTCTCGTCTTTCGCCGGGCGCTGGTTCTTCACAGTCCTGCCCGATACTTGGACCCTGGCCAATTATCAGGACGTTTTTGACCAACGGCTGACGCTCAGTTCGATTGGAAATAGTCTTTATTACGCCTCCGCCAGCGCCGGCATCGATTTGGTTCTCGGCGTTGGATTGGGCTGGATCATCACCCGCTCGCGACTCCGCATCGCCCCGGTTTTGGATGCCGTCGCCATGCTCCCGTTGGCCCTGCCGGGCTTGGTGTTGGCGTTTGGCTATTTTGCCGGATTTGAAATCAACGAAAAACGGCACGCCGTCCTCAAGTCCCTCATCGATCCCCGGGTCAATCCGACGTTCCTTTTGATTGTCAGCTACAGCATCCGGCGTCTGCCCTACATGGTGAGGGCGGCCTGTGCCGGCTTTCAACAAACCAGCGTCCTGTTGGAGGAAGCGAGCGCCAGCTTTGGGGCCTCCCCGTGGTACACATTCCAGCGCATCACCCTGCCCCTCATTTCTGCCAACTTGATCGGTGGATTCATTCTCACCTTCGCTTTCGCCATGCTCGAGGTCAGCGACAGCCTGATTCTAGCCCAGCGCGAAAAATTCTTCCCCATCACCAAGCAGATGTGGCAGTTGATGGGACGGATCGATCCTCACGCGCCGGCGGTCGCCTGCGCCCTGGGTGTCATCGCCATGACGTTGCTCATGGGCTCCCTGCTGGTTGCCGGAAAATTGATGGGCAGAAGGATGGGACAGCTGTTCCGTGCCTAGTGTCGTGTGACCAAAACAGCTCTCCGTTTGTTGCGCCGACAATCCTTGGCGGCAAACCGAACGCCATTTCAGAAGCACGACACTAGTGTCGTGTATCCCAAATAGCTTACAGTTTGCCGCGAGGGATTTTCGGCTCCCGCGAGGCGACGAGCGACGAGC
>CAITXU010000139.1 GCA_903896505.1 uncultured Verrucomicrobiota bacterium | reverse complement strand
CTCCGTTGGATGTCCCTCCTTCGGAGGGACTTACGTCCGGAGGGACGCGCTCCTGCAAGTCCCCATATCGATTTCGACCACCGTCGCCCGCGCACCACCTCGCCCGTTCGTCCGGAGGCGTCGATATGGCAGAAAATCGAGTCGGTGTTCATCGGTCCTGCTTGGAAACCGTCCTCCCTTCCGTTCTCCTAGGGGATCGATGTTCGAGCTGTTGAAAACCGATGAGTCGTCCCGGGCCCGCCTCGGTCGGCTCACCACCTCCCATGGAATGATTGAGACGCCGGTGTTCATGCCCGTGGGCACCCAGGCGAGTGTCAAGGCGTTGGACAACCGGGAGTTGCGCGAGATGGGGACCCAAATCCTTCTGGGCAACACCTATCATCTGGGGATTCGACCCGGGCTCGAGATCATCGATCTGGCTGGCGGCTTGCACGGCTTCATGAACTGGAACGGTCCCATCCTGACCGATTCCGGAGGATTCCAGGTTTTCAGCCTGGGAAAGATTCGAAAGGTGCAGGAGCACGGGGTGGCGTTCCGAAGTCACCTCGATGGTTCCCCGATTTTCCTGGGTCCCAAGGAAAGCATGGAGATTCAGCGACGGCTGGGGTCCGACATCGCCATGGTCTTCGACGAATGTCCCTCACACGATGCCCCCCGAACGGAGGTTCTCCGGGCGGTCAAGCGGACCCTTCGTTGGGCTGAGGAATGCCTCAAGCAACCGCGAGCACCGGGGCAGCACGTCTTCGGAATCGTCCAGGGAACCCACTTTGAGGACCTGCGTCGCCAATGTGCCGAGGAATTGGTGGCCATGAATTTTGACGGGTATGCCATTGGCGGCGTGAGCGTGGGCGAACCCGAACCGGAAATGATGCGGGCCGTGGAACTGAGCGAGCCGTACCTTCCGGCCCATAAGGCCCGATACGCCATGGGCCTGGGGACCCCGGCCCAAATTGTTGAACTGGTCGCACGCGGCGTCGACATGTTTGATTGCGTGCTCCCGACCCGCGTCGCCCGGAATGGGACGGCATTCACCGACACTGGAACATTCGCCATCAAGGGAGGTGCGGTGAAAGCGGAGCTCGGGCCGATTGAACCTGGTTGCACCTGCTTTGCCTGCCAGCACCACACCCGGGCCTACATCCGTCATTTGCTCAATGTGAACGAAATCCTGGGGCTTCGATTGGTCAGCATCCACAACAGTCACTACTACCTGGAGCTGATGCGGCGTATCCGACGCCACCTGTCAGCGGGGACCTTTGGTGAATTCCGCAAGGAGTTCGCGGCGAGGTACATACCGACCTCCAAGGTCCGCGCCGCCCGGGCCGCGGGACTCATGGTGCGTTGACGTGGACCGCTCCCGGGCGGATAATCCTGTCGTTCTTATGACAAAATCTTCCCCTCGTCGTCGCACCGATGATCGGGAGCGCGCCCGGCATAAAATCATCGGTGCAGCCGCGCATCTTTTTGCCCGGCGCGGATTGGAAGACGTCACCTACGGGGACATTGCCAAGCGAAGTCGGTTGAGTCGACCGCTGGTGTATTTCTATTTCCCGACGATGGAGGAATTGATTCAGGAGACCTTCCTGACTTCCTGCGAGCGGTTAAAGGAGCGATTTGTCCAAGCCATCGCCGACGCGCCGAATGGAGCCACCGCCCTGGAGGCCATCGGGCGGGCTTACATCCAATTTCACGATGATTGTCCCGACGACGCTCGATTGATGCTGCTCGAAGGTGCCCATTGTCCGGATCCTTCGCTGGAAATGACATCGCTGAAGGGGAAGGGACATCCTGGTTCCTCTTCATCGTCTGTGGAAGGGTCGTCGCACCTCGAGGGAGCCCCGGTTTCACTCCGTTTGCTGGACCAGAAAAAGCAAATCATCATTCTGGTGGCCTCGCAAGTGGAACGGGGCCGCAGGGATGGCTCCGTCCGCAAGGATGGTGCCAGTGCCATCGTCATCGCCCTCAATCTCTGGGCGTTCACGCATGGCTTGGGGGTTCTTCGTGGGCAATTGGGGGGCGCGATTGAAGCCGTTCATGGTGTGGCCCTCCCTGACTTCCTGGCCCATGGATTCAAATTGATCTCCGACGCGCTGGCACCGAGGGCCTAGCGGGGGCATGGCGGCGGGTGGGCATACTGACTCCACGGGAACCCCAGCCCTGTTTTCCAATTTCCACGTGTCGCTTGAGACCCACGGCAAATTCTTGCAAAACAGGCGTCCGTTGGAGTACACTGAAAAGGTGGTGACCGATGTGCTCCTGGAAAATTCCGAAGCGACCATGCTCGCCCGCGCCTTCGACGCGAGGACGGGTGATCTTCCTGAGGCGGCGGCACGGGTACTCCTTCGGGCGCGCCTGCCAGACGCGGATATGCAACGCATGGTTCAACTAGGCGAGCGGGCGCAGTCCGGCTTGTTGACCCTGGCAGAGCGCCGCGAAGCCGAAGCCTACGACCGCGTTGGGCTCCTCATTGAATTATTGCAGTCGAAGGCCCGCTTGTCCTTGAAGCAGCATCGATCCTGAGTCGCGTGACACAGTTCGGATCTTCAATCCGCGCATCGACCGATGGGATGAACATTTCCGCTGGCGTGGAGCACTTCTTATCGGCCAAACGCCAATCGGACGGGCCACGGTTGCCCTTCTCAGCGCAAACGACCCAATGGTGGTTGCAGCCCGCGCCGCACTCATGGAAGAGGGAGCCTATGGAGATGTCCTTCAATAGTGGTCAAGAGGGACTGGCTATCGACTAAAAGAGTTGCCGACAGACGTCAGATATGAATATACTTAGAGAGGCTGATCGAGAGTCCAGCCGATGAGACCGAAAAACAATTTCGTGCCGCCATGACAGAGCTGCTCTTGAGCATTTATCGTCGGATGCCGGATTGGCTGGAGTTTCAAATCGGGCGTCGGTTCGAGTTTGAGGGCAGATATTTTCGGGAGTTTCAATGCTCCGCTGGAAGCGTTTGCGCCCATATTCACTCCAGAGCAAAGCAACCGGGAGGATTTTCTCGGGTAATTATTGAGCGCATTGGACCTCCCGGCGACCAACAGACTTGGCTCGTGATTCGCGCCGGCGCTGAGACACGAATCGCCGGAGAGGAATTACGAGCACTCTAGCAATTAGGTACTGCAATCTGGCGGTAATCCACCAAGCTTCGAGCAAGGAATTCGCCTCTTCCGACATTTTGGTGGGATTTGTCAGGCCGTGGGATAAAGATTAAGACCCCCGATATGAAAGAGGATATCGGTCTTGAAGCGTTCTCGATTGCGGTAGCCATAGGCTTTCTTGACCAGGCCAGCGATTCGATTG
>CAITXU010000138.1 GCA_903896505.1 uncultured Verrucomicrobiota bacterium | reverse complement strand
GGATGACCTTGGGCATGGCAAAGGAAGATGTGGCGAACGAAAGAGGCTGAGAGTTCGAGGAAGGACCGGCGGACGTCAATGGTGGAAGCCGAGAATGTGCTAGCCGGAGGCTGCACATCACCTGATCCGGCTCTTTCCCCTCTTTTCGTATCGCCTCCAAAAGTGAAGCGATCTAATAAACTTGAGCCTTCGTCGTTGTCATCCTTGGATGAAGTGTACTACCGGGTGGACAACGGTCGGGATCGCCCTGAAGAACAGAAAAACAAGCAGGGCAGTGCTCTTTGCAGTCCTGCTGAGTGCCTATTGCGCAATGCCGACCCTGGCTTCCTACCGCGAATATGGTATCAACCGCGTGACGTTTCCTCAATGGCCGAAGGGTCTGAAGGATTTGGTGAACAGTCCCGCGCGATACGCCGGGCATTCGTTAAACGGGTGCTCCGAAAACGAACCAACTCAACGACCTGAAGGTATCCGCATCAGTCACATTCGAATATATGCCCGCCCTGTTCCAAAAAGCCGCTGCATCGGCGGAAGATACTCTTCGGGCGGGGGACTTGGAGAACGAGACCAAGGCCTTCGTCGAAAAGCACCCTTCGCGGTCGCCGTAAACACCACTCATCCGGAGCCCGTTTGTGGATCGATCAGCGTGTCTGTGGCCCGATCACGCGGCAACACTGACCAGCGAAACGGCAGCATCCCACCCGTGGCACTCCGGGGTCAGGCCGGGTATAACTTGCGATGCGGAGGCGGTACGGACCGCCGCGGCTCGACAGGAGCCTCGCCCTACCGATGTGACTGTGATTCATCAGGTTGCAGACGAAACAACCGTTGGGGTCAAAAGCTGTTATTTGGAAGCCCCCACCTGCGCCGCTCGGGGTCGGGAGTAAATGACTGAGGCTAAATCGAGGGGTGGGCGTGTTTTGGACCACGCCCGGCTTGGCAGGAGCCTCGCCACCAAGGTGCCTTTTGAACGGGAAGGGTGATTCACCCCTCAAATCCAGCGGTTCACCCCAAATTCTCCGCCAAATACCCCTGACCTGATTGTCGAAGAACCAGAATCACCCTATCCTACCCTACTGATGGATGCTCCCGCTCATCCCGCCGAACCTACCCCGCCGCGACGCGGCGTCGGTCGGGCTGTCGGTCCCCGTCTGAGGATCGTCCTTCATGTCGTGCTGGGCCTGTTCGCGGTGCTGGGAGCCAACTCCCTCTACCTCTCCAGTATTACTTTTATCGAGTGGCTGCAACGGGACCAGGGCCGCACCTACCAAAACTATTTCTATCAGTACATGTTCCTGGGGCATCTTGGCCTCGGTCTGTTGCTGATTGTCCCTTTCATTCTCTTTGGGGTGCTGCACATCCGAAAGAGTTGGAATCGCCCCAATCGGCACGCCATCCGGGTCGGCTACGGTCTTTTCTTCGCTGCCCTTCTCCTTCTGGGGACCGGCCTTGCTCTGATGCGGCTGGACGGATTCGAAATCAAGGACCCTCGCACGCGTTCCTGGATTTACTGGCTTCACCTTGCGGCTCCGCTGGCCTGCGTCTGGCTCTACGTCCTTCACCGACTTTCGGGTCCCCGCCTCCAATGGCGCATCGGTCGCCGCTGGGCCGTGGCTGTCGCGGCTTTGGTGGCGGCTATGTTTGGTCTCCACCAGCAAGACCCCCGGCGCTGGCACATCCGGACCCCCAAAGACGGCGACCGCTATTTTGCCCCCTCGTCAGCCCGGACTGCCTCGGGAAATTTCATCCCCGCAGCCAGTCTGATGAACAACTCCTACTGTCTGGAGTGCCATTCTGATAGCTATGCTGGGTGGGAGCATTCGGCCCACCGATTCAGTTCGTTCAACAATCCGTTCTACCTTTTCAGCGTGAATCAAACCCGCCAGGCGGGTTTGGCGCGGGATGGAACGGTCCAGTCTTCCCGGTGGTGCGCGGGCTGTCATGACCCGGCCCCGTTCTTTTCCGGTGCGTTTGACGACCCTCAGTTTGATATGCAGCGCCACCCGACGTCCCAGGCGGGCATCACCTGCGTCGCCTGCCATTCCATCGTCGATGTGCGCTCCACCCAGGGGAATGGGGATTATGTCATCGAAGAGCCCATCCACTATCCGTGGGCCTTCGCTCCCACCAATTCGCTTCTCTTTTACCTCAATAAACAGTTGGTGAAGGCCAAACCGGCCTTTCACAAACAGACATTCCTCAAGCCGCTCCATAAAAGCGCGGAATTCTGCTCAACCTGTCACAAGGTGGGGCTGCCGCGGGAAGTCACCCAATACAAGGATTTCCTTCGCGGCCAAAATCACTACGACACGTTCCTCCTGACTGGTATCAGCGGCCATAGCGCCCGGAGCTTCTATTATCCCCCCACCGCCCGGGAAAATTGCGCCTCGTGTCACATGCCGCTGGTCAGGTCGGACAACTTCGGTGCCCGACCGTTTGGCACGAACTCCTATTTATCCATTCACGATCACCTGTTCCCCGGAGCCAATACCGCCCTGCCCTTCCGACGCGACGATGCCGTTACTGTCAGCCGACAACAGTCCTTCTTGAGCAATTGTGTCCGGGTCGATCTCTTTGGAGTGCGAGAGGGAGGCCAGATCGACGGCAACTTGATTGCGCCCATTCGTCCGGCCCTTCCGCGTCTCCGCCCCGGGAAAACCTATCTCATTGAGGCTGTCGTCCGTAATCTGTCCGTCGGCCACCCGCTCACTCAGGGCACTGCCGATTCCAACGAAGTCTGGGTGGAAGGTGAAGTCACTGATACCGCCACCGGCCGAACCATCGGACACAGCGGGGCACTTGGCCCCCATCGGGAGGTCGATCCGTGGTCGCATTTTATCAACATCTACATGCTGGATCGTTACGGGAACCGCATTGATCGCCGCAATGCCCAGGACATCTTTGTTCCGCTTTATAATAACCAGATTCCCCCCAGCGGCAGTTCGGTCGTCCATTACCGGTTGACCATCCCGCCCGACCAACGCGATCCGCTGAAGGTGGTCTTGAAAGTGAATTACCGTAAATTTGACACCATTTATTTGAATTACGTCCAGGGCCAGGGCTACACCAACGGTGCCCCCTTCCAGGAGACCAACGATCTGCCAATCACCGTACTGGCCAGTGACACGGTCACATTGCCCGTGGATGGTGGCACCGACCTCCCCCCAAACCTGGCCTCACAGACGAATGGCATCCCCACCTGGCAGCGCTGGAATGATTACGGCATCGGATTGTTCAACAAGGGGGATAAAGGCTCCGAGAAAGGTGAATTGCGGGAAGCCGAAGCCGCATTTGCCGCAGTGGAAAAAGCAGGTCGGGCGGAGGGTCCACTCAATCTTTCCCGGGTCTACGTCAAGGAGGGACGCTTGGAAGAAGCCGTGCCTGCGCTTCAAAGGGCCGCCGATACAAATCGTTTCGCCGTTCCCGCACCTCGCTGGACCCTCGCCTGGTTGAGCGGTCTGGTGAACAAACAAAATGGTCATCTGGACCAGGCGATTCAGGATTTCACCAGCGTGCTGGAGGACCGCTATCCGGAACTCGACCGCCGGAAGTTTGATTTCAGCAAGGACTACGAGATCATCAATGAACTCGGCCTCACCCTCTTCGAGCGGACCAAGCGCGCCCGTGCCAATCCCGAGGAACAGCGGACTTGGTTGCTCAAGGCGGTGCGGCGGTTCCAGGACACTCTCGCCATCGATTCGGAGAACGTCACTGCCCATTACAACCTCTCGCTTCTCCACGCCCAATTGGGGGATGAAGCCGCAGCCGCGAAGCACCGTCAACTGCATGAACGCTATCGGGTGGATGACAATGCGCGCGACCGTGCTGTCGCTGCTGCACGTCTGAGATCGGCTGCAGCAGATCACGCATCCCAATCGATTGTGATTTATGACCTTCAGAAACCCGAAAAGTTGGGTCCTGTGGCAGAAGTGCCCTCACGTCCGTCAGCCCGGTCGGCAGGCGGACAGCCTTAGCCCGGAGGCTTTCTTTCCGGATACCCGATGAATGTCTCCCCGGACCCTCTTGAACCGCCGGATCAGGACCCAAACGTCCTAAAACGCGGCATCAAAGTCTCTACTCTTTTACTGATGCTCCTTGTGTTGGCCGGGGGCGCCATCCGCGTGATCCTGGTGTTGCGCAAGCCCCCCGTCCGTCAACAGGTCACTCCACTGGCAACACCCGAGTCCGTGGTGCGTCCAGGAGTCGCCCTTCCGCTGGTTCCATTCAAGGACATCACCCAGGAATCCGGCATCGGCTTCCAACAGGAAACTGGTGCCTATGGAGAGAAGCTCCTGCCGGAAACGATGGGCGGTGGTGTCGCGTTTTTTGACTATGACGGAGACGGCATTCCCGACCTGCTCTTTGTGAACGGATCATTCTGGCCCTGGAAGGCCCCGGCAGGCAGGAGCCAGCCTCCACCGGGAATCGTCCTTTACCACAACGACGGCACCGGACGGTTTACGGATGTAACGGCGGGTTCGGGATTGCAGGCGCCGTTTTATGGAATGGGTGTCGCCGTGGGTGATTACGATAACGACGGCAGAACCGATGTCCTGATTACCGGCGTGGGCGGTGCACGACTCTTTCACAACGAGGGCAACGGAAAATTCCGGAACGTGACCGATTCTGCCCAGGTCGGTGGCACGGCGGACGATTGGAGCACTGCCGCCACCTTCTTCGACTACGACAACGACGGTCTGCTCGACCTCTATGTCGCCAACTACGTCCGTTGGTCCCGCGAAATCGATGCACGGGTCGGATACAAGATTGATGGCAATACCCGCGCCTATGGCCCTCCCATGAATTTCGAGGGTGCCTATCCCCACTTGTACCACAATGAAGGGAACGGTCGATTTCGCGAAGTCTCCGATACCTCCGGCATCCGAATAAAAAATCCCGCCACCGGCGTGCCCGTGGCAAAAACTCTGGGACTCGCTCCCATGGACCTGAACGGCGACGGCTTCCTCGATCTCATCGTCGCCAACGACACCGTCCAAAACCTGGTCTTTACCAATCGTCAAGATGGCACCTTTGGAGAAACCGGTGCGGCCAGTGGCCTGGCCTTCGATGGCAACGGCAATGCCCGGGGCGCGATGGGGATTGATGCGGTGCGCCTCACTTCCGACGGTCGTCGGGCCGTGGCCATCGGGAATTTCGCCAACGAAATGACCGCGTTCTACATGGAAGGAGCGCGACCACTGGAGTTCACAGACGATTCCATCGCCTGGGGCGTCGGACCGGTCAGTCGCCTTCCCTTGAAATTTGGAGTTTTCTTTTTTGACTATGACCTCGATGGCCGCCTCGACCTCCTATCCTGCAATGGCCATTTGGAAGAGGAAATTTCCCGCGTTCAATCCAGCCAGAGCTATCGGCAATCAGCGCAGCTTTTCTGGAATGCCGGGGAGTCCTCCCTGCTTCCGGCCGGCACCAATCAATGCGGCACGGACCTCTTCCGCCCGATTGTTGGTCGAGGCAGCGCCTATGCGGACATCGATGGCGATGGCGATTTGGACGTGGTCCTCACCCAAGTGGGCGGCCCGCCGGTGCTCCTGCGCAACAATCAGTCCCTGGGCCATCATTTTGTTCGGTTGCGGCTTCGGGGCACCACATCCAACCGCGATGCCATCGGAGCCAATGTGGCCCTCACTGTGGGTGGATTGACCCAGTGGTGCCAGGTCATGCCCACCAAAAGCTACCTGAGCGCCAGTGAACTGGTGATCACTTTCGGGCTCGGGACAGCGAATGCCGTGGAAAAAGCCGAGATCACCTGGCCCCGGGGACGCAAACAATTGCTGGAGGGACTCAAGGTGGATTTCCTGACCACGGTGGAGGAACCGAAGTAATCCCTGGCTTGGAAGCGAAGCGCCGCTTTCTGGTCTTGAAGGTGGCAGTGGCGTCCCGCCGCTCTCTGGAGCATGGCCCATAGCCGTGGCATTGGCCTTGCGCGGCTCTCTGCTCTTGAAAGTGGCAGCGGCGTCCCGCCGCTTTCTGTATCTGAGAGCGGCAGGATGCCGCTGCCACTTCGAGCCGGTCCGTCTCCATTCTGAGGCGTTGACGCCTGCACCCCCTCACTCATCATGGTTCAGGATCAGCTGGGGACCATGACGACCTCCCCGTCCGAATCCATTTTCATCTGCACCGAACCAAACCCAAATCGAATGCCTCCCGAACCCCTGACGAAACCAGCAGCGGAGCCCATCTCACAGCGGCTCGTTTCCCTCGATGCCCTGCGCGGGTTCGACATGTTCTGGATCGTCGGTGCCGAAGAACTGGTCAAGGGACTCGAGAAAATTACCAGCGGCGGCCTGATTGGCATCATCGCCGAGCAGCTTCACCACAAGGCCTGGGAGGGTTTTCATTTCGAAGACTTGATCTTTCCCCTGTTTGTCTTCATCGCCGGTGTTTCCCTCGTCTTCTCACTGGAGAAAATGCTCCGGCAATCAGGGCGACGGGCCACCGTCCTGCGGGTCATTCAGCGATCGGCGCTCCTGTTTTTCCTCGGTATCCTCTGCTACGGCGGGTTCTCGACCACCTTTCAAAACCTACGCCTGCTGGGCGTGCTCCAGCGCATTGCCCTGTGCTATCTGTTTTCAAGTCTGCTCTTTTGTTACCTCAAGCCACGTGTACTGGTCGGTGTCTTCGTCGCCCTCCTCGTCGGCTACTGGGCATTGCTGTCGTTCGTTCCGGTGCCGGGCCACGGTGCTGGAAATTTTGCCGAAGGCGCCAATTTCGCGAATTACATCGACCAGCAGTTCCTACCCCTCCATCGATACGACGGCGATCATGACCCCGAAGGTATTCTCAGCACACTGCCCGCCATCGCCAGTTGTCTCCTGGGGGTCTTCGCGGGCTTGCTCCTCAAGAATCCCAACCTGTCCGACCGACAAAAGGTCATCCGCCTCATCATTGGAGGCCTCGCGTGCCTGGCGGCGGGCTGGGCCTGGCATTTGAACTTCCCCGTCATCAAGAAGATTTGGACATCCTCCTTTGTCCTGGTAGCCGGTGGGTACAGTTGCCTCCTGCTGGCTGCGTTCTACCAGATCATCGATGTCTGGAAGTTCAGAAAATGGGCCATGCCCTTTGTCTGGATCGGCGTGAACCCCATCACCATCTATTTCGGCGGGCGGTTCATTGATTTCGAGGCTTTGGCCAAGTTATTTGTCGGCGGCCCCGTGGCCGCTGCCGTCGGCGACTACGCCGAACTTGTTCTGGCGCTGACCACCCTCGGGTTCGGATTTTGGTTCATGCGGTTTCTGTATCAGCGGAAAATCTTTCTACGGATCTGACGGAAGCGGAATCCGCTTCCGTGCTTGCGCCATCGACTCCGCAGCTGAAATCTCGACCGGGACGAAATTGGTGACCAACCGTTCCCCGGCCCAATCAAACACCCGGACGATCCCCTCAAATCCGGCCGTCGCCAATTGCGATCCGTCCGCCGAAAAGGCCAGCGAAAAGACCACTCCCCGGTGATTGCGCAGTGTCGCCTTCCGTGAGGTGCTCACGGCGTCATAAACCCGAACCTCACCCGCAGGACTCCCACTGGACGCCATCCACTTGCCGTCGGGAGAGAACGCGAGGGCGGTGATGCCGCCCTCAAAATGCTCAAACTCCCGCAGTTGATTTGAGTCATCGTTGGGGTCCGAGTGTTCCTTTTTCACCTCGGCTTTATAAAGACGTGGGCGAACATCCGTGCCAATCAACACCCAATCCTCGATGGGATGACGCACCAGGCAGCGAATGGTTTCAGACTCTCGATTGATGGTTTCCAGCAGCTTTCCGGAGGAAATATCGACCAGCTTGAGCGATTTATCCCGACTGCCGCTGACAAAGCGCAGTCCATCACGGAGGAAGGCCGCACCAAAAACCCAATCCGTGTGCTGGTCGAACTTCAGGACCTCGTGTCCGGTTTCGGCTTCGATCACCCGGGACGTTCGGTCGGCGGCACCAAATACGATTCGGGTTTGATCGGGCGACCAATCGGCCCCGTAGACGGAGTCAAAGGTGGAACGATAGGCGTGGAGCTGAGAGCCAGCGGCCACATCCCAAATTTGAATCTCGCCCCACTGCCCGGGTTGGCCACCGGCGACCGCCAATCTCCGTCCATCCGGCGAAAATCGAATCGACTCAATCCGTCCGGCATCGCCCACCAATCGGGCGGTGGGCAGGTAGTTGGTTGCATTGAAAAGCAGGACTTCTCCCCGCCCAGCAACCGCCAGGCAGGGACCCACGGGCGAATAGGCGATGGACGAGATGATGGGAGCCGCACGGTAAACAGGCATTGAACGAGCTTTCCCGGTGGGCACTGGCGTATCATCGGGAGCTCCCTCCTGTATCCAGCGTTCAATCAGCGCCACCTCTTGCGCGGATAACCGCTCGCCTTCCTTGGGCATCGATGGCTCGGGACCGCTGATTTCCTCCATCAGACGGCTTTGATCAGGACGTCCCGCTTGCAATCCCGGCCCGTGCTTTCCGCCTTTGACCAGAGCACCGTAGCTGGTGAGGTCGATCCCACCCTTTTCCTTACCCGGTCGATGACAGCCCCAACAAGACTTTTGAAGAAGGGGAACTATCTCACGCTGAAAGGACACAGGTTTGGCGTCCGCAAGAACAAGGCATGGAGATGTCACGAGCACCGTCCACCAGAGACTCCAAGACCAAAACCGACATCGAAGGTTGACCATCATGAAATTGCTTTTCATGGCTTTCGCTCGACTCGGAGGAGGTAGTCGTCGGCCTTGGACGGTCTCTCGTTCACCGTTGTAACCACCAGAAAGTACTCACCGGAAATTGGGGGATGGAACGTCACGGCCGGGTCGCGCCCGAAGGTATCGTCATTCTGCACCAGCACGGTTCCCTTGACGTCGTAAAGCGCAAGCGCGGCATCCAGTGTTGAACCGAGGCGGGAGGCAAGGATTTCGGCGGTGTAGGTTTGGGTCGCTTCGAAGGTAACCCGATAGACGTGGACGGCGGAGCCGTCCGGCAGGACACCTCGAACCCGTCGGCCCGGCAAAAAGGTCTGCGCTTCACGGAAGGATCGATTGGATTCCTTGGCATCTTCACATTCTTTAAGAGACACCAGAGGGTACGGTGCCGACTCTCCGGCGGAATTCACCACCACCAGATTCAAATTGGTGCCGACAGGCGAGTCCGAGGGCAGCATGAATTCCAACTTCAGTTCCTGGTCGCCGATTTGATTGCTATCGCGCCCATCGATTTTTGGGGCGTCATTTCCCCCCTTGAGGTTCGCTGTCAACGGTCCCGGGAGACCGATCACCCGGGCGGAGACAGCGTTGGTCAGATGGTGGCCCCGGAGTGTGAGGACCGTATTGCTTCCAATCACAACCCCCAAAGGTCGGGCTGTAACGATCTTGGGCGGGGACGAGGGCGGGTCCGACTTCTTTGTTTCGTCCGCGGCCAGAGGAAGCATCCATCCAATCCAACTCGCAACCGCGATGACTAGGACAGTCACTCGAAGAAGCCACGGGCAGGTTACTGCTGTTGCGCAGGTTTGCCTACCTTTCAAAGGGCCGCTTTTCTTCCCAACCATAAGATTCAAGTGCACCCTATTGAATCAAAGCCACATCGGTAGGGCGAGGCTCCCGCCGAGCCGTGGCGGTTCGAACTGCGCCACTTTCGCAAAGGCGAAGCCCGTAGGCCGTCCGCAGGACCAAGGCGGTTCGAAGTGCGCCACTTTCGCAAAGGCGAAGCCCATAGGCCGTCCGCAGGACCGAGGCTTTGCGCGGAAGGTGGTTGGTTCATGGAGATGGCTCGGAAATGAAGCCGAGGCGCGTTTCCGAATTCCCTTTTCCTCCGGCACTATCCAAAGAGTTCAGGAATGGAACCACCTTGATCGAGAATCTCCACCGGACGCCCCTCAGGCGTTCGCAGCATCTTCCGTGGATCAATGCCCAAAGATTCATAGACCGTATAACACACATCGGCAGGTCGAACCGGTCGGTCGGTGACAAAGGCTCCATCCCTATCCGTCGCTCCCACCACTTTTCCAGGAGTCACCCCGGCCCCTGCGAAGAGGAGGGAGCCCGCGCGGCCCCAGTGGTCGCGACCAGCGTCTTTGTTGACCTTGGGAGTCCGGCCAAATTCACCCATGACCAGGAGAAGCGTGTCCTGAAGCAGTCCGCGCTCGCTCAGGTCGGTCACCAAAGTGCTCAGGCCCGAATCGAGTTCAGGCAGCTTTTTTCCTAATGATTCGTAGATTTTGGCGTGATGGTCCCATCCACCGTAATTAACGGTGACGAACCGGACTCCGGATTCAATCAAGCGACGGCCCAGCAGGCAGCTTTGCCCGAATTCAGAATGACCATAGCGGTCACGCAGGGCATCCGCCTCGCGGTCAATGGCAAACGCCTGCTGAGCCTCGGGCGAGAGCACCATCTCAGCGGCCTTGCTGGCAAATTCGTCGTAGGTCGCCAATTGGTCGTTACCATGAATGTGGTTGGCCAGGGTATCGACCGCCTGCAACATCGAATGGCGACGTTCCAGTTCCACCGGCTTCATCGCGGCATCACAACTGAGATCGCGAACACGCCAGGCCTTGTCGTTGGGGTTGCCGGCCTTGAACGATTCGCAGCGGCCGCCCAGCCATGCGCTCTTACCCAATTCCCAGGTAAAGGACGGGTTCTTCGGTACGGCCACATACGGGGGCACTTTTCCCACAAAACCGGTTTCATGAGCAACCACCGATCCCATGGAGGGGTAGTCGCCGAAGGCGGAACCAAATCGACCGCTCAAGACCCAATTGGTGGCCGTCTCGTGATGATCATTCTCATGGGTGCCCGAGCGGACCAGGCAGACTTTGTCCATGCAGGCCGCCATTTTGGGCAACTGATCAGAGATTCGCAGTCCTGGGACCGCAGTGGAAATCTGGCCGTACTGCCCCCGAATCTCAGAGACGGCGTCCGGCTTGGGATCAAACGTGTCGTGGTGGGAGAGTCCACCTCCCAGGAACACCAACAAAACCGACTTGGCGCGGGGCCGGGCCGAGACCCCGGCTGTTGGGTCACCCGCCATGGCCTTCTGGGCGGCCAGGAGACCGGGCAAGGAAAGGCCCAGCGGCCCGAGTCCACCAATCCGAATAAAGTCCCGGCGGCTGATACCGTCGCAGCGGCGATTCAATCGACCGGAAAGGGAAATGTTGAGCATGGGACAATGGTGGTGGATGTACCGGTGGCCTAATGATTAAAGGCAAACTCCTTGGCGTTGAGCAACGCCCAAAAGAGGTCTTTCAGACTCTCTTCGTCCTTCCCTTTGCCCCAGGCCCGATGGATCGCTTCCAGTTCGGAGTCGCTGGGAGCCCGGTTGACCGTGACCCAATAGAGCTCGCGAATGATTTCATCGCGGGGAAGCTTTTGCTTGGTCCATTGCTGGAGCCGACCATCCCATGCCCCAATTTTTTTACCGATTTCCTCGCCGTTTTGCAGATGAAGCAGTTGCGGCAACGTCACCTCACCCATCCGTTCGCAGGCACAAGCCGTCACCCGATCGCTCCGACCAAAGAGAGACAGGAAATAGGAGGAGACCCCGGGCTCGGGCAATTGAATGGCCCTCAATCCGACGGGCATTCCTTCAAAGTGATCGGGCACGCCGGTGGCCTGAGAAACGGCATCCGACAAAACTTCGGCCGGCAAACGACGGGCATAGTAATGGGAATAAAATCGCCGGTCCTTTTCATTGGCCGGAGTCGTCTCGGAAGATAACTGGTAAGCGCGGGAGTTGAGAATCAGGGCCATCACATACCGCAGGTCATATCCATGCGCGACAAACTCCTGACGCAAAAACTGCATCAGCTCCGGATTCGACGGCGGATTGGACGCACGCAGGTCATCGACCGGTTCAACCAGACCGACACCCATGTAGTGCTTCCAAAGCCGGTTGACCATTGCCTCGGCAAAATATTCGTTATTGGTCGAAGTGAGCCAGTCCGCCAGGCGCTTCCGGGGGTCCTCACCGGCCCGCCACAGAATTGCCGAGCGGTCCAGGGCCCTGGCCTCGACCATCTGATGGGTGCGCGGCTGCAAGGTCGCAGGAGTTCGATGGGCCAGTTCCTCGGCCTCTCGTTTGAGTCGGGAATACTCGTCCCGTCGACGGGAAAACTCCTCCTTGAACTTGGGGTCCGGGGTTTCGGCAGACAGCCATGTCGCTCCTGCTTTTGCCAGCTGGTCCCAATGTTCATCGCGTTGCTTTTGCCGCTCAAATTCCTCCCGGCTCCGGACCTCCAGAACCGTGGGTCCGACGGAGGGTTCCTTACGGTCCAAACGCAAACGACTGAAAAAGGCGGCGAAATGATAGAAATCATCCTGCGTGTATCGCTCCAGCGGGTGATTGTGGCAGCGGGCGCAACCAATCCGGGTCCCCATGAACGCCTGCGCCACGGAGTCGGTCACTTCCGATTCTGGAGCCTCTTTTTCTCCCACCAGAGTGACGTAATACCCAATGGCCGGATGTGCCACCGCGTCCCCGTCAACGGTCAGAATATCCCGCGCCAATTGATCCCAGGGGCGATGGGCCGCAATCTGTTCCCTCAGCCACGCATGAAACGCCCGAACCCCTTTTTTGCCCCGGACATCATGGTCGCGTTCCTTGCGATTCTGCAGGAGATCGGCCAGTTGAAGTGTCCAATAATCGGTGAATTCCGGGCGCTCCAGGAGTTCAGCAATCCAACGCTGACGCTTATCCGGACGTTGATCAGAAAGAAAGGCACGAACCGATTCCGTCTCCGGCAACGTTCCGGTTGCGTCCAAGGCGGACCGTCGGAGAAAGGTCACGTCGTCAGCCACCGGCG
>CAITXU010000137.1 GCA_903896505.1 uncultured Verrucomicrobiota bacterium | reverse complement strand
GCCTTTGGGTGGTTCGATTCCCTTCACCCGCTCCATTCATTATCAAGCACTTACGACGGATTGCAGTAAAAGTGCAGTAAAATGACTGAGGCAACGGCTCGGTTCCTTTTCCCTCGAAACACTCGGTTTTACGGCATTTCCGTCGGAGTTCGATTCCAAACGGTCCCTGAACAGGAATCTTTCTGTCCCGAATCTGGCTCCGCAGCCGGTCCATCTCCAAATCTTCGGAGTGCAGTAGTGCAGTAATCCATGCGCCGTCCAGTAACCTGCCGTCACCGCCCTCCGAAGTCCGACTTTCCGCCAAGATTTTGGCACGAGATTCAGCGAAATCGCACCCAACCTGGGGCTTGCACGAATATACAAACGGCTTGTATGTTTGTGCGGTGTCCAACGCAGCCAAAACCGCAGCCGACGAACTCTTCGCGATTGCTGAAGGGCAACAAGGCTATTTCACGTCCAAGCAGGCAGCCGAGGCAGGATACCAACTCGGCAGTCAGGCGCATCACGTCAAATCAGGAAATTGGGTGCGCGTTGAACGGGGCGTCTATCGGCTGACGCGTTTCCCGCAATCGTCCGAGGAACAACTCGTCATCTACGCCCTTTGGTCACGCAACAGGGAGGGCAAGCCGGAAGGGGTTTACTCACACCAAACCGCGCTCAGCATCCATGAACTCTCTGACCTGAACCCTGCCAAACTCCACATGACGGTCCCGGCCGCATTTCGGCGAACAGCCAAAACCCCGAACGTGCTGGTGCTGCACCGCTCAAATCTCGATGAAAATGACGTCGAACCCCGGCAAGGATTCGACGTGACTCGCCCTCTTCGCAGCATCGCCGATCTGGCGGCCGCAGAATCCACTTCCCGCGACATCGTTGAGCAAGCCCTGATTGAAGGGCGGAGGCGTGGAGTGATTACCGCGCGGGAAATCTCGGTGCTTGGACGCAACGCACATTTCCCTGTGTGGTTCAATGAGCTGCTTGCCGCGAACACCAAATGAAGCCACCTCGCAAATATGCCTCGGCGGCCGCTTTCCGGGTCGCATTGGAAGACCGGCTGAAACGGCTGCAGTCCCACCGCGGGTGACGGTCCGCCCTGGAACTTCAGCGTCAAGGCACGGTCCGAAGAATCGAACGGGCCGTAGGGAGAGAACAGGTCGAGCGCCGCGCCGGCGTTGGCATTGGTGCCCGTCTGCACAATGCGCAGTTGAACGATGTCGGCCGACGGCCGCGTGACAGCCCAGGGCGTGGCGGTCTGGTCGCCCGTGCCGGCCGAGCCGCCCGCGAGCACCGTCTCGGCGACCAGCGTGGCGCCGTTGTCACTGTAAGCGCGAATTGCCCAGGTCTCGTCCGCATCCACATCGAGAATTAAACCGCCCGCGGCGGCCGTCGGATCATCGTAGTCAATGACGAGCGCCGAGGCCGGGGCTCCCGATAGCTTCACGAAGAAATTGCCCACACTCGTCGCCCACGGGTCCGTGACCAGCAGCGAATCACCTGCAGCCCAAACGGCGGTGTCCGGTCCAGCTGCAAACGCTGTGGCGGGTACGCCCGACTTTGCCAGTATGACCGAGCCGCCATCCGCACGGCTGAAGCGGATGCCCATCGTCGGGCGGAACTGCTCGGCGAGCACCATCGAATCGGTGGCCGGATTCGGCCCGACGGTTTCAAAGCCAATGAAACTCCCCGCCATGGCCGACCCGGCGACGAGGAGCGGAAGGAACGGCGAGGCAACAAAGCGAATGATCCGATTGGTTTTCATAGCGAAAGCGATGGGTGTTTTGCAGCGGGACATAGCACCATGGGTACCCTGTTGTTCATGACTGAGGTCATTAACCGCCCCACCCAACGCGAAGTCATGTTAAGGAGTGTTATGAAGATTCCTCGCAAATTGACCGGCATCGGGCTCGGCGGCTAGAGTCCCGGCTCTGAAATCGGTCCGCCATCGCTCGGAACAAAACGGGATCGAATGGAGTTTCGTGGTGTTCCTTCTCGTGCTCTGCGTCCTCCTGACGGTGTTGCAATACCGCTGGACGGGCGAAGTGAGTCGCGCCGAAGCCGCGCGTCTGCGGGCAGGTCTGGCCGAGCAGGCGAAATCACTGGCGAATGCGTTCGACTCGGAACTGGCCCAATCCTGCGCCGCGCTGCTTCCCTCCCGGACGGAGCTTCGGGAAACGAATTGCGCCGACGCCTTTGCGACGCGTTACCGCGAGTGGCGGGCAGCGAATCCAAGGCCCATCTTCCGCCGCGTCGCCGTCGCTGTGCCCACGCGCAACGCCGTGCCATTGTTCGCGTCCGATGAGAAGACCGGCAAGGCAACGGTGATCGAGTGGCCGGTGGAGTGGGCAACCCTGCGGGAATTCGTGACGCGCATGGTCAACGGCGGTCGTCCGGGGCTGGACGATCGCAGCGGCGAGTTTCTGGAGTTTCCCATTTTTGGCGGACGGGCGGGCGGTGGGCCCGGCGGTGCCGAGTACGGTTGGTTGCTGGTGCAGCTCGATCTGGCTTATCTCCGCACAAATTGGCTGCCGGAATTGGTCCGCTCTCATCTCAACCTCGGCGAGACGTTGCCTTATGAGGTGACGGTGAGCGATGTCGCGGCGAAACGAATTCTGTTTGCCACGGCTGCCGATCACACTCCCGCCGACCATCCTCCCGGTGGCGACGTGGTGTTCACCGCGCGGATTCATCGGGACGGACTCCCGGTGAACGGCAACGGTTTCGGTCAGCGCAGCGGCCCCGAGGGAGCCCCACCCGGCCGACGTGTGAGCAGGGACGGCGGGCTGTGGACCCTCCAGATTCACCAGCGGCCCGGTACCCTGGAATCGCTGGTGGCAACGGCGCGGTGGCGCAATCTTGGCGTTGCCCTGCTGGTGAACGGATTGATTCTTGCCGCCGGTATCGCGCTGGTCGTCCACACGCGTCGTTCGCGCAAGCTGGCCGAGGCGCAGATGAACTTCGTAGCCACTGTCTCGCATGAATTGCGAACGCCGCTGACGGTCATTCGGGGCGCGGGTCATAATCTTCTGCGCGGCGTCGTGAAGGAACGTGCCCAGATCGAGCAATACGCGAAACTCATCATCGACCATGCGGAACAACTCAAGGAATTGGTCGAGCAAACCCTCGCACTGGCGGGATCGGACCAGGGGCGCGCCGCCCTGGCCCGCGAGCGAGTGGAGATTCCACGGCTGTTGCAGGATGCCATCGCCGCCGTCGCCGAGGACACCCAGGCTGCGCAGTGCGAAGTGCATCTGGAGTTGCCGCCAGCACTCCCGCCCCTTTCCGGTGACGCCGCCACCCTGCGCCGGGTTTTCCAAAACCTCATCACCAACGCCGCCAAGCACGGCGGTGACGGACGCTGGATCGGTATCGCCACGATGCCTGTCCATGGCAGCCGTCCGCCGATGGTGGAAGTTCGGGTCACCGACCGCGGGGTGGGCATTCCCGCGTCGGACCAGTCCGAGGTGTTCAAGCCCTTTTTTCGCGGAGCGGCAGCGCAGGCGAAGCAGATTCGCGGCAGCGGATTGGGCTTGAGCGTCGTTCGGCAAATCGTCGAAGCGCACGGCGGCAGCGTGTCGGTGGAGAGTGAGGCCGGGCGCGGGACAACATTCACGGTCCGTTTGCCGGTGGAATCATGAGCGCGCGCATTCTTCTGGTCGAAGACGAACCCGGTGTCGTGCTCGTCGTCAGCGACCTGCTGCGGGCCGAAGGCCATGTAGTTGAATCCGCCAATGACGGCGTCTCCGGACTGCGCCTTGCGACCGAAGAGTCCTTTGACCTGCTCATTCTCGACGTGATGCTGCCCGGCGTTGGGGGATTCCACATCTGCCACGCCGCCCGCGAGCGTGGGTTCGACGGTGCCATCCTCATGCTTACCGCGAGGGGCCAGGTTCGTGATCGCGTCGAAGGCTTGCGCACGGGCGCAGATGATTATCTGGTCAAGCCGTTCGATCCCGACGAACTCATCGCCCGCGTGAATGCGCTCCTGCGCCGCGTCCACAAGGAACAGCTCACGCCCGTCATGCGCATCGAATTCGGCAGCGTCACAGCGGATTTCGTGCGCAACGAATTTCATTGCGGCTCCAAGGTTGTCCGACTCACAGCGAAGGAGGCTGAGTTGCTCCGTTTCCTCATCAATCATCGGGGGCAGGTCCTGTCGCGCGAACAGATCCTCAAGCAGGTCTGGAAGGAGCAACCGTTCATCACTCCGCGCACCGTGGATGTCCACGTCGCCTGGCTTCGGCAGAAGCTCGAAAGTGCTCCCCAGACACCCAAGCATATCCTTACTGTTCGAGGCGAGGGCTATCGATTTCTGCGATGAATGGATTGTCCCATCGGACGTTGGCTACCCCCTCGTCACGGACGGCGGTTGCGGGAGATTGGTTTGGGGTGCGCTTCGATGCGCGGTGCCTTCACCCATCAGAGCAGGTGTCGTGGCCTATACAGGATCGAGCCTGTTTGGTTTTCTCCCATCACTGGGCTGCGAATTTGGGGTCGGCGTAAAACTCCAGGAAGCCACATTTCTCACAACGGAAGGTCCCGATGGGTATGGCTTCACTTAACGGTGCTTTCGTCCTCCCCCAAAAAGATTTCTGGGGATGTCTCTGGAGCCAGCTTTCCACGTAAATCGGCCCTTCGGAGTTATCGGGGATGAATCCCTGGACCATGGCACCTGTGCATTTGGGGCACTTTATTGATTCATTTGTCATATCTCCCCAAGAATACTCCAAAGTGGAGCCCTTTGCCACGTCCAAGAAATCCCCTTCTCGAGGCCGAGCCGCAGGATCGAATCGCCTCAACCCTTCGGTTCGAATCGCCGGATGTCCTTGAATTTGTCGAGGTCCCGGTCAAAGGACGCGATGCGATACCCGCCGTTTGCAGCGCGCGCCGCCAACCAGGCATCGGCAAAGTCCACGTTCTTGGAGTCGAATCGCTTCAAGGCGTCGATGACGACTTCAGCCTCCGCCGTTTCTACCCCGGCGTTGTGAATGATCGTCAGAAGGGCATCGACCACTTCCGTCCGACTCCGGCGATACCGACCCATGAGCACATACACCGATTCCGCCACCGCAAGTGAATCCAGATGCAACCGGCATTCCCGGCGTTCCGCTGATTCAAACAAGGCTGTGGCCGCAGGGCCTTGTTGAGGGTCGTCTTGAACGAGAAAACGCACCAGCACGTTGGCGTCCAGCAGCAGCTCGGTCATGACTTCTGTTTGCTGATTCGAACATGCCGTTCAATGGCCGCTCGGGAGAAGGACCCTTGGTCATCGGTTGCGATTGGAGCATCCGATTTCAAGCATCCCGCGAGGTCAGCCATGGTGCGTACCCGCCGACCGATGATGGTGTCTCCCTCGACTTCCCACACTATTCTTTGCCCAATCTTGAAAGGGATCACCTTTCGAACGTCCTCGGGTATGGTGATCTGCCATTTGGAGGTGATGGTTGAAGTTCCGCCTGCCATATGGTTTTAGCATGCTACAAGTCATGCCCCTTACGCAAGTGGTTCTTCCTTACTTTAAGAGGCTACCCGTGGTGCTTTGGGATCAGGCAGGATATGGCTGGGTTTCCATCACTTGGCGTGCGTCCAAAATCAAGGATTCCGTCTCCGGGTCAATCGGCCCTACATCAGAAAATAGAACGAGGTTGAATTGAATTGTCCCCTGCCATGGGTGGGATAACGTCCGCGCCCATGAATGAAGAGGATAGTTCACGGACCCAGTTTTGGGTGAAGCGTTGGGAGGTCGGGAAGCTTCCCTGGGACCTTGGTCATATTCCCCGCGAGTTGGTGGCATTTTTGACCCGGAATCAAGCCTCCCAGACCGGCGCCAGGGTGCTGATTCCTGGATGCGGTTCCGGCTATGAAGTCCAGGCGTTTCATGAGGCTGGCTACGATGTGACGGCGCTCGATTTTTCCGGACCCGCAGTGGCCCATGCACGGGAGGTTCTTGGTCCCCTCGGAGACAAGGTGTTGCAGGGGAATTTTTTCAAGCACGACTTTGGTGACCAAAAGTTCGACCTCGTCTACGAGCGCGGATTCCTCTGTTCCATTCCGCCGACACGCTGGCCGGAGTATGCCGCGAGGATGGCCGACCTCCTGGCGCCCGGCGGAAGACTCGTGGGCTTGTTCCTCTACGGAGAGGAACCCGAACCGCCGCCTTTCCCACTCTCCGACGAGACCGCGCTCAACCTGCTGGGGCAATCGTTCCGGCTTCTGAGCAGCGCTGAATCGAGCGGGGATTCAGTGCCCGTCTACCAGGGGATGGAGCGTTGGCAGGAGTGGGAGCGGAAGAAATCCTAACCTGCCGCACCACAATGGATATGGGAAGGAATGCGACCACCGTCGGGCTCGGAATCAAGGGGGAGGTGTTCCTCGCTGCCGGGGTTCCCCGGCAGCGTCAGAGCCCGACTCTCGTCAGCGGCCCAGTGCGTAGGCGACGAAGTGCTTGAGTTGGTAAGGCTCATTCGTCTTCCTGCCTGCCGTGGGAGACCAGTTGGTGGCATGGATCAGCGAGGACTTGTCCGCATGCCAGAGGCCGAGGAACACCTCGGCCACAATGCGTCCGCCGACAGGACCGAGTTGAGGTGTGGTCAATTCGACCTTGGGTCCAGCCACCGGAACCGTCACCTTGATGGCGTGATGCATGGCTTCGGCCAGGACGTACGTCCATAGCGGACAATTGTCTTTGAAAACGGGGGACACGGAGAGGATGTTGGGATTCGTGGCTCCATCTTCGGCCTTGCCGATCAGGATTTCTTCGTCTTTGAGCGGTGTCACTCCCATGGCTTTGGCCACTTCCTGGCCGGACGGAAGCCCCATGCGCCAGCCCCGAAGGAGATTTCGCTGGGCGAGTGATGGCGGCGGATCGCCAACCACACTCGGTGGCAGCATGCTCAACGGGTTGGCCAGAGAGGTATCCATCCGATATGCAAACTGCAAGCGACGCTTCCGCGCCAGCTCGTCGCCGTCGTTGGCACGCACCTCAAGGTCAATGAAGCGCGCCCAATCGATACCCCAGGATGGGTTCATCGGGCGGAAACCCGTGAGACCTTCTGGAAAACCCTGGTCGGGCGCCGGAAAAATAGGCAGCAGGGTCGCATCGTTGAGCGTGTAGCCAGGCCGCACCATGGAGTGACCGAGACGGTAGGCAGCAACGGAGAACTCTACAGGCAGATAGGGAAAATGGTGCCACTTGAAAAATTTGATCTTTCCTGGAGCATAAGCGCCGCTGGAACGGAGTTGTTTAAGGACTGGATTGCCAACGATGCGGGTAAGAAAATCATTCATCACCACGTACTGATAATGAAAGCGCACTTCCTTCTGCGCTTCCTCGAACGAAACTCCCCGATCCGCGAGGATGCGATTGTGGAATCGCAAAAGCAGGCCCTGGAATTGGGAAACGATGGAGTTCTCGTCATTGCGAGGATCACCTATCAAGGCACGGGCATCAGAGCCCGGCGGCGGGTTGTTCCGAGGCAGATCAAAGGCCCCGGGGTCTCCAAGGTGAATCGGAGCCCCTAGCAGGAACTTGTCTCCGTCGTACATGTACGGCTGATCGCCGGGTCCGCGTCCGTACACGTTGTCCAGATCAAAGGCGGGCGTGCGAAAGTCCGTCAATCCGCTGGGATCGTTTGTCTTTTGCAGACTGCTTGCGGGATCAAACGTGATGTCGTGATCGATAAACTGCCCAAAGTAGGTGTAAAGCGCAGGAATACCGCTTTCTTCGTTGTCAACTCCGGCTTTTGGAGGGTCAAAATCCGCCGACATTGCCCTGCCCAGGGCGGCGAGGGTGTCGCTGTTTTCCTTGTCATCTTTTCCAAATTTGGCAGGCGGCAGCCCTTTGAACATCCGACCGAACTTGGCATCCTGAGTTGAAGAGGCAGGATTGGCCATCAAACCCCGAAGAGCTGAACCGTGGTGAGAACTCATAGTTTAAACTTTTATATGCCTCCGTCTATACCGTCAATGGAACCTTTCAAATATCTGTAGTCATTGCACTTTTCGCAAGCGATTTCGAGGAAAAGTTTAAGGGTGAAACGGCCGTTGACTCTACCATCGATGATTTAAAGCTGGTTCCCTTTGCCCGCCTTACGGCGCTGCCGCTGCTTTGCGGAGATCGACTGGATGATGGTGCTTCCGCCGCCCTCCTTCGGCAATGGAATCGGGGCTCGTTCGATCGCCTGGTGAATCAGAGCGAGCACTCCGGGCACCTGCAATGCTTCCACCGATGGCAATCGAATGAACCGATTTTGCTTGCCGACACCCTGAAGCAAATGGTCTGGGTCTTTTAGCGTTGCACCGTGATAGAAAGACAGTCCCACACCGTTGGCCGCAGCTGCGAGCGAGACAACACAGCTGGAAGGCTTGGCTGAACTGCAATAGCCGATGACAAAGAAGTTATAGTTGTCATAGATGAGCTCCGTCGAGGTGGGCAGCAACTTGCGAAGCTCCTGGCGGCATTGGCGAATGATTCCCGCTGCCTTCGGATCGAATCGATCGATGAACTCGGATATCGGCCGTTCAACCAAAGAGAGCACGGTTGGCATGTGTAAAATTGAACGGAATTATTCGATGGACTTCAACCGGTTGATGGACCGCCTCAATGGCTGAACATGGTTACCGCCTGGCGGCGTGTCCCCCGGCAACGTCGGCTAAAAATCGCCGTTTTCCGCGAAAAGGTTGTTTCGATTCTCCCGGAAATCGACATAGCGCAGGGTTTCGACGTGGCCATCGGCGAGGGTCACATTCCCGCGCTGGTTGTGGCGGCAGGCCGGTTGCTTCGGAGGATTCCATAATGACCAACCGGTCGCCTTGTCCGGGGGAAAGGTCACTATCTCAGTCAGATAACTGTCGGGCGGGTTCTTCCCGGGATTTCGCGGCACACCGGTGTCTCCCATGAGCCAGACTTGGGTCGCTCGACGAAGATCGGTCAGCTTGCGACTCCCAAGGCGACCGATACCGCCAACCGATTCAAAGGCGTACCGAATGATGGTGCTTTCAACCGGACCGTAACCCTCCCAACGGGCGCCGAAGACGGACTGGATGTCCTTTTCCTTGACTGCAGGACACCGCCACACGGCATTGGAGGTGGTATTGGCGGTCACGTAGCGCCCTTTCGAGAGGGTCTGGAACCACCAATCGCCACCGGGTTCCACGCTGTTGCCGGTCCAGGCCTTGGTATAAAGGTCCGGAAGTCGTTGCGCGTTGTCCTCGGCGTACAGGAGAAACGCCAGTCCCACCTGCCGACTATTGCTGGCACAGCGGATCGAGTCTGCCTTGGATTTTGCCCGTGTGAGGGCGGGCAGGAGCATGCCCGCAAGAATGGCGATAATGGCAATGACGACGAGGAGTTCGATCAGGGTAAATCCAAGCGGAGTCGATTGCCAGGGGCGGGGGCCGGCTCCATAGGCTTCGAAACGCTGGAAGGCCCGACCCTGTGCATTGTGAGTGCTGACGCCAGGCAGACGGTCAGGCGCGGTCGGTCGATGCCCGTGGCTGCTTCCGAGTCTCCGACAATCCGCCGGTGTTGGTCGTTGTTTCATGGCTCGTGTGAACCAAAAACCACCCTTCCTCGGTGTCAAAGCAAAAGTTCACTTGGGAATTGCCAACCCAACCTCACTTCAACCTGGCACCTGGCCGTGGCGGCTATCCACTTCCCGTGGTATGCATCCCTCCAAATAGAGGCTTCCCTCACCATCGGTCGATTCGCAGGCAACCTATTGAATCAAAGCCACATCGGTAGGGCGAACCTCCCGGTGCGCCGCGGCGGTTCGAATGACATCAGCTCCGTAGAGGCGAAGCCCGTGGGCCGTCCGCAGGACCGAACCACCGTCCGTATCGGCCGTCCCCCCTGTATTTCATCTGCGATCATCTGTGAAAATCTGCGGATAACCTTCTTCCTTCGGGTGAATAGGGTCCGCAGATTCACGCAGATTTAAAAGACACGACGATGGACATCGTTGGTTCTTCCGGATGCACACGCTCCCGCAAGTCGTTGCCCCCCCGGACTCTCGGATTGAAGAGAATCACGGAATCAGAGTGACATCGGTAGGGCGAGCCTCCCGGCGAGCCGCGGCGGTTCGAATGTCATCAGCTCCGTAGAGGCGAAGCCCGTAGCCGTCCGCAGGACCGAGCCACCGTCTGTATCGCCTGTTCCCCTGCATTTCATCAGCGAAAATCTGTGATAATCTGCGGATAACCTTCTCCCTTCTGTTGAATAGGGTCCGCAGATTGACGCAGATTCACACAGATTTAAAAGACACGACAACCCAGGTCACGAGTAAATCCTGATTTGCGCCGCCCGGACACGCCTTGCTGTTGTGAACTAACTAGAGTGCGACCACACGAACAAAACGAGCGCGTGCCGCCGGATCACCCGGCAATTGAAACCGCTGGGACGAAGCGGCGGACTTGTACGTCTGCACAGCGTTCCAATTCTTGAGGTCCGTCGAGACATCAATCCGGTAGGTCGCACCCGCCGTGCCAGCCACGTCAAACGCCACCGCACCGCCCTGGGTCACAGTGAAACCCGAGATGGACGGAGGCAAAGACGGCAACGGGACCGGGGCTTGCACGCCATCAATTGCCGCCCGAAAGCCTGCCACCGGGAAGGTGGTTTCGCCATAGCCCAGACGACTGTAAAGCAGTTCCCAAGCCTTGCGGTTGGGGGAATTGGTCACGCCATTGATGATGGCAAAGATCGGTTGACCTCCACTGGCAAATTGATTCGCGACCACCCGGTTAAAGTCCTGAAGGACCAGGGGAAATTGCGCCCGGTTGACAAAATTCTGGGTCTGCGGTTCCTGACCAGGCTGCAGATTCACCCCGACATGGATGACCGGGATGCCAGCAGGATTCCCCTTGCGGGTGGCGTACCATTCGTCGATGCCGGTCAACAATTGAGGCGCGGCGGCCTGGCAATAGGGGCACCACCAGGCGAACCAATCCAACACGACAATTTTACCCTCGAAATCTTTCAATTGCACCGGCTTTCCGTCCGCCCGGTTGACCAGGGTGAAGTTGTTGACCACGCTGCCCACCTTATAGATTGCGGCCCGAGCCGAATAAGCACCGGGCGAAAGCATGCCTGCGGCCAGCATGACCCCGAGGGCGAATCGGTGGATTCGTCGGTTCAGGTGGTGACTGTTGGAAGCGAGAGTCTGTGAAGCAAACAATGTTTTCATGGCATTAAAATTCGAAGTTGTACGCGAGCTGCACTGAGACCCAGGTTCTGTCCTTATAGAGATTCTGGAAAAAGGCGGTGTTGATGCCGATGGCATCGTACCGCGTGAAATACGGCGCAGCAGAAATCCGGATGGAATGGCCGCCCCATTGGTGCCTCACGCCCACCCCCACCTGCCACGACGTGAGCCCGGGTGCCGCACTCGAAAAAAGCGAGTTTTCGATTTCCCCACTATCCCGATAATACCGGGCGTGCGCGCTGAACCACCAACCTGTGACCGGTTGGACTTCAACCGTGCCTCCCAGATAGTGGGCCTCAAATTGCGGGCTCTCCTGAGTATATCCTCCGTAAAGGCGGACCACCCAGTCTTCAGCCGGTGCGATGTTGATCGAACCGTTATAGTTGTACCTTAATTTCCGATTGGTCGTGTCCGTTAATCGGAATTCGTTGAGCACCCGCACCCGTCGGCTCAGGACATTTTCAAAGGCCAGATGATACAGGCCGGTGTAGAGATTCTGCCGCCCGCGCCTCAGACCATCGAAGTCAATCTCGTAGCCCGGAGCAATCTCATCATGCAGGTAGGTGAAATCGCCTTGGACGAACCCGGTGGTCGGCAGGTACTCGTACCGAAGACCTATGTTTGCATTCTCACCGTGCGGATTGGGTGTCACATATTCGTCGCCGAACCCGTGAACGTCCGAAAATTGCTGGCGATAATACTCATTCAACCACGCGCTGCGATAGTCCGTGTATCCGTCGTACACGCCTACGGAGGAAAGCAGTTGCAACGGCTGAACGATGGAGAATTTGGTAGCGATCTGTCCGCCGATGCGGCGTTCCGATACATGGTTTGAACGCCCCAGGAAATCGATCTCAGGCGCGGGTTGATAGTCCAGGTCGTAGCGGTTGTAGGAAATGGCCGCCGCTACTTCGACTCTCGATTTCCGGTACACGTATCCGACGGTTTGCTGCGTCAGTTGGATGTCCGAAGCAAACAGACCATCAAAATCGGCCCGCACCTGCTGGACGGCGGGCGCAAGGCCTGCCGGGGATGCTGCGGGCGATTGAGCCTCCTGAGTTCCCTCAGTCTTGAGCTGATCGGAACCCTCACCCGCCGAGACCGTGAGAGCGCCCAACAACAAGACACCGCACCTGGTGGCAATCGCTTTCATCGTTTTCCTTCCCCAACGGAATCCACGAGGGTGCGCAGTGGCCCTGCACCGGGAAACCCGGGGCTGGCGTAAATGACTTTAAACTCAGGCCGTTCACCCGTTGCCATGGAACCATCCAGGATGACCACATACGGCAAGGCAGCTCCGCCCAGGGCCTTCAGAGTACCTCCCTCCAAGTCATTGGCCACCAGGCTCGAACCGTGCTTCTTGATAAAGGCGGCCGTCTTTTTGGGTTCATCCTTCTCTACATTGATGGAAATCACCTGAACCGGAACCCCGTGGGCATTGCCCTTTCGCGAGGCGTAGTACTTCTGAATCTGTTCTTCTATCAGCGGGGCCGACTGCGTACAGGGGCCGCACCAATAGGCAAAGAAATCCAGAACCACCACCTGACCCGTATAGTCGGTCAATTTGATGGCCGGCCCGTCGGCAAATCGCTGCAGCTCAAAGGCGGGGGCGACCACGGGAACAGGACCCGCGAGGGAAGACATCATCGACGCCAGAAAACCGGCAAGGAGTCCGAAGCGATTGATTCTCAGAGGTTTCATGGAAATGGGGAGTGACGATGGGCGTTGAACCGACTATCGGCAGGAAGTGCATCCGGCCGCCTGGGCACCTCCATACGCAGCCGCTCCAGATTCGATCTGAGTCAACTGGCGCGCCTGGTAACTGAACACAGGCGAATCAGAAAACTGCATGTTCGGTTGCGATACCAGCCGCTGTTGATGCACCGGGACGGCGCAGCCCGACAGAAGAAGGCCACAGAGGATGCAGGCCACCTGCCTTGTTGTGGACCGTTCTCCGAGAGAGAGGATTGAGAATCGTGGTTTCATATCGAAGACGGTGATAGGTCGGCCGTGTGTTCCCTTCCTTACTCCGGCGAAGAAGGGGCGGTTCATCGTTGCCAGGCGAGCCACCGTTGCATAAGGCCCCGGATCGTGGGGGTAAGACGGGTGCGATTGTACATATCTCCAGTCTTCCGAATTGCCTCCGCGACGGTGGGATACGGATGGATGGAAGCCCCGACCGTCCGGAGTCCAACCTTTGCCTTGATGGCGAGGGTCAACTCTCCGATCAATTCGCCCGCATGGGGTGCGACAATCGTCGCGCCGATGATCTCGTCAGTTCCTTTTCGGAGATGAACCCGAACGAAGCCTTCCACCTCGCCATCCAAAATCGACCGATCGACCTTGCTGAGGTCTTGGGTATAGGTTTCGACGCTGATTCCCTGGGCTTTAGCCTCCTCTTCATAAAGACCCACGTGGGCTAGTTCGGGTGAGGTATAGGTGGCCCACGGAATGACCAGGGAACTGACTTTGGCTGTGCCCATGAACAAGGCATTTTGGATGACCGTACGGGCCATAAAATCCGCAGCATGGGTGAACTGGTACCGCGAACAGACATCCCCGCAGGCGTAAATCCGAGCATTCGTGGTCTGAAGTCGGTCATTGACCTGAATTCCCTTTGAGTCAAATGCCACACCGGCGGCGGCGAGGTCCAGATTCTCGATATTCGGGGTTCGCCCCGCCGCGACGAGGATTTGGTCCACCACGACGTCATACGCCCGCCCGTGTGACTCGACCTTGAGATGGCAGCCATCACTTTCACGACGGACCTTCAGGTCTTTACCGCAACACAGTATTTTTACCCCATCGTGAACCAGTGCTGCCTCCACCACCGACGCGGCATCACGATCCTCGCGGGCCAACACGCCGTGTTTACTATCGACCAAATAGACTTCCGAGCCGAACCGCGCGAACGCCTGCGCCATTTCACAACCAATGGGTCCCGCTCCGATGATTCCAAATCGTTTCGGAAGCTCGGTTAAATTGAAAAGAGTCTCGTTGGTGAGGTAAGGGACGGTATCCAAACCCGGAATGGGAGGCGCGGACGCTCGAGCGCCGGTGGCGATGACAGCCTTTGAAAACGACAGCGTCTGCCCGCTGATTTCAATTGTCTTCCGTCCTGTGAATTTTCCAGTGCCGAAAAAGACATCCACGCCCAGTTCAGTAAAGCGACGTGCGGAATCGTGAGGACTAATGTCAGCCCGAAGTCTGCGCATGCGCTCCATCATCGCCGGGAAATCCATGAAAACGCCCGGAGGGACTCTCACGCCCAATTCGTCCAGGTTCCGGGTCGCAGCCACGGCGCGTGCGGACCGAAGGATGGCTTTGGAGGGAACGCATCCCACGTTCAAACAGTCTCCGCCCATGAAATGCCTTTCAATCAGGGCGACTTTGGCACCGAGCCCTGCCGCACCGGCTGCAGTGACCAACCCGGCAGTTCCTGCGCCGATCACGACCACGTTGTATCGGCTTTGAGCCACCGGGTTTTTCCAGTCCGGTGGATGGACGTTGGTCACCAACTTTTGGTTGTATTCGTCCCAGGGCAAGATCGGGTGCGACATCGGTGAATTCATTGGCTGCGTAAGATAAAAGAATTAACGCTGAATGGATTGCGCAAGCTCGCGTTTGGCAAGACGGGTAATCACGACCGTCACGGCCACGGTTGCCAGGAGACCGATGCCGTAAAGCCCCCATTCCAAGGGGGTTCGACTCCGCTGACCGGACGCTGCTTGGGCCAGCGAACCGATATAGACATACATGATCGTGCCGGGCATCATCCCGATCCAAGACGCGATCACATACTCACCGAGCGAGACGCGAGTGAGTCCGAATGCATAATTCAAGAGAGTGAAGGGAAAGACGGGTGACAAGCGGGTCAGGCCCACAATTCTCCAGCCGCCGGTTGCCACAGCCCGGTCGATGGCGGCGAAGCGGTCATTTCCCGCGATCTTTCTCGCAATCGCGTCGCGAGCCAGGTAGCGCCCCACGAGAAACGCCGAGGTAGCCCCAAGGACGGATGCGATGGAAACGTAAATCGAGCCCCAGACCACGCCGTACACCGCGCCGGCACCCAAAGTGAGAACCGACCCCGGAACAAAGAGTACCGTGGCGACAGCGTAAATTCCGATAAACAGGAGTACTCCCGTCCACCCCAAGCCCCCCACACGATCGAGCGACTCCTTCAGTAAATCCTGGACGTGAAAATATCTGGCGGCGGCAATGATCATCACGGCGGTGGCGACCAAAAACAGCCATCGCCATCGCCCGATGGAGGTTGATTTGGACGGTTCGTTCGCGTTCATGGCTTTAGAGTAGTTCATCGAGGATACTGTCCTCAAAAATGGCGCGGACTTTTTTCCGGCCTCAAGCGCGCAGGCTTCTTCTTTTCCTGGGTTGGTCGGAGATGAGTCCCTAACCTTGCCAACAATAAATCGGCGCAGTCAGCGCGGTTTCTCGTTGAGGGACCAATCGTAGTCGGTGTACCGAATCTTGAATTGGGCCAGATCGGACGGAATCGTTTGAGATGCTGGCCAGAACGGTTGGATTGCCTCCAACACCGACCCCGACTTGGCCTCAAAGTCCCCGGCGTACCATTTGAAGATCGGGGACAAATAGACGGTGCGTTCCTTGCTATCGATACGGTTTTTCTCCCGGGTCGACAGGAAGCGTCGCGCTTGGTCGTTCAATTGGTCGTCCAACCGGGAACCGATGTACGCTTCGCTGCGAAGGGGGGGGCATCCCTTGGCGGCGCAAACAAGGGCAAAATGAACCCGAGGATCCGGATAACCAGGGCGTATGACTTCGTGCTCCAGATGGTCCAGGGTTACCGTCTTGCCCCAAAGATGAACGACCTCCTGCTTCCATGGTCCCTTCCAAACGCTCCCGATCTTCTTGATGCTGGTCACCGGATAGTGGTCCACCATCATTTTCACCGTGGATGCATTATAGAGATTGATTAAAAATGCCAGTTGTTCCGGTTGCTTCCAGCTCTTGAACTCGACTTCGGTCACAGCAGCCAACCCGTCCAGGTAGGTGTTTAATTCCGCCGGTTTCCCCTGAATCGATGCGTAGTCCACCATGCCTTCGTGAACGCCCGTAGCAACCAATCGGTTCCAGGCGAGATGAGCGGAGTCGAATTCAGCGCCAAATGCCCCTGTCAATCCCAGCAGAATCAGGGAGTGGATAATCGTCAGCAGTCGTGTTTTCATGGTCATCAGCTTGAGTCAGAGATTCACTGTCCCCAGCTCCTGAGCGAGCGCAGTCGGGTCCAACTTGGAAAATGCAATGTAGAGTCGATCCCCGTGAACCCAGGCTGCCGAATTCCATTCTCCAACCTGCGCCATCTCAAGGGTTCCGCCACTGAACCGGATCGGGCCGTCTGAAATGCCCACTTTGCGGACACTGATCACGTGGATGATTTCGCCGTTGGACTTGGAAATAAAGCAGACGAGCATGGCTGTTTGGCCATGCCACTGGAAGACCCGGCAGCCGTAGGTCTCCAAGGTCTCCAGGTTGGCTGGAATCTCCAGGTGTTGCGGTTCGGGTAACGCGGTGGCCCACCTTTGAATTTCGGGGAAATGATGGAGATCGGATGTGAATTGATGGTCCCACTCCGTGGAAAGAAACCGTGCCGCGGCGGACCTGAAGCCTGACGCATCATTGGACTCTCTTGAAAATTGCAGGTACAGAGGAATCCCGAACAGGAGCAAGACAGCGGCGGCCAACGGGATGACCCAGCCGCGGTAACCAAACCGAGAAGTCCATCGACGAGGTCGGATTTCGGGATGACATCCAATCAGGATGGTGTCCAACAGATCGGACGGGGGACTCATCTCCTGCAACTTCGAGACGATGATGGAGTCAAACGCCTGCAGCTCCTCCAGCCAACGCCGGAGTTCGGGATCGGACTCAGCGAAGGCGAGAGCCTCACGGTACAGCGGATCGTCCGGCGTATTTCCGCCGGGCAGGCACGATCCAAGGATTAGTTTTGCGCGTGTTCGATTCACTGGATGAAGCTAAATGAATATTCCATTGGCGGTGCGGAATGGGATGACTTTACCCGCTTCCGTTTGGAAGCTGGAGGTCAGGTGCTCACGCAACTCGGCGCGACCGCGGGAGATTCTCGACATGACAGTGCCGATGGGAATGTCCGCAGCGGCGGCAATCTCTGAATAGGTTAGCCCCTCCATATAAAATTGAACCAGGACCAGGCGATAGCGTTCATCCACCTTCAGCAGCGCATCCATGACCAAACCGCCGTCGAGCCCGCTGATTGTTTCGGGTGCAATGGTTGGCAGCTCATCCTCCACCGCCTCAATCTCTGAATGCGGGAACCGGGTGGAATGCCGACAAAGCTTGAGAAAAAGGCGGTAGAGGGTGGTAAATAGCCACGAGCGCACCTTGTCCGGATCGAGTATCTCTTCTCGATGGCGGACCCAGAGATAGAAGGTCTCTTGCGTCAAATCGGATGCCGTGCTGGGATTTGCCGAGAGCCCCAATGCATACCGGTAAAGGGAGGCGTAATGCCGCTCCACTGTCGCATCCATTTCCCTTTCTGACACGTTGATCAGAGTCGGTGACATCGGTTCCTATTCCCAAAGATTTTGGGAATAACGGTCAGGGTTCGTGGCCCTAATTGCAACAGGCTGTCTTTCAATGGTTTCCCAACCTCATTCTTCCGTTCGCCCTAAAAGGGGCAGCACTTCAACCAGGCCCCGGTTCTTTGCGGAGACCATCGTCATCATTCCCGCCCTCAATGAGGTCGACTCCGTGGCAACCACGGTCCGACGGTGGCTCGCATTGGGCGTCGGGCGTGTCCGCGTGGTTGACAACGGCAGCACAGACCAAACCACTGCGGCAGCGGTGGAGGCGGGAGCCGAGGTGATGATCGAAACGACTCGAGGTTACGGGGCAGCCGCCTGGCGGGGACTTCAAGACTGGCCTGCCGATTATCGCTGGGCGCTATTCAGTTCTGCCGATGGAAGTGACCGTCTTGATGCCGACGAATCTTTTCGATGGCAGGTAGCTGTTGAATCTGGAGCCGAAATGATCGTTGGCGACAGGACTGCTTCGGTTGCCTCCCGGCGCAGGCTCAAGGGGATTCAGCGTTGGGGAAATCGCGCCGTATGCCAGGTCCTCGAATGGGGTTGGGCCAGGAAACTTCGCGATTTGGGTTCGCTTCGCCTTGTACGTCGAGATGCATTGGAGCGGATGCGTCTCCAGGATCGGGGCTTTGGCTGGAATGTCGAAATGCAGGTCCGGGCTTGGGAGCTTGGTATTTCTGTGGTCGAGATTCCGGTGCTCTATTACCCAAGGATTGCGGGAGAATCGAAGATATCGGGAAATCTATGGGGCACTCTTCGGGCCGGTCGTGGCATTCTTTCGGTGCTGTTTCAGGTTATCCTTTGGCGACTCCGATCCTCCCGTCGTAGGCACATGGACAGACGGTTGGCTGAGCGCAAACTCCTTTCCGCCTCGCCCAAATGATCCCGTCGCTTTGGAAATCGAGCTCCTGGACCTCAGTCAATCATCGGTGCCCGGCATCTTGTTTTTTCCACATCATCGCGACAACCACCCTCCTCCTTTGGGCTGTGCTGGCAGCTGCCAGCCGACACGGCGTGCAAAGCCGGATGCTTTCCTTCTGGATGGGTTGCCAATGGGGAGCGTGGATTCTACTCGGGATCGCCGCGTGGAAGGTCCCCCAATGTCGGGGTCGATGGGTTGCGCTTTGGGCTATCGCCTTTCGCGGGATTGGATTTCTCGCCAGCCCCGTCCTGGAGGATGATCCCTTTCGTTTTCTCTGGGACGGGCGAATCCTGATCGAGTTCGGCAATCCGTACCTTCGCGCGCCCGCCTCCTATTTCGGCGATTTAACGATCAGCCCCGATTTTCAATCGATTCTGGACCAGATTAATCATCCCCACCTGACAACGGTGTATGGCCCCGTTGCGGAGCTCTCGTTCGGGGCTTCCTATTGGATTGCTCCGGGAAAACTTTGGCCATGGAAGTTGATCCTGACCCTTTCAGAAGGGCTCACTTGGGTTGCTTTATTCCGACGTATTTCACCTCGTGCCTTCCTGCTTCTTTGCTGGTGCCCCTTGGCAGTCGCGGAAACAGCCTTCAATGCCCACCCTGATTCACTCGGAATCGCGCTACTCACCTTTGCCTGGACCACCCGTTTCCCCATTCTGGCCGGAATCTTTTGGGCTGCCAGCGGGGGAACCAAGGTATTTGGCTGGATTCTGGCGCCGATCGACTTACTGAGGCGAGGCAGCACAGCTTGGTCCGCCTGCGCGTTTATGATCGCTCTCCTTTACCTCCCGTTCCTGCTCAAAGGAGGGAGAACGGAGTTCAATGGACTCGCCGCCATGGCGCATGATTGGGAGTTTAACTCCTCGATCTATGCGTTGGCCGGGATGCTCTTTGGTTCATCGATCGCACGAGCGATCGGCGCTGTCGTGTTCGGGGCTGTTTGGTGCCATTTCGCCTTGGGCACCGCGAGTCTTTCCAAACAACCTGGGAAAAATCCATTGGTCATAAGCCCCCTGCCTGGTTTGCCTGTTTTGGGGACGTTTTTCCTATTCAGTTCGACGGTCAACGCCTGGTACTTGCTATGGCTATTGCCCTTCGTTTCGGCCAACCCGAACCCGGTCGCCATTGCGGCCCTGTGTCTTGCACCCCTGAGTTATTGCACGGGCGGAAATCTGGGGATTCCCGGACTGGGAGAATATGACCAACCTGTGTGGGTGCGTGTCGTGGAATACGGATTGCTCGCCGGAGTCGGCTGCTTTTCGTTCGTGTCGAGCATGAAGGACGTCCGGAAAACCGGCCATCCAAACCCTTCTTGACCCAACTATTTTAGTTGGAGTGGCAATGAGATCGAAAAGAGGAACAGGGAACCCTCTCCGGTATTGCGACCGTCAAATTTCTGCGCAAATGTAAACTGATAGCTCCGACGGCCCGCATCCGTGTAGGCAACGCCGACCTCGGCGGCCTTTGAAATCTCCCGCACCTGAGGAAAGCCGTAGGTCGACCCAAACCCGGGACCACCGATGTCTCCTCCGCTCAGAGCTTCGGTTTGCCGATAGGCCACGCTGATGGAAAACCCCTTCAGGCCGATCCTGGAGAACTCTTGGAAGATGCCGACCGAACCAAATATATCGTCCTGGACTCGCTCCGCCCTGTGTCGAAAGCCGATTTCTGCGAAATAGCCCGTCCCCAGCTTGGAATAGACTTTGGATGCAATCAATGAACCCTCGACTCCGGAGGCACCGTCTCCCGCGTTCAGCGGCGCCGAGTACTGGACATTGTAACTGCCCTCGGCGATTCCACCGGCCCGGACCGCGACGTTGGGAATCCAAGAATCGGTCTTTGTAGCGCCATCGACCAAAAGGTATCGGAGTCCGAAGGATGTATCGGCCAAACCGTCGGTCGAGGTGCGTCCGAAGCCTGTGAAATGTCCGGTGGTGGCATAAACATAACCAACCGTCGCATCGAGAGCGATCCGCGGGGTCAGTCCGTATTCAAAGGCAACGAACCCGTTGTGTTGATCGAAGGAGGCGTTGTTGTCTTTCAAGACCGATACCTCCGTTTTACCAGCCCAAAATTTATCGTAGGTACTGTAGAGGTATCCCGGAGTCGCGACCAGTTCGCCTTCGGAAGGCAGGAAAGCAGACTGAGCCACGGCGGTTGCCGCGGTAAGCCCGAAGGCGGCGAATAAAAGAGAAGTACGTTTCATGGAGTGATTTGGGGACGAACGGAAAGAATGAAGTTTCGAGAGAACGGCGAGCGATGGTGAATACATGTCGACTGGGTCACTTTTTCGCGGGGTAGCGTTGTTGGATGAACATTTCCAAACCGGCCAGTTGCTCCTCGGTCAAGCGTCCAGCCATGGCCACAAGATTCTTTTTCTTGGCAATCGCCGGCGGAAGGCTCGCTTCGAGGACCTCAAGACGTCGGTGTTGAGCGGCTTCGCTCGCCAAATCAACGGCAACATCCATCACGTTGATCTTCTCGTTAAAAATCCGCTGTCCCAAGGCGAACTTTTTGCGCTCTTCGGCGGTCTTCGCTTCCTCCTCCGTCGGCACGCGCGGGGGGCGCTGGGTCGAGGACCCGGAAGCGTTCGCAATCGGGGCAATACTGACGAACGCGATTAGAGTTGGAAGAATCAAGGTCGAACGTTTTTTGCTCATGTCGGTGATACAACTGGGGATTTTGAAGGAAGAGCCACCGAGTGCTGATTTTATTCCCGAAAATCCATCGGACTGCCCGACCGCCTGCAATTGCCCGAAACCCGATTGACCGCCCAGGCCCTACAGCCGAACGTCCGACCTAATCCAGCATCGGAAGAATTCGAATGATCACCCCCCCTGTACCTCCTGTACCTGTAAATCAACTCGCCAAAGACCTCTCCAAAGAATAACCGCGAAGCCCCCGCGAAACCCTCGCTGGTCATGTGGTGGCCGCGCGTATGCTGGATAAATGCCGCGCCGCGTTAGCCAATACGGCGGGCGACTGCCATTTCTTTCGGATAGAGTGTTCACCGTCGTGAAGCCCATTTCCTGGGCTTGCAACGCCTGACCCCACATCGATCCGACCGACTTGTATTGAGAAGCGACAAGAGTCGGCCAGGCAAAAAATCTTCGCGGACTTGTCGAAATGAAGAATGCCCGCACGTCTTCATGGGTGTGGCGTGGATGTTCCACTCCCGTCGCGACTCGTCCGGCAACTATGTTCCGCTCTCGGAGCAGAATTCGGCTGGCTGGAATCTGCCATTGATCAACGAAGCGGAGCAGTTGCTGGCCGCCGCCTCGAAAATGGGACGCCCAGGACGTTTTCAATGGCTTGCCGCCGTCCAATCCGCCCACGCCCAGCGTGCGTTTGGCAGGGCCGTGGATTGGCCGGCGATTCTGGTGCTGTACGATGCGCTGCTCGCAAACGGATTCACGGTGGGAATCTTCATCGGCCGCGTCGCTGCGCTCGCGGAAACTCAAGGGGCAGCCGTGGCATTCGAGGTCCTGGAACAATCCACCACCGAGACAAGGGCCTACCAGCCGTATTGGGTGTTGCGCGCCCATCTGCTTCGTCGCCTGAGTCGTCACGTGGATGCCGACGAAGCCATCGCCCGCGCGCTCGGGCTCACGCACGAACCCGCCGTCCACGCTTTCCTGACTCGTGAACGGCTCCGGAAGCACCCGTGAGTGGTCCGATACCTTCCGGAGGTTTTGGCCGCCATCTGCATCCTGGACGGTGATGTTGTGGTGACGAAAGGTGCTGGCATGCCCGATCACTCGAAGGGTCGCGGTCCATGGTCAAACACAACGTCCTGACACGGATTTGACTTTTAAAACGACTTCCAGTCACATTGTGCCTACGAACGTTTAATCGCGAATTTGTAACGGCGTACACGGTCATTGCCCGGTTGTGCCAGTGGCTCCATTTGCTGATGGCGCGCTGGGTGGTGTCGGGGCGGTCAATCGTTTGCCGGGGGGGAAGATTCAGGAGGATGGCATGCGGTCTTATCGGTATTCGTATCATGCGGCGAAGATGGTGCTTCGGGTGATTGTGTTGGGGCTCGGAGGCACGGCGGTCGGTCATGCGTTGACTCCCGGATGGGGAGCGGGCATCGGCGCGACGGTTGGTCTGCTGGCGGTTGCCGCCTTGGTTGCGCGCGATTCGTGGATTCAACGAAGGGGCAATACCTGGGTGCGGAAGGGGCGTGAAGTCGGTCTAAAGTCGGTTGTTTCCCACCGATTCCCGGCGATTCCTTTTGATGGCATGAACGAGCCGGCGAACCTGCTTTCGGATTCCGCCGAAGGCGGGGACCTCTTCATCGGGGATCGAATGGAGCGGGTCCTGGTCGATCGATCCGGTGAGTACAGGTCGGCATACTCGTTCAACCATGGATTCGAATCGTATGTTTCGGATCCCTTGATGGTGGAAACTTTTTTTCTTCTGCGAGTTCCTGGGCCTGGCCTCCCTACGCTTTCTGCGGGGCGTTCACGCGGGCTTTGGGGCCGGGGCGCAGAGGACGAACTGCCTGGCCTCGGGTTGCAGGGTATTGCCGAATGGCTCGCGGAGCATCGGGGTTGGTGCCTGGAGCTTGCAGGCGAATTTGTTCTCGGCTCCTGTTCCCGAAAAATCTTCCCTGTGTCGCGATTGATGGAGGTGGTGGAGGCAGCCCGTTCGTTGCAGCAGCGGTTGAACAGGAAGTTGGACGGTGAATGACCATCCCAGGGTTTTGGCCGGTGCCTGCAAGATGGTCGGTGACGTTGTGGCGACGCAGGCCGCCTAGATGGGCAGAACCGAGAACTGAATGGGGTCAAGCGAGCAGCTTTTCCGAAGCGAGCCGGGAAGAATGAAAAGTTTCGGCTGTTCGCTGAATTTGAAGAGTTGGTAAAGTTGATACTCCGCCTCCCGCTGGGTGGAAACCTCCACTTCTTCTTGTGACCCATGGTCCGACATGATCGCCGAACCAGGCTGTACCGCCTTCGCCAGCCTTGGCAAGCCAGCAAGGTCTCCACCAAATCAGGATAGCTGGTATCCGGGACGGTAATCTCAGGATATTCGTTTGAGTCGAAAGACACCGGTCTATGCGTCGCAGAGCAGATTCTCTGGAAAAATCAACGATGCATGGAGCGATGCGAGGCTTATTTTGGGGAAATTAAAGCTGTAAAGTAGCTTCGGTGGAATGACTTGGCCTAAGAAGTGGCCACCTTGGATTCCGTTACCGGACAGGGAAACGGGCGGCTGAGCCCTGGCTTGCGGCACCCTACGGCCCCAATTTCGCCCATGCAGGGGTGATTCGGATTTTGGGACTGGTTTCCCAGGACTTCATCCTGGGCTTTCTCCGCTTGCCCCGTTGGGGCATTCAGAATCATCAGCACTCTTTAATGACATCAATCGAGAAATCCAATCAGACCCTTTCCTCACACCAGCCCGGTCAAGGTCCCGGTCGCATCCTGAAACCGGTTGGTTTCGATGCCCATTTTTTGAATGGTTGTGAGCAGCACATTGGACAGTGGCGGATGCTTCTCGGGGTCATGCGCCAGGTGCTGGCCATGTTTGAGTCCCCATGCCCGGCCACCAGCCACCAGCAGCGGCAGATTCTTGGGTGAATGGTCGCCCCGTTCTCCACTGTTCATTCCCGAGCCGTACACCACCAGGGTGTGGTCCAACATCGGTTGTCCCCCTTCGTCGGTGGTTTGCAGGAAGGTCAGGAACCGATTCAGATGTTCGAGGTAACCGCGGTCCACCTCCGCCAGTTTCTTCAGCATTCCCGGATCGCCTCCATGATGTGAAAGCTCGTGGTGATTCTGTCCCCCGGGCCCATATCCCCCAGCCTCCCGCGCCCACTCAAAGGTGATGACCCGCGTGGTGTCGGTCACAAACGCCAGGTAACTCAGCTCCAACATCACGTCGAGCCACATGGGTCGGTCATGGGCATCGCCGGGCTTGCTGTTCAATTGCAGTCCGGTGGCATCGATCTTTGGTTTCGGCACATCCACCCAGTCGACCTGTCGCTGCACCCGCAGCTCTGTTTCGCGCACCGACGCCAGATATTCCGCCAGCTTCACCCGGTCGGCGCGCCCCAGCTTTCCATCGAGTGCCCTGGCCTCGCCCAGCACATCGTCGAGGATGCTGCGCTTCTCCGCATAGCGTTTCAGGGTCGCCTCGCGCGATGCCGCATCGTCCGGTACAAACAATCGATCGAACAGATACTGGGGGTTGTTCTCCGTCGGCAGGGGCGTCCCATTGCGATCAAACGCCAGGGTGTGACTGTGCAGGGCGCTGCCGGTGCCGGACATGTCGCCAATCTCCAGGGATGGAAAGCGGGTTTTTGTCCCCAGCTTCTCCGCGATGATTTGGTCCGCCGAAATGGTGTTGGTGTAGTCCTTTCCCGGCACGGCCTTCAGGTCGGCCCCCGTCAACCAGGTATCGGCGCCGGTGTGTCCGCCCGTCGAATGCGGATGCCCAAGGCCACTCAGGACCGAGAAATTGGCGCGATGACCCCGAAGCGTCTCCAGGGTGGGCGAAAGGGTGTAATCCGTCCCCTGGGTCTTTGGCACCCAGTCGAGGATGTTGACCCCGTTCGAGACATAACAGAAGATCACCCTCGGTGTCGGTTTTGAGCCGGCTTTTCCCATCGGCTTATAGGTCGATGGAGCCGCCGAAACGGACCGGGGCAGCATGGCCTCCAACAACGGCAGTGCGAGTGAGACCCCCAGCCCACGCAAGACAGTGCGGCGGGAGAGCGGGGTGTGGAAGAGTGGATTCATGGCTTGTTATTTCATCGTGAAGAGCCGGGATTGGACGATGTCGCGGATGAGCGTACGCACGCTGCCGTTGTGTTCCTTCATGTCGGCGACCGACGCACGAAGGGTCGGACGGTCGGAAAAGCCGAGCTCGCGCCCCAACCCATAGGTGTAAAGTTGCGAGGCCAGTGCGGTCAAAAAGAGGTCGTCCTTCCTGAGCAGTTGCTCCTGGAGACCTTCCACACCGGTGAACTTCGTTCCGTCCGGCATCTTCGCGCTCGCATCGATCACCGGATCGTCCTGCTCAATCCGTCCTTGATAGCCGTGCCCCTCCTTGTCCCGCCATTCACCGCAGGCATCGTAGTTTTCCATGGCCAGGCCGAGGGGATCGATCTTGTCATGACATCGGGCACACGACGGATTTTCGCGGTGGATCGCCAGACGCTGCCGGACCGTCGCCTTGTCGATGCCCGGGACCTTCGATTGTATCTCCCCCACGTTTGCCACCGGCAGTCCAGGGTCCATCCCGAGCAGGGTCCGCAAAATCCAGACGCCCCGCACCACCGGTGATGTGCGTGTGCCGTTGGAAGTGACGCTCTGGATGGAGGCCTGGGTCACGATTCCACCCCGGTGTGATTCCGGTGATACTGCGACCCGGCGGATTTCATCCCCCCGGACACCGGGAATGCCGTAGAACCGGGCCAGACGTTCATTGATCGTGACAAAATCACTCTTCAGGAAGTTTCGGGCGTCGAGGTCGTGCCGCAGGATTTCCGCAAAGAAACCCTCCGTTTCCCGGACGATGGAAATCTCCAGATGCCGGTCATATTCCGGGTACAGGCTTTTGGCCGGAGGATTCGCACCCACTTTTCGCAAGCCGAGCCATTGTCCTGCAAAATTCCGCACCAGTGCCTCACTCTTCGGGTCATCGAGCATCCGGGTCGTCTGCGCGACCAGGACGGATGGCTTGAGGATTTCCCCCGACGCCGCGAGCCGGAACAACTCGTCATCCGGCATCGATGACCAGAGAAAGTAAGAGAGTCGCGAGGCCAGCTCATACGGATTGAGCGGGCGCGGCTGATCGCTCTCCGGTTCCACCAGATAAAGAAAATGCGGCGAGGCCAGCACGGCGGTCAGCGGTACCTGGATGGCCTGCACAAAGCCCGGCTTTTCGGCCCGGAGCCGCGAGTACAGTCCCAGCTTCGCCTCCACTTCGTCGGCTTGTGCGGGTCGCCGGTAGGCGCGGGTCATGAACCGGGTCAACACCTCCCGCGCATAGGCCGTCTCATCCGTTTCCCGGGTGGGCGAGGCAAAAAGGATTTGCTCATGACTCGGCGGTGGCCAGCTGGCATGCACCGGCCCCTCCAGTTCCACCCAATCGACCAACAAGGTTGGGCGGGCAAACTCGTCCTTGGTCTGGAGCCAGAAATTCTCCAGCACCGACGGCACATCGTACGCATACTCCAATTCGAAACCGGCATTTTTCTCCGTGAAGTAGGCCCGCACTTCGTAGACTTTTGGGTCGGATTCCGGGGCATCCACATCCATCTCCCCAACGACGGTCGGCGTGCCATCCAGGTGCTGGGTCACTTTGACGCGCGGTGGACCGTAGCGGTACATGCGGTGCGTATGAAAATGCTTCAATTCGGTGTCCAGTTGATCCTGGTGCCACTTCTTTTGGGCCGGTTCCCTCGCATCCTCTTCCTCCCGGCGTTTCTCGAGGATTTTTCGTGCAGATTCGACCACCTGCGCCCGTGTCGGCACCCTCCCGGCCGCCCGGAAGCGAAGGATGTACTCCCCCTCCGTCGGCACCTTGAAATCCCGGAAACCAATGGTCTTGTCCCAGGAATTGTGATGGACCACGGTCCAACCGTTTTCCTTCGGGTTCTCGCCGGAGTTGAGGATGATGTTGTTATCTCCCCTTTTCACCCGGAGCCGATCCATGCCTTCCTTGTTCTCCTCCGGTTCAAAACGCCACCGAATGACCTGCGGTCGCGGCCCCTCGACCAACGCCCGGTTCAGAACCTGCCGCGCGGTAGCGTAATAGAGCTCCAGCTGCATCGGCGACACCGAGAGCGCCTGTCCCACATTGTCAAAGCCACCCGCCGATGGGTCCTCGGGAAACTTTTCCGCCGCGTTGAAATCCAGTCCGATCAGGTCGCGGATCGTGTGATTGTATTCGGAGCGATTCAGCCGCCGGAAAACGACCCGGGCAGAACGTCGGGCGACTTCTCCATCCGCCAGTTTGCCCTCGATCCACTCCGCAAACGGTCCGCTCTCGGCTGCCGTCGGCTGTGGCTCGTCTTCGGGCGGCATTTCCCGCCGGTTGACGACATTGACCACATCCGCCCATCTCGAGCTGGTGGACGGATCGATGAAATCATCGGTCAACGTATCCAGCCGTACCTTGCCCTTCTGTTTCTCCGGCCCATGACACTTGGTGCAATGGTCTTTTAGGAACGGTTGAATCACTTGCGTGAACCCCTCCGAACCCGAGGGCGCGGCCATGGACCCGAAGCCCGGCACCAACAGCATCCAGAAGGCACAGGCCCTCGTCAGACGGGCAACCGGCAGTCTGATGTTCCAAGGGTGCTTTCCGCGGGCGGTCACAGGTCTCATCCGAGTCCGATCTCCATCTTTCGGGAGATATTCCCTCCATCTGCCCGTCGATCCCGTCCATGTCAACCTTCAAACGACCGATCAGCACCGACTGACGTCAGGCGACTACGGGGAGAAGGGCCACCATCGGCCCCATAGTCGCCGCACGCGAGTCGGCGCAAACTTTACCATGCCGAAACCCGTTGCTGAACGGATGGGCGGGTCTTCGGCTTGACCCGCAGCGACACTCATCAGCGAAATCACGGTCTGCCTTCCGCGGGATGGAATCTCCCGAACGATCAGCGCCGACTGACGTCAGGCGACTACAGGGAGGAGGGCCACCTTCGGCCCGGTAGTCGCCGAACGTGAGTCGGCGCAAACTTTACTGGACCGGCACTCGTTGCTAAACGGATCGGCGGGTCTGCGGCCTATCCCGTGGCGACACTCGCCAGCGAAATCACGGTCAGCCTGTTTCCGGGATGGAATCTCCCGAACGATCAGCGCCGACTGACGTCCGGCGACTACGGGGAGGAGGGCCACCTTGGTTCCGGTAGTCGCCGAACGTGAGTCGGCGCAAACTGTACTGGGCCGAAACCCGTTGCTAAACGGATCGGCGGGTCTGCGGCCTATCCCGTGGCGACACCCGCCAGCGAAATCACGGTCTGCCTTTTACGGGATGGAGCCTCCCGATCGATCAGCGCCGACTGACGTCGGGCGACTACGGGGAGGAGGGCCACCTTGGTTCCGGTAGTCAACGTCAGTCGGCGTAAACTTTACCGAGACGGAACCCGTTGCTGAACAGATTAGCTGGTCTCCAACCGATCCCGTGGCGACATTCGTGTCTTACTTTCCAGAGCCCTTGACGCCGTAGACCCGTCGGACCTTCTCGGCGTCGCCCGGACTGATCTTGTTGTCCGTCCATTGACCGATGATCGGGTCAAACTCGGTGCCGATCGGATCGATAACGGCACACGGACTTGTCCCGACGCCGTCCGTGCATTCCGATTCGCACTTTGATGCCCAGCAAGTGCGGTAGTGCATGATCGAGCGGTAATCGTAGCCGGGAGTGACGACAATCCAGTTTGTCTTGGGGACCCAATCGTAGTCCGATTCGCGACCGGGCTTGATGTGCTCATAGTGGATGGTCACGTATCGGTCGCGGTCCCACCGTTGATGCTCGTGAAAAAAGCCCAGTGCATGTCCCAACTCATGGGCGGGCATCCAGGGTCCCTGCCGCCACCAGAACGCGGTGATATTCACATCGAGACGCGTTCCCTTGCGAAAGCCATTGAAGGTCGTGTTGTTGCCGGCCTCCGTGTTCCCGGTGAAGTAGATGTACTCCTTCTCCTTGGAATGCGGCACAAAGGTGATATTGGCCCCGGTCTCCATCCAAAGGCGCATGGCCAGTTGGGCGTTGGTTGCCTGGTCCGGGCTCAACTTTAAAATATCGTAGGGGATGATTCCGTTCGGCCAGGGGGCAGGCTTTTCCGACTTCGCATCGACGTGCGCCGGGTCTGATGTCGGTTCATGGCCTTGGGCGAGACCCGTTTGCGCCAGAAGGCCCAGGGTCAGAATTACTCGAAGGAGGGCGGAAAGGGGTCTCCGAGGCACTAATTTCGACGAGGTCGCCATAACAGCGCAGAGGCTTGATCGCGAACGACGCCCACACAATCGGAAACGAGCCATGGACCTATGAGGCATTCCCGGCTGGATGAGCAACGCCCGCCCGCAGTTGTGGCGGCATCGGGTGACCGCCATCGGAGTCTCGCCGCAGGGGACGACGACGTGATGAGCAGGGCCATCGTTCATGGTTCGCCTCGTGCAACAGGATCGGGCGATTCGCTTCATGAGCGCCAACGGCGCGGCAACATCCCAGTCTAGGCCTTCGGCCCAGGTCATGCCTGGGTGAACGTTCAAGGGCTGAAAGCCCGAGCCAATTCAACATGGCGGGCTTCAAGGTGGCGCGCATAGATCGGGCCTTCCTTAGGACGGCGTGGGAAAACCTGGGCCGATGAAATTGTATCAGGCGATGGCCCAGTTTGCACGAACCAAGGCTTTCCAAACCAGTGGCGTGGGAATAAAATGTTGGGCGTGAAGTTTGTCACCACATTGGACCGGGATGAAGACGGGGTCTGGGTGGTCGAATGCCCTTCGATACCCGGCTGCGTCAGCCAAGGACAAACCCGCGAAGAAGCCCTTGCCAACATTCGAGAGGCGATTGCTGCGTGCCTCGAGGTTCGCGCGGAACGAGGCCTTCCTCTGACCATGGAAACGCAGCAAGTCGAGGTCGCGTTTTAATGGCCCAGATTCCGATACTCAGTGGACGCGACGTCGTCACTGTCTTTGCCAAAGTTGGATGGCAAATAGTGCGGCAGCGGGGTAGTCACATGATCATGGTGAAATCAGGCCACATGGCGACGCTGTCCGTTCCCGAACACCGGGAAGTCTCCAGAGGAACGTTGCGTAGCCTAATTCGTTGCAGTGGTTTGACCGTTGAGGAATTCGTCGCACTCGTTGACGAATAAGAAGCCGGTATTTCCTCAGCCAGGGATGGAGCCCCAAACGATGAGCATCGGCTCATGATGAGCGGCTCGACCGCCTAGCGGACCAACGACACTGGACTGCGAAATCTCGGTCCCCTTGGTCCGGAATCGAGACTCCCGATCGATCATCGCCGCCTTACGGACGGCGGCTACTAGTGTCGTGTATCCCAAATAGCTTACAGTTTGCCGCGAGGGATTTTCGGCTCCCGCGAGGCGACGAGCGACGAGCATACCCGCAGTGGTCTGTGAGGAGTGAGCAACGAAGCGGGAGCCGAAAAGAACTGCGGCCCTTCGGGTTGCGCCTAAAATGCCCCAGGGCTTCGTTGCTCGTCGGTCACAGACCGCTGTCGGGTATGCTCCCTCCTCGCGCCTCGCCCTGGGGCATTTTAGGCGCAACAAACTGCAAGCTATTTGGGATACACGACACTAGGGGCTAGGATCCGGAGATCAACTGGCGCAGAACGAAGGGTAGGATGCCTCCGTGTTGGTAGTACTCGATCTCAATCGGGGTATCGATTCGGCATCGCACCGGGACATTCTCGACCCTTCCGTCGGCACGGTGAATTTCCAGGGTGAGGTCCTGCTGGGGCTTGAGACTGGCATCCAATCCAACGATGGAGAATGTTTCGGTGCCATTGAGTTGAAGGGTTTGGGCGGTGGTGCCTTCGTGGAATTGAAGCGGCAAAACCCCCATACCCACGAGGTTCGACCGATGGATTCGCTCGAAGCTTTGCGCAACCACGGCCTTGACGCCCAGAAGATTGGTCCCCTTGGCGGCCCAATCGCGGCTCGATCCGGTGCCATACTCCTGGCCTGCAAAGACCATCAGCGGGACGCCTCGCTTTTGGTACTCCAGTGAAGCGTCATAAATGGAAAGCTTGGTCCCTTCAGGTTGGAGCAGCGTGGAACCCCCTTCTTCACCACCCAGGATCAAGTTCTTGATCCGGACATTGGCAAAGGTACCGCGGGTCATCACGCGGTCATTGCCACGGCGTGAGCCGTAGCTGTTGAAATCCTCGGGAGCTACCTTGTTCTCGGTCAAGTATTTGCCAGCGGGGGACGACTTCTTGAAGGAACCGGCTGGCGAAATATGGTCGGTAGTGACCGAATCCCCGAAAATTCCCAGGGCACGGGCACCGGCGATGGGTTGAATCGAACCGGGAGTCAGCGAGAAATTCTCGAAAAATGGCGGCTCTTGGATGTACGTGCTCGCGGCATCCCAGGCGTAGACCAGACCGGTGCTGGCGGGGATTTCATTCCACTTGGGATTTTGGCCGGCGAAATTGGAGTAGAGGGCTTGGAAGACCTCCGGCTTCAGGGCGGATTCCAATGCCGTGCGGATTTCCTGGAGGCTGGGCCAGATGTCCTTCAAATAGACGGGCAATCCGGCGGGAGTATGACCGAGAGGTTCACGGGTTAAATCGATGTCGACCCGGCCAGCCAGGGCAAAGGCGACCACCAGGGGCGGCGACATCAAGAAGTTGGCCTTGATGTTTTGATGGACGCGGGCCTCAAAGTTGCGATTGCCCGACAACACGCTGGCGGCAACCCAATCATGTTTGACCACCGCTTCTTCGATGGCGGGACGCAGGGGACCCGAGTTGCCGATACAGGTGGTGCAGCCATATCCCACCAGATTAAAGCCGAGTTGATCGAGGTAGGGTTGAAGACCGGTTTTCGAGAGATAGTCGCTGACCACCCGGCTTCCGGGAGCCAGGGATGCCTTGACCGATCGATTGACGGTGAGGCCGCGTTCAACTGCTTTCTTGGCCAGGAGCCCGGCTGCCAGCATGACCGACGGGTTGCTGGTATTGGTGCAACTGGTGATGGCGGCAATCAGGACAGAGCCGTGCCCAAGGGTGGCTGATCCAGCACCATTCCAGTGAACCTCCGCCCGGTTCGTCTTCAATTCCTCAGGGCTCTTGCCAAACCCGTTTTCCGTCACCGGTTTACTGAAGGCACCGACGAATTCCTGCTTGAGCTTCGCCAGTTCGATTCGGTCTTGAGGACGCTTGGGACCGGCGACGCTGGGGCCAACGCTCGCCAGGTCGAACTCGATTTGCTGCGAGTAATCGATCTGTCCCGCCTCGGGAACACCCCAAAGTCCCTGCGCGCGGTAGTAGCTTTCGTAAATGCGACAATGTTCCTCGGACCGTCCGGTCGACCGCAGGTAGGAGACACATTCCTCATCGATCGGGAAGAAGCCCATCGTCGCCCCGTACTCCGGAGCCATGTTGGCAATGGTCGCACGGTCGACCACGCTCAGATGGCGTGCACCGGGGCCGTAGAATTCCACGAACTTGCCGACTACCTTGGCTTTGCGGAGCAATTGGGTGAGGGTCAGGACCAGGTCGGTGGCGGTGACGCCTTCTCCCAAGGCTCCCGTCAGATGGACGCCGACGACGTCCGGGGTCAGGAAGTAAACCGGTTGGCCCAGCATGCCGGCCTCCGCTTCAATACCCCCCACGCCCCAACCCACCACACCAATCCCGTTGATCATGGTGGTGTGCGAATCCGTACCCACGAGCGTATCGGGGTAATAGACCCCTCCCTGCTGCAAGACTCCCTTCGCCAGGAACTCAAGATTGACTTGGTGTACGATGCCGATGCCCGGGGGAACTACCTTGAAGGTGTCAAATGCCTGCATGCCCCATTTGAGGAACTCGTACCGTTCGCGGTTGCGGTGGAATTCAATGGCCAGATTCTGGGCGAAAGCGTCAGGAGTCCCGTTGGCATCGACTTGAACGGAGTGGTCGACCACGAGGTCCACGGGCACCAGCGGTTCAATCAACTTGGGGTTGCCGCCCAGGCGGGCGACGGCCGAACGCATGGCGGCCAAATCAACCAGCAGAGGAACACCGGTGAAGTCCTGGAGGACAATGCGGGCCACAACAAAGGGGATTTCGGCGGTCCGATCGGCTTTGGCCTGCCAACCTGCCAATTCCCGGACATTTGCTTCCTGAACCTTTCTTCCGTCACAGTTGCGGAGGACCGATTCCAGAACGATCCGAATCGAAACCGGCAGCCGCGACACGGGAAGCCCGAGAATCTGTTCCAAGGCGGGCAGGGAGTAGAACTGGCCGGTCGTACCGTTGCCCAAATCAAACGATTGGCGGGTGGCGGCCAGAGAGGAAGGCGTGGTCATTGCTTCAAAAAAACTGGGTCAATCAACAGGGCGAAATTGAGGCTTTGCGAGTGGAGCGTCAAGAAAGGGCAAGGGCGGATGCAGGTAATCGCCAACGGACCCCGTTCAATGGCCGAGTGATTTTCGCCACGTTGTAACCTGACTTTGACCGTCCGGTCCCTAACGGCGATGAGGAGTCTGGCAACCATTCTTGCCCAGTTGAGAACTGTCCGTCAGTCTTCCAGTGCAAGAAATGACCTTTGCGGTGCGTCAATCTCGATGGAAACAGCTCGTTCGATCCCCGTTGGTGATCGCGCTGCTGTTATCGTTGTTGCTGCACATCAATTTCTTTCTGTTGGCCTGGGTCTTTCCCCGAATCGCGGAGTCCGCCTTGTTTCCTCCCTGGCTGAAGCCATTGGTGGAGTCTCTTCAGCGGCCAGCCCCGGTCGTGCGCCAGGATCCGCCGGCAGAAACGGTCACCGAGTTCGTCGAGGTGAATCCAGACACCATCACCCCGGACGCGCCGGAAGATGCGACCAAGCAGTCCAATGCCAATACGCTGGCCGCCAATCCGAACCCAACCCGGAGCGATCAAGCGGTTCCCAATATCGATGGCAAGCGCCCTGAGGCGAAGAAGACGTTCGACACCTCGGTGCCTCCCACCCCGGTCGAGCCTCCGCCCAAGCCCGCTCCGGAACTTAAAGAATTGGTGGAAAAATCTGCGGCGCCTCCTCCCGGTGGTGCGACCGCTGGAGAGACGGCGCAGGCCAAGCCGGTGATTTCTCGGAAGGCAGATGCCCCGCAGTCGCTCCCGGTTGAAAAACCAGTTGCGGATGCCAAAGACGAAAAGGCTCAAGAGACGGAAAAAGTACCGGAGTCGAAGCCACGAAAATTCAAGACCTTGTCGGAAGCCAGAGCGGCCAAGGGAATCATCGTGGAGGAAAAGAAGAAACAGGAAGGCGGTGTCCGCCGACTCAGCATTGAACCCTCGGAAAACGTCAAAGCCTCCCCGTTCGGCGACTATGGCCTAAAGATGACCGCCGCCATTCAGGCTCGATGGTACGAGTTGTTGGATGAGCGGAAGTTTTCGTTTGAGCGGAGCGGGCAGGTGGAGATCACGTTTCGCCTGCATGCCGACGGCCATGTCTCGGGAATCGACAACAAGCCATCCTCCGTGGGTGAAAATCTTTCCCTGATTTGTATCCTGTCCATTGATCAAGCTGCACCCTTTGGCACCTGGCCGGTGCCCATGCGCAGTTGGGTGGGCAAGGATTTCATCGATATAAAGTTTACCTTTAACTATATTGTCTACTAATGTTTGACGCTCTTCGAACTGGCGGCCCATTTCTCTGGCTGCTCCTGATTATGTCCGTTGTCGCCGTCGCGTTCATCATTGAACGAGGATGGGCGTTGCGTGGCTCTGCAATTCGTCCGGTTGCCCTGTCCAATGCATTGGGGGTGGCTAGTGCCGAGGACCTTCGGTCACTGACGCTGGTGCAGCCCTCGCCTCTGGCGCGGCTTATCAGCCTGATGCTCGATCATCGAGACTGGTCCAAGACCGATAACGCCGAGGCGGTTCAGGTATTGGCACGCCAGGAGGTCGCCCAGATGGAACGGGGATTGGTGATTCTTGAAATCATCGTCGGAATCGCCCCACTTTTGGGATTGGTCGGCACGATTTACGCCATCATTCCCATTTTCGCTGACTTTGGGCGTGCCGTGACCGGAGACAACGCGCTGCTGGCTCAGGGCATCGCCGCCGCCTTGAACAAGACGCTCGCCGGTTTGATGGTAGCCATTCCGGCATTGGTGGCCTGGAGCTACTACAACAAACGAGTTGAACTCCTGGCGGTGGAATTGGAAGGCCTCTGCGATGGGGTTCTTCGAAGGCTCTACCTGGGCGACTTGAAGGCCCCCGTTGTTCCGCCCCCGTTATCTGCCCGCAAGCCATGAAGTTTTATCCTCGGCGTCGGCGGAGCGCTCCAGCGGTGATCATCATCTCCCTGATCGACGTGTTGATCGTGATGGTGGTGTTTCTTCTGGTGTCCACCAGCTTCAAGAATCAGCCCGCCGTTCGCATCAACCTGCCGGAAACGACAGAAGCACCCAAGCAGGGTGCCGGAGCCGAGAAGCCGCCCTTCACGGTGACCCTGGCCAAGGACCCCCCTTACTATTTTATCGGTGCACGTGCCGTCACGGAAGAGAAGCTGGCGGCTGAACTCAAACAGGCCGGGTTGGAAGACCCTCAGGTCAAAGTGATCGTGCGCTCGGACAAGGGGGCCGCAGTCGGAGGATTGGTCAAGGTTATCGAGTTCGCAAAGGCGGCTCAGATTAAGAACCTGAAGATTCTGAGCAAGGGACAGGGTCAGCCCTAAGTAATACCAACGAGGTCAGGTGCAAGTCGGATCGATTTGATTTTAACCGATACGACTTCCCGGTTTAGCCTTCGGGTGTGCTCGCACAAGTCTTCTCGGCTGCAGTCCAGGGGATTGATGCTTATCCCATTGAGATAGAGGTGGATTCCAATTTTGGAACAACCTATATCGTCATCGTTGGCCTTCCCGACACGGCCGTTAAGGAGTCTCGCGACCGTGTGATGACAGCCATGTCGAACTCGGGCTTCAAGTTTCCGATGGGTAGGACCACCATCAATTTGGCACCAGCCGATACTCGGAAGGAAGGGCCCAGTTTTGATCTGCCCATTGCCCTTGGAATTCTTGCCGCCAGCGAACAAATCGAGCCACAGTTATTAGATCAGTACGTGATCGTGGGTGAACTGGCTCTTACGGGTGCGGTGCGTCCAATCAAGGGGGCTTTAACCGTTGCGATCCGGGCCCGGGCGGATGGCCGCAAAGGGGTGCTCGTTCCGAAAGACAACGCCGCCGAGGCGGCTGTTGTGGAGGGAATTGAGGTGATCCCTGTTCAGAATCTAAGAGAAGCCGCCCTCTTTTTGGAGGGTGCGCTGGATTTGAAACCGACCCGAGTCAATACAGCAGCTCTATTTTCCTCGAACACTGCGGACGATGTGGACATGGCTGAAGTGAAGGGGCAGGAATCCGTCAAGCGGGCTCTCGAAATCGCGGCCGCCGGT
>CAITXU010000136.1 GCA_903896505.1 uncultured Verrucomicrobiota bacterium | reverse complement strand
TTCGCCCCGATTCCCTGTGTGTTCCCTCCGGCTCCCTTCAACCTCACCGCCAGCCGCTTCCCACTCCCCTCATTCCTCAGCACACTCGCTTCTCCGTTCAAGTTGTTGATCACCACGTCCAGATCCCCGTCGTTGTCCAGGTCTCCCACGGCCATTCCCTGCGACACCCCCTTCCAGTCAAATCCCCACTGCTTCCCAACCTCCTCGAATCTCATCCCTCCTAGGTTCCGGTAGGCGAGACTGGGTGTTTCCCAGGCAGGAAACCGTTTCTTGAGCTGAAGCTCATCGCTGACACTCAGCCGATGGGTCGATTTGAATCGCTCGATTTCCCCGACGGCGTCCGCATCCAGAACATTGCGATGAAAGCCGGTCGCGATGATCAAGTCTTCGAAACCATCCAGGTCGACGTCGATAAACAGGGGACACCAGGACCAATCCGTGGCAGATAATCCAGCTGCCATTGCGATTTCGGCGTAGCTGCCGTCTCCTCGATTCCAAAAAAGTGTGTTCTGCGGAAATTGGAGACGGTCGTCGGTTTTTCCGAACGGCGAATGTTCCGGACCTGCCTTCTCCCGCTGTGTTTGTCGATCCCAATGCGACCTCGCCAGCATGTCGACTACAAAGACCTCATCCCGGCCATCCCGGTCCAAATCGGCGAAATCAACCCCCATGGAGGACAAACTGGTATGCCTCCAGGCCAAAGGATCCAGAGCCTGAAAACGTCCGTGCCCATCATTGATCCAGATTCGGTCTGGAGAATCGGTGTCGTTGCAGACGTAAATGTCCGGGGCACCATCGCCGTTCAAATCACGTAAAGCCACGCTTAATCCCCAGTCGTATGGGACTTCCGCCGGTCGCCCCTGGTCATCGCGGAACCCTTCAGGAAATGAGATGGGAACAAAATTTCCATGACCATCGTTGCGGTATAGAACGTCTGCTTCTCCCGATTCACGGGGAATCCCCGAGGAATCGATGGTGAAGCGATGCATCATCTCGGCATTGGTCACCGCCTGGCCATTGATCTTCGTCAGAATGGCACGCCCTCCATTTCGTGCCACGGTGAAGCGCGTTTGTGGCTGATCGAGGAGGGTGGTCGCACGATAGTTGGCAACATAGACATCGAGGTAGCCATCTCCATCGATATCCGCCAAAGCAAGCGAGGTGCTCCCCGAATGGGTCAACAGTCCACAGTCTTTCCTCTCGATAAAGTGCCCCCGTCCGTCATTCAGAAAGAGGCGTGTTCCTCCTCCAAGGGCATTGACCAGAAGGTCGAGGTCCCCATCTCCATCGATATCCGCCAGGACCGCCCCTGTTGAAACCTGTCCAGGACAGCCGACCCCGGCCTCTTTAGTGATATCCTTGAACTTCCAATCACCGAGATTCCGATACAGTCGGTTATCCCCAGCCAGACTACATAGGTACACGTCGCATCGCCCGTCACCGTCAATATCCCCAAGTGCCACACCCGAACCATTGTTTGCCGGGGTTCGAGTCAGTGACAGCTCGCTCGATAAGACATTCGTGAAGGCAATGCCGGTGGAGGCAGAGGAAAGACGTTGGAAACCCGATGCATGTTCCGCAATGGCCGGCAACCGGGCCACCCGGTATCCAGGATGGCTCTGCCAACCGGGAGGTGCTTCGGCCAACAAGAGCCCCATCTGTCCAAGACAGACCGCCAACATGGCGGACCATCTAACAAGCCGTCCTGAAATGGATGACGTCAACACCTTCAGAATAAGGCCGGTCCTTCGAAGTGGGCGACCGAAATCCCTTGGGGAAGTTCCCAATGGATCAGTACTCGCCAGATTTCACCGCACGACCTTGAGCGCCCCATCGACGGAGGCTTCGACCTCCTGGGCTGCGGTGGGAACGGGGTACTGCTGGGAACGGCCCCCGGGCCACGCAACCTGGAGCATCAGGGACTTTGGAGTCGAGGGCCGGGCCATCACGGTGGTGGAACTGTCCTGCGACCAGTAA
>CAITXU010000135.1 GCA_903896505.1 uncultured Verrucomicrobiota bacterium | reverse complement strand
CGCGCTTGCCATGCTTCGCCGCATTCGCAGGAAACCATTGGTCCGGATCACCGGAGAAACGGCCGAGACCTTCGGCGAACTGGCTGCTCAATTGCACGCCGCAGGGAGAGGGCACGCGTTCCGTGTCCAAGACCTTTGGCTCGCGGCCCAGGCGGTGCAGCGCGACCTGACGCTGTTGACTGCCAATTTCACGGATTTCAAAGACATTCCCGGCCTCAAAGTAGTTTCCTTCCCGATTCCGGACTAAGATGCCGATGCCATTTTCGGGAAGCGACCGTGTAGCTGTGGCGAGGAAATTTTCGAGATGCGACAATGGAAGGTGTTACCCAACTCTTCCGGACGATTTTGTCCGCGCCATCCGTTCAATCGCAAGCCCAACTCGACCAGGGCGCCGACCGCCAACGCATTTCCGAACCGTGAGCGTGCACGTGGAGTGCTCGCCTCAGCAATACCGGTGTACTGACTAAGCGGACAAATTGGTGTCCGTTTTGGTGTCCACTAGGACCACCTATCCCCGTAACCAGCTGATAATAAGTCAGTGGGAGATGGAATCGAGGGTCGGAATCGATCCGACGATCGGATTTTTCGGGCATCCAAAGTTTGAGCTTGGGCGTAAGGTGGTGTGAGTCGAAGCGACTCACTACCGTGGCCGGTGGGTTGCGGAGTTCAAAATCAAGGGAAAGGGTACTGGATGAATATCAAAACGGTTGAGCCTTTGCGGGCAGGCACCGAATTGGAACGGTGGTGGATCAGTTGGACGTTCCTCGGTGCCTATCTGGCCACGTTTCAGCTGTGGATGCACTTGAGCCGCCCTTTGATCCTGACCAGTGGCGTTTTTGTTGTGGCCGCACTGTCGTCGTTGATGGCTTGGGGGGGGCGGTCCGGCTATTTCGTCAACCGCTGGGATGCCTTCGGGCATGGCATGGTCGTCGCCGATTTGGCGCTGGAAGCAGTGCTCATTCGTGAGCATGACCATCGCGGATTCTATTTCTGCGCTGCGGCGTTCGCCGTTGTGGTGGGTGGATACCGTTGGGGCATGCTCCGCCGGAGCCGTTTGCAACGTCCAGGAGCGCTTTCCAGTTCCGACAGTCTGTCGGGATTGTAATTGGTGTCCATCCGCTATTTGCTCGTGCCTGTCCGTCGCCAAAATTCACCTGGCTTCAAGATCGGGATGCCTTGATACGTTCCGAGCGCCAAGAGGTCCTTGTCCACGGTCACAAGCAGGTCGGCAGACCCGCCCACCGCCGCGCCCAGGATCGGCAGGTCCGCAGAATCTCGACATGCATTCCCCGGAATATCAACCGGTTCCGCCGGCTCACATTGCCGCTCGACACCTCGCATCAATTCCAAGGATTCGGAACGGGATAAACCGAATTTTTCCCGGAGTTTTCGTTCCACCTCGTCGAGGACATACCGGGAGACAATCAGGGTGTGGTCTCGTGCGACTTCGTCGACTAACTCGGTGCATACCCCCGGTCGAGCTAGGGCTGCGATGAGCACCGATGAGTCCACGAGAATTCTCACAGCTCTTCGCCAAGGTGCTTCAGGACATCGGCCTCGGTAAAGACACCCCGACGCTCCAGATGCGGACGGAATTGTTCGCGCAGCTTCCGCCAACCCTGCACCTTCAGGTCGCGCTCAAGGGCTTCCCGAACGACATCGCTTTTCGAGATACCACGCTCTCTGCTTTCCGCTTCGAGTTGCTTTTCCAGAAGGTCTGGGATTCGAAGGGTCAATGACGCCATGTAAGTAAATATATTACAGCATCGGTGGCCGAGTCAATTCCAAGTCGATGACACGCGGCTTCTGAAGTCAGCCTTTGCCACTGGCGTCGGGGGCAATCGTTGGAGCCTGCTCCGCCGGAGCCGCTTGCAAAGTCCAGGACTGCTAATCCGTCCCAACACCCAGCCGGGGTAGTTGATTGCGGTAGGTCCGGGTCAGGGTCACCTTGGTGCCGTCCCGAAGGATGATGCAGTATTCCCCGTGGAACAGCGGCTGCAGTTCCCGGACTCGATCCATGTTGATGATGATTGACCGGCTGATGCGCAGAAACTGCTGAGAGGGTAGGCGCTCACTCAAGCGAGAGAGGGTCTCCCGAAGGAGGTGGCTCGCGGTGCCCACGTGCAACTCCACGTAGTTGTCGCACGCTTCAATCCAGTCGAGTTCGCTGATTTTGACGAAAACCACTCGGCCGTCGGATTTGACCGCAAGGCGATCGCCGAGGCGGTTCTCGGGGCGCAATTCGCCAATCAGATGGTTCAATTGTTGAGCCCAATCGGGTTGGCTTCCGGAAAGAGACCGGGCGCGGACCCGTTCCAACGCCGCAGCCAGACGGCTTTCGTCCACCGGCTTCAGGAGGTAGTCAATCGCCTGGACCTCAAAGGCCCGGACGGCAAAACGGTCGTGAGCGGTCACGAAGATGATCGCAGGGCGTACGGTTTCGTCGAGGCCTTCAACCACCCCAAGTCCATCCAGCTCTGGCATTTGAATGTCCAGCAAGACGACCTGGGGCTGGTCCCGACGGATGGATTCAAGCGTGGAAACGCCGTCACCGCACTCCCCAACGACGGTGACGTCCTTCTGTCGCTCCAGCAGGCGGCGTAGGCGTTCACGGGCAAGGGGTTCGTCATCGGCGATCAGAACTCGGAGTTTCATGAATGATAGGCGAACGAACGAGTGGATGGGTGAATGGAATCAGTTGAAGTGAAATGAAGGGGTAGCCGGACGCGTACGAGGAAGCCTCCACCGGGGGCTCCACCGGCTTCAAGACTTTGGGCGTCACCATAGAGCTGATGCAGGCGGGCCCGGGTATTGGATAGGCCGATGCCCTCCCGCGTTGATGTCCGGTCCGTCGGTCCTCGGCCATTATCACAGACCTCAAGAAGCAATTCGCCCGATTCCACCCGGGCGCGCAGCAGGATTTCGCCCCTGGCCGCCCGGGGTTCAATACCGTGTTTGATGGCATTTTCAACCAGTGGTTGAAGCACCAGATTGGGAACCAAAGCCTTCCTGGCCGTGGGGTCGATTTCTGATCGCATCGACAAACGGTCCCCAAAACGGGTCTTTTCGATATCGAGATATCGCCCCAAAAAATCCAGCTCTTCATCGAGGGGGACTTCCTGGGTCCCGGTTCCGTCGAGTGTCCGTCGGAGGAGTTCTCCCAGCCGGACCAACATTTGGTCGGCTGCCTCGACGTCCCGGTGCATCAACGCCGCCACACTGTTCAATGAGTTAAATAGGAAATGCGGGTTCAGCTGCATTTGCAGCGCTTGAAGGCGTGCGGTGGCAAGCCGTTTTTCGAGGTCGATGGCCCGCACCTCCCGCTCGCGAAGCTGGCGTTGGTACAGGACCGTATGAGTGACGCTTAAGATGATCCAATACAAAAGCAGGTTGAATGGCCAGGTTTTTAGTAGTAGCGGAGCCAGCAAACCAGAGTAGGGCCGGGGGTCCCCGTCCCATGCGGCTTGAAGTTGCCCGACATACGCCCGAACAGCGGCGTACCCGACGGCCACACAGGCGCTGGCGATCAGGTGAATGGGCAAATGCTTTACCCAATGGTCCCGGTCCAACGGGAATCGCCTCGATAGGAAAATCACGGGAATCGACCAAACGGCCCAGACATACCAATCGGCCAACCCGAATCCAATGGCGCGTCCCCAGGATACGGGTGCCCCCACCTGGGCGCTGGACAGGTGGAATTGCCCGGCAAACAACAGTCCAATGAGGGTCCAAAGCCCCATGAAGGCGACGATCCGAATCGCCACATCGCGCAAGCGATTCACCGACGGCATGGGAGAAACTTTGTCACGCTTTCACCGCTGTCGCAGCCAAATTCGTCGGTGGAACTTTGGATTGAGACCCTACGGCGGTTGGTCCATTCTCGGGAGCTGAATCCTATGACCCGTCTGACCCGAGCCGTCGGTTCCGGCCCATTTGCGGGGCCAATGCATGGGTGGCGACATCTCTCAAGACTCCTGGTGTGGATGGCGGTAGTCGGCGGGTTGGTCGGGCTGGGTTGTCGTCGAACCGGAGTTGACTCCTCCACGAGTTCTTCAGGAGCGGTCGAAGTGGTGAATCCTCCCGTGGCTCCCTTTGTGGAGGTGACTGCATCGGCTGGAATTCAGTTCGTCCATCACTCGGGTGCCTACGGTGCCAAGCTGCTACCAGAGTCCATGGGGAGTGGGGTGGCCTTTTTTGATTTTGACGGGGATGGGCGACCGGATTTGCTGTTCATCAACACCAGTGGATGGCCCGGACATCCCGTAGGCGTGGTCACACCGGTGGTGGCGACCCTGTATCACAATGATGGAGGCGGAAAGTTTACGGATGTTTCGGCGGGCTCCGGGTTGCAATTTCAGGGTTATGGCATGGGGGTGGCCGTCGGAGATTTCGACAATGACGGACGTCCGGACCTTCTCATAACCCTCGTGGGTGGCGCGCGGTTGTTTCACAATTTAGGTGGCGGAAAGTTTCAAGACATCACGGATACCGCCGGCGTCGGCGGCCAATCCGACGATTGGAGCACCAGTGCAGCTTGGTTTGACTATGACAACGACGGTCGACTGGACCTCTTTGTTTGCAACTACGTCCGGTGGTCACCGGCCCTCGACGAGGCGGTGCATTATGAATTGCCCGGAATTGGGCGTGCGTATGGGCCACCCAAGGGGTTTGAGGGGACCTTCCCCCACTTGTATCACAATGAGGGCGGGGGGCGATTCCGGGATGTTTCCAAGGCCAGCGGGGTGCAGGTGACCAACCGGTTATCCGGGGCTCCTTTGGCCAAATCGCTGGCATTGGCACCGGTGGATATCGATAACGATGGTTGGATTGACCTCGTTGTGGCCAACGATACGGTGCAGAACTTCGTTTTCCGCAATCAACACGACGGAACCTTTCGCGAGATGGGCGAGGCCTCTGCCATCGCTTTTGATGCGCAAGGGCAGGCCCGGGGGGCCATGGGCATCGATTCCGCCCGTTTCCGTGACGATGATTCCCTGGCCATCGCCATTGGCAATTTTGCCAACGAGATGAATGCCCTGTATGTCTCGCAACGAGACTCGTTGGTCTTCGCCGACGAATCCCTGGTGCGTGGATTTGGTCCGGCCAGTCGTTCGCTTCTCAAGTTCGGCCTGTTTTTCTTCGACTACGATTTGGATGGTCAATTGGACGTCTTGACCGTGAATGGCCATCTGGAACCCGCGATATCCACCGTGCAACCGACCCAATCGTATCGGCAACCAGCCCAGCTTTTTTGGAATAGTGGTCCACGCCATGGAAACCAGTTTGTCGCGGTGGATAAAGCGTATGCCGGGCCAGACTTGCTCCGACCCATGGTCGGACGTGGCTCTGCGTTCGCCGACATCGATGGGGACGGAGACTTGGACGTTATTCTCACCCAAGTGGATGGACCGCCGCGCCTGCTCCGCAATGACCAGGTGTTAGGCCATCATTGGTTGCGGGTCCGGTTGGTGGGAACGCGTTGCAATCGGGATGCCATCGGTGCCTCGGTCACTGCCCGTGTGGGTGGAAAGCACCTGTCCCGGCAGGTGATGCCGACCCGAAGCTACCTTTCCCAGTCGGAATTACCGATAACGTTTGGGCTCGGAACCCAGGCACGGGTTGAATCATTGGAAATCGTCTGGCCAGGAGGGGGCGTGCAGCGGATTTCATCGCCGGCGGTGGATCAAGTGATGGTCGTGGAGCAGCCCCGCTAGTGTCGTGTCTCCGAAATCGCGGCAAAAGGTAAGCTGTTTCAGATACACGACACCGGGGGAGGAATCTTTCAATGGAAGCCTTTCTTCTCTCGCTGACAATTCAATCATAACCTATTGAATCAGAGTAATATCGGTAAGGCGAGACTCCTGCCGGTTCCGGGGTGGTTCGAATCACTCCCGTTCCGCAGAGGTGAAGCCAATTGGCTGTCCGCAGGACCGAGCAGGATTGACCCATGCCGATGCGCCCCGTAGCGTCCGCTCCGCTGTTTATGCACGTGCTCATTTGTGATCCCATTTCGCCCCGCGGCATCGCCTATTTTCAGGCTCGGCCTGAGTTTCGAGTCACGGTTCTGTCCAAGCGCCTGACCGAAGCAGAATTGCTGTCGGTGGTGGCGGACGCCGACGCTTTGGTGGTGCGCTCAGAAACCAAGGTGAGCGCCAAGGTGCTGGCGGCGGCCACTCAACTCAAGGTGGTGGGTCGAGCCGGCGTGGGAGTGGACAATGTGGATGTCGAGGCGGCGACGCAACGGGGGGTGGTGGTCATGAACACGCCCGGAGGCAACACGCTGACCACTGCAGAAATGACCTTTTTCATGCTGGGCGCCCTGGCCCGGAAAATTCCTTCGGCACATGCATCGATGGTTGCGGGCAAATGGGACCGCAAGCAGTTCCAGGGCACGGAACTGTTTGGGAAGGTGTTGGGCATTTTGGGTGCCGGTCGAATTGGCGGTGAAGTGGCCAAACGGGCGCTGGCCTTCGGTATGCGGGTATTGGCCTACGATCCGTTCCTGACCGAATCCCGGGCGCGCCAGTTGGGGGTGGAGTTGGCCACGGACCTCGATGTTATTTATCGGGAGTCTGATTTCATCACCGTTCACATGCCGGTCACTCCTGAGACCCGGGGAATGCTGAACACTACGGCATTCGCCAAAATGAAGCCGGGTGTCCGCATCGTGAACTGCGCCCGCGGGGAGATTATTGCGGAAGCAGACCTGGTGACGGCCCTCGAGTCTGGTCGGGTGGCTAGTGCCGCGTTGGATGTCTATATCACCGAACCGCTGGCCGCCGACCATCGCCTGCGCGCGCTGCCCAATGTCATTTTGACTCCTCATCTCGGTGCCAGTACTGAAGAAGCCCAGGAAAAATGCGGTTTGGAAGTGGCGGAGATTATCTCCGGGTTTTTGCTGACCGGCGAGGTTCGCAACGCGGTCAATTTGCCCGGGGTGGATGCGAAGACCTACGAACTGGTCAAGCCGTACCTCCTCCTCGGCGAAAAGCTGGGAAGTCTTTTACGGCAGTTGGCCCCCGCCCACGTCGACCGGATTCACATCACTTTTGGTGGAAAGGCGCAGGAAATCCCGCAGACGGACCCTGTCACTCGGGCCATTCTTCGTGGCTATCTTTCTGCGGCCAGCGGTGTGGACATTAATAACGTCAATGTCCGGGGCGTAGCCTCGGCTTTGGGGCTGGCAATTGAGGAAAAACGTTCCGATGAACCGGTGACGTTCCACGAATGGCTCCACGTGCAACTGTTCCAGGGGGACATCAAGGTTCTGTCGGCGGGTGGAACATTCTTTGGGTCCCCAAACAATCCCCGCATCGTGCGACTCTATAGTCAGCCGGTGGAAATCCCCATCCACGGGCACCTGTTGCTCATCCGCAACCAGGACCGCCCCGGAATCGTCGGCTTCCTGGGAACGGTGCTGGGTCGGCACGGGGTCAATATTGCCAATATGAGTCTGTCCCGGGATGATGCTGGCGGGGAAGCGCTCACGGTTCTTCATCTCGACAGCGTGCCGCCGGCTGAGGCCCTGGCGGAATTGCAACGGGACCGGGCGATTACAAGTGTCCGGGTGGTGTCGCTATAGGTGGGGCGTCCATTCCATCAACGCGAGAGAGGAGGAATTGCCCCGGGGGGAGGGGACCACGTCCAATTCGGACGTGAATTGAGGCCGTGAGCCGGATTGGCGAACCGGCGCTGCGCGACGTAGCGCAGGTTTCCAAACCTGCCGGGCCGTCGGCCAGTCGGGCAGCCTCGGGACGGGATCAAGCCCTGCCGACAGGAATGTCGGCGAAACGGCAGACAGGAATGTCCGCGCTACGTCGCGGTGGTTGGCTCATGGGTGGCCGGATGCCGGTCGCCGTCGGAAGGGTCGTTCAGGTGAATTCCAACACCGCAGCACCGAAGGTGAATCCGCCTCCGAAGGAACAGAGACCTGCTTTGGCCCCGCTGACGGGGGATTCGGCCAACAGTTCCGCCAGGACCAGGGGGATGGTGCTGCTGCTGGTGTTGCCCGAGTACCGAACCCGGTTGACGAGACGCCCTTTTCGAAGTTTGAGGCGACTATCGACAGCTTCCAATATTCGACCGTTCGCCTGATGCGGGACAATATAATCGAGGTCTTCCACCTGGACCCCGGCCTGGTGGGAAGCCTCCTTGAGCAGGGCGATCAATTGTCGAACCGCCATGGGAAATACCTTGAGCCCGTCCATGTTCACGGTGGGCCGTTCACGTCGCCCGTGGTTCAATATCGAGCCATCCTCACCCCGGGCGCTCAATACCGGGCGGCGGAGGAGGATTCGGGAATCCTTGAATCCCGAGGCTTCTGGTCCATGCACCACCGTTGCAGTTGCCCCATCCGCAAAAACGATGGCCGTATCGAAATCGCTGGGATCGGTGAACGTACTCATTGCCTCGGCGGTGACCACCAGGATATTGGCGTCCGGTTTCGCCAGGCAGAAATCGGAAGCCGCTTGGAGTGCGTAGAGGTAGCCCGAGCAGGCTGCCAGGATGTCACTCGCCGGGACGTCCCGACTGGGGCCGTGCAGACTGAGTTGATGATGGAGCAGGCACGCCATGCTCGGGCTGAGCGAAATCGGTGTGCTGGTGCTGACAAAAATGGCGTCGATCTCGTTCAGGGTCAGTCCCGCACCGGCCAACGCGGATCGAGAGGCCCGGGTGGCCAGTGTCAACGCCGACTCATCAGGTCCAAGCAATCGACGGGTTTCAATGCCGGTTCGCTGAAATATGTCGGATGCCGTTCTCCCGGGGAAACGGAGCACCAGTTCGTCGTTAGTGACTATCCTTCCTGCCAGTGCGGGTTGGATCGCTGATATTCCAGTCAGGCCCCGATGGGATGAACGTTCTGCCGAGATTAACTTTTCCGTACCCGTGGAAGGGTCCTCGATGACTGTTCGAAGGACCGTGGGTTTTGGTTCGACGGGGATGCGTCGCGGCAGCCTCGGGCTGTGGTTCAATTGCTCGATTTGAGCGAGGCGCGATCCGACGGGGACTTTCTCTCCGGGTGCCACCATATCCCGAATAACACCGGACACGGGTGCCCGGAGTTCAAAGGTGGCTTTGTCGGCCTCACACTCTGCAACCAGATCGCCGGCTTGCACCAATTTGCCCGCTGGAACAAGCCATTCGATGACGCTGACGGTTTGGTCCGCCGGGCTGGAACCGACCGCTTCGAGGACAAAGTCGGAGCCGGGTTCGGCGCCTTCGAGTTTCCAGTTGACGGTTAAACCACACAGGTCCGCCACGGTGTCGACGATCCGTTTGAAATCGGGAAGGACCTCCAATTGATTGACGTAATTGCAGGGAACGTAGGTGTCTGGCCGGGTGATTCGCCGAACAATCAAAGGACGGCGGCACTTTTCGGCGGCCGTCGCAAGAACTTCCGCTCCAAATCCGCAGGTCCAATTGTCTTCATGAACGACCACCACGCGCCCGGTCCGTTCGGCGCTGGCGCAGACGGCTTCCGAATCCCACGGACTTAAGGACCTGAGGTCAATGAGGTCTGTATGAACGCCGTGAGATTCGAGGAGGGTCGCCACCCGCAAACAAAGGGGGACTGTGCCACCCCAGGTGACCAGGGTCAGGTCATCCCCCTCTCGAACTCGTCGAGCCTTTCCGGGCTCAACCCAGTGCCGTTCCACGTCGTCACTGGTGGCAAAAGCCGGGTCATTCAAACAGACCTTGGGATAAAGAAAAACGGTGGGGCGACCACCGGCAAATGCGGCGTTAAGCAAGCCGGCAGCATCAGCCGCATTGCTGGGCATCAGCACGTCGATTCCAGGGACATGGGCCAGGATACTCTCGAAGGTTTGGGCATGAAACGGTCCCAACCCCGGACGGTACCCACCACACGGAGAGAGGAGAACCATCGGTACGGACCAAGCTCCGAGAGTCCGCCAGTGCATCGACCCCATTTCACTGGCGATTTGGTTGAAAGCGATCGGGATGAAATCGGCAAACTGGATGCATGCCACGGGGAGTCCGCCGGCGAGTGCACGTCCGACTCCGACCCCTGCAATGGTGCTTTCGCTGAGGGCCGTATTGATGACCCGCCCTGGGAATTGAGTTGAAAGTCCACGAGTTAAACCAAAGACGTCTCCTTTGGGGTCTTCGAGATCCTCTCCGAAAAGAGTGGCCCGGGGTTCCTGAGACAAACGATGCCGCAGGACCCTTCGCATCGACTCCAGCATGTGGCTCTGGCCGCCGCTGGTCCCGCGATATTCGGGTCGACCCAATAAATGGGGTGGCCAGGGGGGGCGGGCGTCCAGGTTGGCGACGGGATTGGGAGAATGGAGCGCTTTTTCCGCGGCGGCTTCGGCTTCAGCGCACCAGCGGGCTTCGAATGCCTCGATGTTTTTCGTTGAATGCCCGAGACGAATCAGGTGCTCGCGCAACGCGGGGAGTGGGTCTGAACTGGCCCGGATGGCTTGAAGTTCTGAGGTCGTTCGATAGGTCCGTTCGTCATCGGCGTTGGTATGATGGGTCAGACGGTCGAGAGAGATAACGACGAGTGCTGGGCGACGGGTAGAACGGAGCTCCCGGATGATGGGGCCCAATTGTGACTGACACTCCAATGGGTCCCGCCCATCCAACCGGTGGACCGGCATTCCGTAGAAGCTCTTGGCTGGACCGGTGGGCAGGTCATAAAAAGTCCGACCACGCGTACTGGTCGATATCGCAAGGTGATTGTCCTCCACCCAGAATAAGACCGGGAGGCAGGAGCGCACGGCTTCGGCAATGGCTTCGAGTACCTCACCCTGCTGACTTGTACCGTCTCCCATCGAGCACACCACCAGCGGTTCTCCAGGACCTGATTGGATTTCATGTGCCACGCCGACCGCCTGCAAGGCCTGGTTTCCGACGGGCCCGACCAAGCTCAGAAGCTGAAGTTCCCGGGCACTCAGATGAGCACTCATTTGGCGGCCCCCCGAATGCGAATCAGCCGTGCACAGGAGGCTATGGAAAAACTGTTCGAGCGGCAGGCCTCGGGCGATCATCAGCGCCTTGTCGCGGTAGTGCAGATGAAGCCAATCACGCGACGTGAGATGGGAGTGGAGTGCGGCGGATGCCTCATGGCCCGCTCCTCCCACATGAAAGAATCCCTCTCCCCGGTGGACGAGTTCGATCTCCAACCGGTCCACCTCCCGCGCGAGATACATCGCGCGGTAGAGTTCGAGTGCATCCCGACTCATCGAGCGGGCACCAGTGGTCAATGGGGCATTCTGCACGCCGTTATCGCCGGCGCACGAAACCAGAACAGCTTCCACAAAGGGTCATCATGCCCCAAAATGGCCTTTCAAGAAAGTCGAAAGAGCATCCAATTGAGTGTTCGGTTGTCCAAGAGGAACTTTTACCCCTGTGCTGAAGTCGCTATCCTGCCGCCCATTGAAACCCTTGGTGGTTATGTTGTCGGCCGGGGAGCCCAGCGGCGACCTCCTGGCGGCGGAATGGGTCGAAGCATTTCGCCCATTGGCCGGACCGGTGCCTCCCATCTTTTTTGGTGTCGGCGGCCCTCGCATGGCAGAAGCCGGTGTGGAGCTGACTGCCGATCTTGTCCGCCATGCCCTGATCGGAATCCCGTCGATCGGACAACTCCGTCGACTTCGAAGATTGCAGGATGACATCGTTGAGGAGGCCATCCGCCGACAACCGGACATTTTCATCGGCGTGGACTACTTTGGATTCAATGGCAGTCTGGCCTCCCGGATTCGATTAGCCTCCGCGCGTTCAGACTGCCCGTTTCATAATTGGCGTCCCAAGATCGTGCAGTATGTCTCACCTCAGGTCTGGGCATCCCGCCCGGGAAGAGTCCGCCGACTCGCCCAGACCCACGACCTGCTCCTTTCCATATTGCCGTTCGAGACCGACTGGTATCGACAAAGAGCTCCCGAGCTTCCCGTCGAATTTGTCGGGCATCCCCTGGTGGACAGGCACTTGGGCAGCCCAGCCCGAACGGAATTGAATCCTCCGCTGGTGGTTTTACTTCCCGGCAGCCGTCGCGGAGAACTCATGCGCCATCTACCCATCGTGCTGGAGGCGGGACGTCTGATCCGTCAGGCTCACGGAGCCGATCTTCGTTTGGTTCTGCCCGAGTCCGTGGACATGGCTCCATTTTTGGAGTGGACGGCCCGGTATCCCGAGGTCGAGGTGTCAAGAGCGGGTGTCGGTACGTCGTTGTCGAAGGCAACAATTGCCCTGGCATGTACCGGGACAGTCACCTTGGAATGCGCCCGATTTGGTGTACCGACAATCGCGTTCTATCGCGCATCGCCGATGACTTTTGCCTTGGGAAAGCGATTGGTCACCGTGCGATATCTATCCATGCCCAATTTGCTGGCCTGCGGCGTTGGTGAAGAGGATAAGCCTGGAACCCAACCGGTCATGCCTGAGTTCATCCAGAACGACGCCACTCCGGAAGAAATCGCCCGACTGGCTTCACAATGGTTGTCTGACCGGACGCTCAGGGAGGAAAAGGAACAGAAACTCCGAATGGCGACCGCCCAATTGGGAGAGCCGGGTGCCAGTTTGCGGGCTGCGAGGGCCGTGTTTCGATTGATGAACGGTTCCCTCGACTTAACCCCGCCATCGCGTTTGCCATCACCATGAAATCTTCAAGGCGATGGGCATCCAGCAACATTAGCTCCGCGCTTAAGCGGCCATCCGCTCGCGGGTTTGCATCCGCTCGCGAAGTTTTCGAAGGGCGGCAGCTTCCAATTGGCGGATACGCTCACGGGTCAGACCAAAATCAGTACCAATCTCCTCAAGCGTCCGTGGCTCTCCACCGTCCAGAGCAAACCGTTCACGCAATATTTTCTGTTCCCGCGGGTTGAGGGTCAGCACCAATTCCCGAATCAATTCGGCATTGGTTTCTTCGCTCACCGAATTCCACGGCATCAGGGCATTGTCGTCGGCAACAACATCCGCAACTCGATTCGAGTCGGAGTCGTTCCCTAGGGGAGCATCCAGGGAAGTGGTGCCCACCATGGCACTTTCGCGCCAGTGTTGGATATCCTCCTCGGCAACCCCAAGGACAACAGCCAGTTCTGCATCCCGCGGTGGTCTTCCGTTGCGGGCCTCAAACTGAGTTTCTGCGCGGCGCAATTGGGCGATTTGTTGAACCAGATGAATCGGCAGACGGATGGATTTTGCCTGATTCGACAAGGCTCGCTTGATGGATTGCTTGATCCACCAGGCAGCATACGTGGAAAGTTTGGCACCTTTGGTCGGATCGAATCGTTCGACCGCCCTCATGAGCCCCATGTTGCCCTCATTGATGAGGTCCAAAAGTGGCAGGCCATAATCCTCGTATTCACGAGCAATCTTCACTACCAAGCGAAGATTCGCCCGGATCATATGCTCTCGGGCAGCCTCATCACCGGCCTGAATTCGATGTGCCAAAACCACCTCTTCCTTCGGCGTCAGCAAGGGTGTTTCGACTGCTTCCCGAAGGTAAAGTCTCAGCGATGTGTTTTCGTCCCATGGCCCACGTTCGCTCCGTATCTCGACGGGTTTGGGGTCGGGAGCCGAAACTGTGTCCAATCCTTTGACGACCACCGCAGCAAGCGCTTCCGCAGTGGGTTCGGCCATGAAAACAATGTTTGCGTCGGCTTGTACCACCGTCGCCAACTCGTCAACGGCGATGGAAACCGGATGTACCTCGACCGGACCGGGCAAGGGGGGCGCTGCCTGGCTTGCCTTTTCGGGATGAATGGTCCGGGTACGCTGTACCTCCGGAGCGCGTCGTACCCGCTTACCACTCGGTGCGGCGGTCTTTGTCCGTCGTTGCCCCAGCCGAATGGGTCCCGATGATCGGGTTGGCGGCGCGGGGAGAACCGGGAGAGGGAAATTTGCTTTCATGGACCAGGGCCTTAGCGAGATTGGACGGAACTCGAGCTGGGATGTTCAACCCCAAGCTCGACTTTAACAGCGACATCAACGGCAACGCCAACCATTGGGTATATGGTGAAGCAGCAAAAAAGCCAGTTTTTATTGACCGTTCGGTTTACTATTTTCTGCCGATAAAAGGACATTTTGGGCGATATTGACCGGGCAGAGCTGTGCCACAATACTGCCACTTGTGACAATCTGTCACGTCTGAGGTGCGCCAACGGCGACCGGAAATCGAGCATGGGCGAGTTTTCCGTTGGTTCCGGTGGCCAATGTTTTTTCGTGGTCGGAAGCAGCTGCAGACTGGCCGGGGTTCCCGGATAGGCGCTGACGAATATCGGAAACGAGCTTCTCGACAGTCAGGCCATGCTTTTGGCGGAGATAGTCCACGGAGGACGCGTGTTCGATAAACTGATCGGGCCATGCCAATCGGATGACCGGAGTGGTGATTCCCGCTTCTGACAAGGTTTCAAGAACCGCGCTGCCGTATCCTCCCATGGCCACATGATCCTCGAGTGTTGCGATCAGATCACTGCTCTCGCCGTAAAAGTGGTGCAGTCCGAGGTCGATCGGTTTGAAGAACCGGGGGTTGATGACTGCGACATCCACACCCTCTGAAGCGAGCACCGTGGCTGCCGCCTGGGCGAGCGAGAGCATGGGACCCAACCCAAAGAGGGCCACCCTGGCCTTGCCATTGCCGGAAAAGTGGCGAACGACAACGCCTTTTCCGATTTCAAGCGGAATGGGTTGGTCCTTGACCGGCACTCCTTCAGCAGTGCCCCGGGGGTAGCGAATAGCCACCGGGTGCTTTTGGATGGTCGACGTGTACATCATGTCCTGAAGTTCGTCCTCGTTGGTCGGCGCCATCCCGATCAGGTTGGGAAGGCAGCGGAGGTAGGAGATATCGAACAGCCCATGATGGGTGGGACCATCGTTGGCACTGAGGCTTGCCCGGTCCATGCAGAAGATCACCGGGAGGTCCTGCAGACAAACATCATGATGAATACAATCGTAAGCCCGTTGGAGGAAGGTGCTGTAGATGGCGCAGACAGGATGAAAACCCATGGTGGCCATGCCGGCGGCAAAAATCACCGCGTGTTCCTCGGCAATGCCGACATCAAAATACTGCTTGGGAAGCGCCTGTTCGAGGAGCTTGAGGCTGGTGCCGGTCGGCATGGCTGCGGTGATGCCGATGACGTTGGTGTTCTGGCCGCATATTTTAACCATCGAACGTCCGAATGCTTCCTGCCAAAGCGGAGCGGTTCCCGGAGAGGGAGTGGGTGTCTGTCCTGTCTGGACGTCGTAAGGTCCCAGCCCATGAAACTTCTCCGGTTGCTTCAATGCCGCCTCGAAGCCACGGCCTTTTTGGGTCAGGAGGTGGATGACCACCGGTTCGCTGCAGGTTTTAGCGAATTCAAGGGTGCTGATCAGGAGTGGAAGGTCATGTCCGTCAATCGGTCCCAGATAGCGCAGACCAAATTCTTCAAACAGAAGTGCCGAACCATGGCCTCCCCGTCCGTCGGTACCAGCTGCCGGTGGAACCGGCTCGAGCGCCAGGGAGCCGATGACCCCCTTGATGGCCTCCTCGGCCTTGTGTCCCAGCATGGCCACCAATTCTCCGCGGGGCAGTCGACGAAGCCAGGTGGCAAAATCCCGGGCTAGTTTATTGTACCGTGGATTGGCCGTCAGCTTTCCCAGGTAGGTGGCCACGGCACCCACGTTCTTGGCGATGGACCACTCGTTGTCGTTGAGAATGCCGATGAAATGCTTGGTGGTGCACGAGATGTTGTTGAGCGCCTCGAAAGAAATCCCATTGGTGAGGGCGGCATCGCCAAAAATGCAGACGACGTGCTCGTGGCTGCCGCGGAGGTCCCGCGCAGCGCACATCCCCAACGCTGCGGACAATGCCGTGCCCGCATGGCCTGCCCCATAGGAGTCGTGTTCACTCTCCGTACGCAGAGCGAAACCGTTGAGTCCGTTGGTGGTGCGAATCGTATGGAAACGGTCCTTTCGCCCCGTCAACAATTTGTGGACATAGCACTGGTGGCTGACGTCCCACACCAGCTTGTCCTCGGGGGTTGAGAAGCAGCGATGCAACGCTACCGTCAATTCGACGACGCCGAGGTTGGGGCCCAGATGTCCTCCGTTTCGGGCGAGTTTGGTGATGAGCTCCTGCCGCAGCTCCCCTGCGAGTTCGTTCAGTTGCTCCAAGTTCAGCTTTTTCAAGTGCGACGGGTGGTCGACCATGTCAATAAAACGGCTCATGTTGAAAGGGTTACGAAAATCGGTGCCCGCGCTTTACCGGGCATCGGGTCCGACGGCGGAAAGAACAACCGGCCCGAGTTGGTCGCCGACGAGGGACTGCTCCAGTTGCTGGATGCGCACTTCAGCCGCAGCCAATTGGCGTTGACACTGCTGTGCGAGCCGACTCCCGGTCTCATACTTGGTCAACAGGTCTTCCAAGGACAATTCACCCGATTCCATGGTTTCGACAATGGATTCGAGTTCCTTCAGCGCAACCTCGAATGGAGGCTCCTCCGGCGGAGCAGAGACCTTGGCAGACTTCGACACAAGGGGATGAGAGTGGACCATCGGGAGGCCTTTGACTAGCCCCTTTTGTGTCTGGGAGGTTACGAAGCGTTTGCTGGGAACTTGCGGCCTGTGGGTTTGCTCTTCCATTCATTTGAAGCAGAGCAACTTGAGGCCCTTCACCCGCTCGAACTCGGAAGTGTTCGAGGTCACTAGGGTGGCATCCAAACTCCGAGCCTGCGCGGCGATGAGAAGGTCGAGCGGACCGATGGGCGTGCCTGCCGCCTCCAAGGAAGACCGTATGTCTCCATAGTGCCGGGCAGCTTCCGAATTAAAGTCCGAGACCGGGAAAAAGCTCAGGAAGGCTTCAAGTCGCGCGGATTGTTGTAAAGCTATCCGTCGACTCTTGTTCACTCCGGTCCAGAGTTCTGCAGCAACAATAACCGGAATTCCAGTCCGGCTAGGATCGGGCAGCTTTTCCAAACCGGAACGGTTGCGCAAAACAGGAATGCAGGCGCTGGAGTCGAGAAGGAAGGCGGGCGTCACAGGACCGGGATAGTGCGTTCGTGGTTCATCGGGCGGGGCGGCGGGTCGGGAAATTCCATGTCTCCCGGGTACCGTTGCGCGAGGTGATCGGCAATTTCGGCAAAGGTCCGAAATTTCGGACGTGGTGTAGGTTTCAGCACGACATTCTCGCCATCTCGTTCGATCACGACCTCGGTGCAATCGAACCGAAATGCCTTGGGAAGGCGGACGGCCTGACTACCGCCATGACGAAAGAGTTTGGCGATTTTCATATCTACAGGTTATAGATACGATGGAGTGCGTCAAGCGCTGGAAACCTCCAAGCAGCTTCTTAATGTTCAACGTTCCGCAGCGATGTGCTCCTGAAAAAACTCCACCAACCTTGCTTCGGCCCAGTATCGTCGAGATCCATTTTCCCGACTGACAAAGCCAACATGGCCACCTTTCTCCGGTGCCTCCAAATAAACCCACGGGTGGGCTTGAGCCAGAGGGGTTGGAAAACAGGTGGGAGCCAGGAATGGGTCATCGCGGGCATTCAGAATGAGCGTTGGAACCCGGATATCCTCCAGGAAACGAATGGCAGAGCATTTGGACCAGTAATCCAGCGCACTCTCGAAGCCATGGAGCGGAGCAGTGAAGATGTCGTCAAATTCACGGAATGTCCGGCACGGGTTGGAATGATCGGACGGAATTTGATCGCCGAATTGGAGGCGTTTGAGGTCCATCCGGGCACGCATGGATCGGATGAAGCGAAGTCGATAAAACTGGCGGTCGGGTTGGTCCATGCGTTCCGCCGAGGCGCGAAGATCGCAAGGGACCGAGACCGCCCCGGCACCGCGAATCAGGCCAGGGTTACTTCCTACTTCGCCGATATACTTCAGAATGAGGTTCCCTCCAAGGCTGAAGCCGACCAGGAACAATTCACGGTAACGTCGAGTGGACTCCACCGCTTCGACGACAGCGCGCAAGTCTTCCGTTGCACCGCTGTGGTAGGCGCGAGGGAGCCGGTTAGGATCCCCCGAACATCCCCGGAAGTTCCACGACAGAGTATCCCAGCCGGCGGAACGGCAGAGTTGGGCAAGACCGGCAGTGTAGTGACGACGGGACCCGCCTTCCAGTCCGTGAGCGATGATGACTAGATGGTTGGAGCCGACACGAAGCCAGTCGAGGTCCAGGAAATCACCGTCCAGGAGTTCCAATCGTTCCCGGGTCCAGGGAAGGGGCGCAGGACGACGAACCAGAGCGGGCCAGATCGTTTGGGCATGTGCATTGCCGAGCCAACGAGAGGGGCGGAAGTTGGAAGGAGAAATCAGCGGCACAAGGTTGGCTAGGCTGGGATGAGCACGCCGTCAAGGTGCCGGAAAGTTGCCGAGGCGAACGCTTTATGCCGCATTTGCCCTGCTTGACAGCGTGATGGCTCTATGAAACAAGAACGGGAGCGTGAATCAATTGAGGATTGCACCAACGTGGAAACTGTGGAAAATACCGGGAGGAAGCCTCGGATTATCGCAGTTTTTCATTGAATCCTGGCTGGGTTGATGCGCGTGCTTCCGTTCGCAATAACAGAGTCCGTTCGATTCCAACTGATCCAAGCATGAAGAGTTTCTCCGAAACCATGAAGCGCTTTTCGCTGGTGTGCGCTGCCGTCCTTACGGCTGCCACTCCCGCAGCCACTGCCAACACTGCGGATGACGACCGTGAAATGCGGACCCGTGACCGCCAAACCTATGAGGTTCTGGTCGGTGACTTTTACACCGGACGCTCTCCCTACTTCAAATCAGCCGACCGCGAGGTGCCGGTGGAGTTGGCTCAAGCGGCCTCAGCCCCAGCACCCAAATCTCCCAGTGCACCCTGTTCGGTGATCAACAACGGACTGGTCCAGTTGACCGAAACCATGCCTGCCGAGGCGACTTTCGGGGAGCCCTTCACTTATGAGTTGAAGACCCTGGCCACCGGATGCGCTGGCAACGTTGTGGTCACGGACACCCTTCCCGAAGGAGCGACCCTGGTTTCCACAGAGCCGGAGGCGTCGGTTAATGGCAATCAGTTGGTCTGGAACCTGGGTAACCTGGATGCGGGCGAATCCAAAGTCCTCAAGGTCACGGTGAAGCCGACCAAGGAAGGTAACTTTGTCTCCTGTGCGACCATCAAAGCCGATCCTCGTGTTTGCGCCAAGACGGTGGTCGGGCGTCCGACCTTGGCCATTGATAAGGCAGGTCCGGAACTCGCCCAGTTGAATTCGGATGTCGTTTACAACATCATCGTTAAGAACGTGGGTTCCGCCGTCGCAAAGAACGTTGTCGTCACCGATAAGGTTCCGGCGGGCTTGGGCGGTCCGAAGGAGATTCCGTTCCCGGTGGGTGATTTGGCTCCCGGAGCGTCGAAGACCATTCCAGTCACTTTGAAGGCGACCCAACGGGGCAAGTTCTGCAATGTGGCCATCGCTTCTGCTGCGAACACGACCGCAGTAACAGGTGAGTCCTGCACCACCGTGGTTCAGGCGGGCCTCAAGCTGGCGAAGGTCGGTCCGGACTCCGAGTACATCAACAAGAAGGCGGGCTACAAGATTACCGCTTCCAACACGGGCGATACGGTCCTGGACAACGTTGTGGTTACTGACACGGCCCCCTCGCAGACCTCCATTGTATCCGCTCCGGGTGGCCAAATTTCAGGTGCCAACATTTCCTGGAATCTGGGTTCCCTTCAGCCGGGAGAAAAGAAGACCGTCGAAGTTGTCCTGACCACCCGGCAGCCGGGCAAATGGTGTAACGGGGCGACAGTGACTTCCAAGCAAGGTCTGAAGGATAGTGCTCAGGCTTGCACTCTTTGGAAGGGTGTTTCGGCCGTCTTGTTGGAAGTGGTTGACGATCCTGATCCGCTCCAAATTGGTGAGGAGACGACCTACACGATTCGTATCACCAACCAAGGCAATAGTGACTTGGTCAACATCAATACGGTGGCCCAGTTCCAGAAGGAAATCACTCCGGAGACTTCGTCCGAAGGCACGGTGACGGCCAAGACGGTCAAGTTCCCGACCATCCCGACCTTGGGTGCCAAGCAGAGCCATACCTACACCATCAAAGCCAAGGCTGAGGCTGTTGGTGACCACCGACTCAAGGTGGTGCTGACCGAAGACCAACTGCTGGCTCCGGTCAACGAGGAAGAATCCACACGGGTCTACTAAGACTTCGTTTTCAAGATATGGGGCGCTCCTGTTTGGGGGCGCCCTTTTGTTTTGTCAGGGCCAATGTCGCGCGGCCAAAGGATGGTTCCGCCCTGGCTGCTGGACAGAACGCGATCGTCCGTTTAAATCCCCTCCCCGATGAAGATATTCCTGCGCCCAAATCTGTTCATTCGCACGGGCATGTTGATCTGTTCCGTGGTTCTGGTCTGGGCCGTCGTCGTCGCTCAAGGGCCGGTTTCCAATAGTGTGGCCTCCGCCACATTGGGAAAGGGTTCGGTCGTCGCCAACCGGGCTGTTTACGAGAATGCCTCGGTTCTTACCTTCGGGTTGGATTCCATTGACGTGCTTCGCACTTCCGTGCTGGGCCGCCCCCTCTGGCAATACTTGGCGACGATCCTCTACCTTGGACTGGCCTTTCTCGCTGCCGGGGTCCTGGACCGGGTGCTTCGGTTCCAGCTGAACCATTGGGTTCGGCGGAGCGATATCCGATGGGATGAAGTCACCGTTCGCCGTTTGGCTGGTCCGATCAAACTGGTGACATTTCTGGCGATTCTGGATGTCGGGCTGGAGTTGTTTGACTGGCCGGATTGGATTGAAATCTGGGTTGCCAAATTGAGCTATGTGGCCATTGGAGCCTCATTGCTTATGGCGTTTATCAAAGTGGTCGATGCCGCCATCGTTATCTGGCGAACCAAGCTCCCGGCAGATGGTGATCGGGCCTTCAACGAGCAGTTGCTCCTCCTCGTCGGAAAGCTTCTCAAGGCGGGAGGGTTTGTCATCGGTCTTTTTACGGTTTTCGGCCATCTCGGTATTGATATCCGGGCGGCTCTTGCTTCCGTGTCTGTCATGGGCCTGGCGTTGGGTTTGGCTGCCCAGGACACGGTGGCCAATTTGTTCGGTGCCGTTGCGGTGTTTATCGACCGTCCATTTAAGATTGGCGACCGCATTCGCGTCGGGGACGTCGATGGGGTGGTCGAAGACATGGGTATCCGGGCGACCCGGGTTCGGAGCCTGGACGGCTTTCTGATCACGGTTCCGAACAAGACGGTGGGCAATACCGTGGTGACCAACATTTCCAGCCGTCCGACCATTCGCACCGAATTGAATTTTGGGTTGACCTATGACACTTCCGCAGCCCGGATGGAAGTGGCGGTTGAGATCATTGATCAAGTGTTTCGGAACCACCCCAAAACCCTGGAATCCAACGTCTATTTCAATCGGTTTTTGGATTCAGCCCTGAACGTCAATGTTGTGTTTTTTTGCGGGACCACCGATTGGAAGGAGTACTGCCGTATTCTTCAGTCGCTGAATTTGCAGATAAAGCAGCGGTTTGATGCCGAGGGCTTGAGCTTTGCTTTCCCAACCCAGACGACCATCCACCAATTTCCCACCCCTCCGGAGCCGCGTTCGGCAATTCCGCCCGCACCAACGGCGACGGCATGAGTTGGGGTACTTGTGGTCTCTTGGGTGCAACACCGTCAAAGCGGTTGCGTGACGGAGTCTAATTCCTATCCTTCGTCCCTTGTGCGTAATCTTTTGGTGACGGGTGCAGCCGGTTTCATCGGTTCGAATTTGACCCTGGAGTTGCAACGGCGGCATCCAGAGGCACGAATCATTGCGGTGGATGACTTCCGGTCGGGTGATTTCCGAAATCTACGGGGGTTTCGGGGTGATTTTGTCGCCGCCGACATTTCACGCCTCGACTGGGGCGCCCGATTTCGCGGGCATGCGTTTGACGCCATCTTCCATGAGGCGTCCATTACCGACACAACGGAGCACAACCAGTGGCTCCAGTGTCACGACAACATTGAGGGATTTCGACGACTACTGGAGTTTGCGGCCCCCCATCGAATCCCGGTCGTCTATGCCACCTCGGCAGCGACCTACGGAGTGGTATCCGGCATCCAGGTTGAAGATCAGCCGCTGGCACCCGCCAACGTTTACGCGTTCACCAAGGTGCAATTGGAAAACCTGGCGCGCGACTTTTCCCGGCGCGATTTTGCCTGGAGGATCGTCGGCCTTCGATATTTCAACGTCTACGGACCTGGCGAATCGCACAAGGGGAGTGCGGCCAGCATGATTTACCAGCTTTACCGCCAGATTTCAGCCGGGAAAGCACCACGGGTGTTTCGAGGCGGAGAACATCGGCGGGACTTCGTGTACATCAAGGATGTCATCGAATTGACACTGCGAGCGGTGGAAGCGCCGGGGAGTGATGTCTTCAACTGTGGGTCTGGTCGGTCCTTTTCGTTCAATGAAGTGATCGAGCAAATCAATCGAACCTTGAGCGCGCATCTGCCCACCGACTACTTCGACAACCCCTATAGCTTTTATCAGCCTCATACTGAGGCAAATATGACCAAGGCAAAGTCGATTTTGGGTTTTCAGCCCAGTTGGGCTCCGGAGGCCGGAATTCCCGACTATGTCCGTTCCCTCGTGGGATTGTGAAATGCCCGCGTTGCCTGACTCTCGGTTGCGGATAAACTTTCTCGGCTACCGGCGACCCGCTAGAATCAAACTGGTTGGTAACGGATGTCGACTTCAGGGCCCCATCTCAGGTGCATGGTGCCGATTGCGGTTTATCCGTCATGCCGACTGATCTGGAAATCGTTTGCTACCCATGGCTGAAACCTACCCCACTCCCCGGCGTTCACGTTGGCCCCTCATCCTGGGCGGTCTCTTTCTTCTGCTGGTCATCCTGTACTTTGTGATCAGCAGCGGGCCGTTCGTCCGGGCGGTCGTCCTGCCGATGGCCGAGAAGAAGTTGCAAAGTGAACTGACGGTGGAAGACATCTCCTTCAGTCCATTTTCTTCCCTGCGTCTTCGCGGCGTCAAAATTGTTCCCAAAGGGGCTGCGCCATTACTGACAGTGGGCGAGTTGCGGATTCGCTACGGCTTGATTTCCATTTTGACAGGAAAAATACGGGTGGACGAAGTGTTGGTGGATTCTCCGAATCTCACCGTGGTCCAGCAGCCGGGGGCACCCAGCAATCTCGATGTTCTGGTCAAAACCATGGGGTCCGGTCCGGCGAGGACTTCGTCGGGGCAATCCGCTGCTCCCGAGCTTCGAATTGAAAACGTTGCCCTGCGGAACGGAAGCCTCTCGGCAAGATACACATCCACCAATGGGACCTCGGTGGCCCTCTCGGTCTCCGGATTGGAATTCTCGATCGATGCCCTTGCAAACGGAGGGGCCAGCAAGATCAAGTTGGGCTGGGCTGGCGAAGTCGTTCATTCAGTTTCCGGTAGTATGGACTTTGGAGGCGCTGGGGAGTGGGACGTCGCATTGGACCCCGCATTGAAACCGACAACAGTCAAGGGGCAGTTGATGGTAGATGTGAAGCGGGGGGATAAGTTGTTTCAGGTGGCGCAAGGACTTTCAGCGGTTCTCGGCGTGGAAGCAGGGGCTTCCGAACTCAAGCGATTGGAACTGGCCTTCCGTCGCGGGACAAACGGATTTGGGAAAATGGTCTTCAGTGGTCCATTTGACCTGAAAAAGAACGAGGCCCGGATTTCGTACGACATCAGTGGAATTGGCCGGGAGGTCAATGGCGTCATCGGAGGCTTGATGGGAATCGACCTCGGGGATTCCTCCTTTTCCGCATCCGGTCGTGTCGACCTTGCTCAGTTTGGAAACCTATTGGCCTCCAACGGGCGATTGGATTACGCGCATTTCACGGTGCGCACCCCGGGGGGGGTGACACCGGAGATCGATGCTGGATTGGATTACAAGGTCTCATTTAACTTCTCCGAGTCCACAGCGTTGATGGAAAAGGTCAGTCTGACGCTGGTGCAGGGCGGTAAAACCCTTCTTCGGGGGAACTTTGATCGCCCCATGAACATTGCTTTGAAAGGGCGGGGGCCTGGTTTTCGACAGGCCACCTACCAGTTTGTCATTGATTCCCTCGATTTGGGTCCCTGGAAACCGATTCTGGCCCAATCGGTGCCTGGAATTCGGTTGGATGGTGGTGTGGTTAAACTCGACGCCAGTATCACCTCCGAGAACGATGGAAGCTCTCTTAAAGTAGAATTCACCACGGCGGTATCGCAGCTGGCAATAACTTCCCCGGCAGCCTCCTTTGACGATGGGCTCTTGAAGGCAAATCTATCGGCCGTCTGGTCGGATTTCACCACTCTGCAGGTCGACAAATTCGGAATCGAATTGGCCCATCACGGGGTCAAAGTTTCCAGCCTGACCGGAAGTGCTCATTACCAGACGGTCACCAAGGAATTTGGCTTTCAATTAGGTGGCGACTCCGACCTGGTCGCCCTCCTGCAAATCGTACCGGTGAAAGGGCTCGCTCTGGGCAGCGGAACCAGCACTTTGAGCGTGCAATTAACCCAGCGTAAGGAGGGAATTGAAGGCTCGATTGGACTCTCTCTGAATAAACTCTCAGGCAAAGCAGATACCGTGGGGTTGACCAACTATTCCATCCGAATGGATGGCACCGGTAAGTTGTCCAAGACCAGTTTGACCGTCAATCGTGTGGCCATTGCACTTCAAAATGGATTCGAAAATGGCGGATCTTTGGACTTCAATGGTGGTTACGACCTCGATTCCAAACGTGGGAAACTGACCTACAAGTCCGTGAACCTGAATCAGGTTGGCCTTGGTCCCTGGGTCGCCGGAATCTTCGCTCCCAACCGACTTGTCTCCGTAGGCTTGGACATCAATGGCGATGCCAGCGTCGAATTAATAAAGGGTGCCTCCGGCCAGGCGGAATCCGGTCTGAAGAGCTACTCCGTACGCGCCGACCTCGCGGTGAATAATCTGCGCGTGGACGATACGGCACACCGACTCCCCGACAAACCATTCTCCTTGGGCGCTGCTCTGGATGTCTCCCAAACGAATTCCGTTATCGACCTCCGGAAGCTGAACCTGAGGCTGGGGGCGACTTCGCGAGCCCGTAATGAACTGGCACTGGTGGGGCGTTTGGACCTTTCCGCCACAAATTCCGGACCCAGTTCCCTCAGCATGAAAAGCGATGGGTTGGATTTGACCTCGCTTTATCTGCTTTTTTCCCAGTCGTCAGGCGAAACCAATCGGTTTGTGGCCAAGTCGACCGCTCCCCAGCGGGACCCCTCCATCGAGCCCCCTGCCATCGCGCTTCCGATTCAGCGACTCGACGTCGATGTGAATCTGGCCCACGTGTTCCTCGGGGAAATCTCGATTGCGGACTGGGCTGCCAAGGTGAAAGTCGACCGTGGTGTGGTCTCAGTCGATCCATTTGGCCTGAGTTTTAATGGTGCCCCCGTTTCGGCTCGAGCGCTTTTGGATGTTTCGGTGCCGGGCTTTAAATATGATATTCGCTTTGACGGGAGCCGCCTTCCCATCGCCCCGGTCGTGAACACCCTTCAGCCGACGCTGGCGGGGACGGTGGGTGGCACAGTGCAGGCAAGTGCAGCCATCAAAGGTGCTGGCGTGACCGGGCTTGGACTCCAGAAAAACCTGGAGGGTCAGTTTGATTTCGGTGCGACCAATCTCAACTTGAAGATCAAGAATGTTCAGTCCGGCTTTCTCAAGGGCATTCTGAATGTTGTGATCGGTTTGCCGGAATTGATTAGCAGTCCTTCCTCGGCCTTGGCCCGGCTTGGCCAGATGACCGGTATATCAACCAACAAGACCGACTCGGTCCGGGCGGATGGCTGGATTGACCAACTGCAGGCGGAGCCGCTGCAATTGCTTAACGTGAAGGGAACGGTCGGCAGTGGAAAAGTGAATATCTCCGATGCTTTGGTCCAAAGTGCCGTGCTTCGGATTCGAGCACCTGGCACGATGACACTTCTCCCAATATTGACAAATTCCACACTCGATTTTCCCGTCGATATCGGACTCAAGGAATCCCTGGCAAAGAAGGTTGGGTTGACTGGAGCACCCGGGGATTACACCAGCCTTCCTCAAGGCTGTCTGACAGTGCGTGGTACCATGGGAAAACCGGAACCAAAGCCGGACACAACGAAACTGGTGATGCTTGGTGGTAAAGCCATCCTGGGTGTCGCGGGCAATACAGCCAGTGCCATTGGAAATCTGATCGGACAAGCCACAGGCTCCACCAATCAGACGTCAACCAATGCCCTGGGGAATGCCATCAAAGGCTTGGAAGGGCTTTTTGGTACTGGGGCTCCGAAAGGCTCGGAAACACCCAAGAAGAATTAGGAGATTTCACGTGAAAGCAGTATTGGATTACCTCGAACGACACCAAGATCGATGGGTGGCCGATCTTTGCGAATACGCCCGGATTCCGAGTGTCAGTGCACAGCGGCAGCACACACCGGACCTACGCCGGGCGGCGGACTGGGTGGCCAAGCGGTGCATTGGACTTGGGCTCGAAACCACCACCTACGAAACCACAGGTCATCCCATTGTTGTCGCGCGGACACCTCAGGCATCGCCCGCAAAGCCAACCTTTCTGGTTTACGGGCACTATGACGTTCAACCACCGGAACCATTTGAATTGTGGACAACACTACCCTTCGAGCCGCGCGTTGAAGGTCGGAACGTGTACGCCCGTGGCATTTGCGATAACAAGGGGCAGCATCTCGCTCACCTCAATGCTTTGGAGGCATGGCTGCATTCGGGGATTCCACTTCCGGTCAATTTGGTGTTCCTCATCGAAGGAGAGGAAGAGGTGGGCTCGGAATCACTCTACGAGTTTCTACCGCTGCATCGGGAGGAATTGGCCTGCGATGCCGTGGTCATTTCCGACAACGGCATCCCCAGCCTTGAATTTCCGGCGCTGACCTACGCGCTGCGCGGAATCACCGCATTGGAAGTCCGGGTCGACGGTCCTGCCCGGGACCTTCACTCCGGATTGTTTGGAGGAAGCATTGAAAATCCGGCGATGGCACTGTGCCAGTTGTTGGGTTCGATGCGGGATTCTTCCGGAAGAATTACGGTTCCCGGATTTTACGACCAGGTGCGTGCCTTGTCAGACTACGAACGCGTGCAGTTGTCCAAGGTGCCGTTCGATGAAGAATCGTATCGCGCTTTACTTGGTGTGACCGAGCTTTTCGGTGAAGCCGGATTCACAGCTGAGGAACGACGGACATCCCGACCGACCTTTGAAATCAATGGTCTGACCAGCGGTTATCAAGGGGAAGGCAGCAAGACCATCATCCCGTCCTGGGCCAAGGCAAAGATCACCATTCGGTTGGTGCCCGACCAAACGCCGGAGGTAATCGCCGGGGCAGTCGCCACCCATCTACGGCGACTTTGTCCTCCAACAGTCCGATTGACGATTCTTCCGGGCCATGGTGGGGCGCCCTATCTGGTTTCACCGGAAAGCCCGCATGCTCAAGCCGCACTGAGGGCTCTCACAGCTGGATTTGGACACGAAGCCATTATCATGAGGGAGGGGGGGAGTATTCCGATTGTTTCGGCGTTCAAGCGCCATCTGGGGGTGGAGACCCTTCTGCTGGGCATGTCCCTCCCGGATGATAACCCGCATTCCCCGAATGAAAAATTCTCCCTCGACGCCTATGCCGGTGGGATGCGGATGGCGGCTCATCTTTGGTCAGAGCTTGCTTCGGTGTCGTCTTGAATCCGAACCGGCCGGGAACCATGAAAAGCGGCGCCGTTCCCGTCATCCTTGTCACGGGATTTCTTGGTTCGGGAAAAACCACGCTCCTGAAGCGATGGCTCTCTGAGGCACCCTCGAACGGTCTTCGCATGGGGGTGGTCATGAATGAATTTGGTGTTTCCAGCATTGATTCCCGTTTGGTGGGAGTCGTGGGACTTCCTCTCGTGGAGGTCAACGGGGGATGCTTGTGCTGTGCCGACGATGAAGCGTTGCCCCGCGCGGTGCAGACATTGATTCGCGAGGGTCAATGCGACTACATCGTGATCGAGACCAGTGGGCTCGCTGATCCCGACAATATCATTGATCTCCTGACGGATTCCGATCTCCTCCCTCGCGTCACGCTCCAGGCCGTGGTCACGGTGGTGGATTCCGCATGGTACACCGAGACAGGTGAATCCTCGGGAGAAAGAATTCTTGCGCGCCGCCAGATTCAATTTGCCCAGGTCCTCTGCCTTTCAAAAGGGGACCGGGTCACCGCTGCTGTTCTCGACACGGTCAGCGGTCACTTGACCGCTCTGAACCCGGGGGCATCTCAAGTTCGATTACCCTTCGGCCTGCCCGACTTGCCTGCTCTCTTGGAAGGAGAACCAGCATCCATTGAAATCATCCCGTCTCTTGAAGCCGAATCCACCATCGGAATCAAATCCCATCTCCACACGGAGTATCGCAGTTTGTCCTTCCGGTTTCCCGGTCCTGTAGATCGCACTCGTTTTGAGGGGTTTCTGGCGGAGAACAACCCTCGGGAAGTGGTTCGAGCCAAGGGATTTGTTCGATTTACCGCCGTTCCGTCCCGATTGCACGTCTTTCAGTCAGTGATGGGGCATCACTTCATCGAGGAGTTCCGGGCGCTCCCGCATCCGGAACCCTTGTGCGTTTTGATCGGTCCAGCTCTCCGTATCGAGTCCTACCAGCAGCGACTTCGGTCGCTGCTTTGGGCGGGGAAGGTAGTTCCTCTAATTGGAACCGTGAACGGGGACGATACGGGAAATCTTGTCCTGGGGTGACGGTGTGAACCAGCCACCATATTCCGCGAGATAGATGCCACCATCGGGCCCCTCGGTCATGGCGAGAATCCCTCCGGTGAATCCTGTGGCGAACGGCTGCGTTTTCAACACCGTGTTACTGGCGGCATCCACGGGAGCGAATCGCACCCAGCGTCGAACGTAGTCTGCGTAAAACATTCCACCGTGGAAATCCTTCGGAAAATCATTGGTTCCGCCCGTTGGCCGGTAGAGAGGACCTGAGGTGGCGTTCGCGCCGCCTTCATGAATCCAGTAAATCCAGGGGAGGGTGGCATTGGGAATCGGACAATCTCCCCCATAAGTTCCAATATTCGGCCCGATGCACCGGGGCCAGCCGTAGTTGTGGCCAGCCTGAATGTAATTGATCTCTTCGAAATCTTCCTTTCGATCGTATCCAACCTCCCCGACATATACCCGTCCATTCTCGGGATCCAGATTGATGGAATAAGGATTGCGATGGCCCCAAGTGAAGACGGCTGGATGGGCGTCCGACTGACCCACAAACGGGTTGTCCTTGGGGATAGACCCGTCCAAATTAATCCGAAGCACTTTGCCGCGAAGGTCTGAAAGTACTTGGGGCGGGTTCTTTGGGTCGTTGTAAAACTTCTCGGTATCTCCGGAGACATTATTGTCCCCAACCGTCACGTACAATTTTCCATCATGGGAGTTGTAGGCCAGCGCCCCTCCCTGATGAAACCCTTTGCTGGAAATCCATTCCAAAAGGACTTTTTCGGAACCACTTTTCAGGCCCGAGGCCCGCGATGGATTATCCACGGTGAACCGGGCCACACGGTTCGACCACGCGTTATCGTAGACCGGCGAGTAGTAGACATAGATGTGTCCGTTATGCGCATAGTCAGGGTCAAACTCGATACCATGCAGACCTCGCTCGTTGGACTCACGCCCAGGAATCGGCTCCCAGCAGACCTTGAGGGTGGCCACTTCGTCTGACTTTTGGGTCTTGAAGTCGTAAGCCCAGATGTTTCCGCGGCGACCGGTATACCAGAGCCGTCCATCCGGTCCGAACTTTAAAAAAACCGGTTCTGGCAGGTTTCCCATGGCCAGAATTTCGTACTTATAGCCGGGCGGGACTTTGACCGCTTTGACCGCCTTTTCCTTCTGCTCCGGTGTGACGGTGGCTTCGTCGGCGCGGACAGCAAGTGCCCCAATCCAGGCAATGACGAACAAGAGAGTCGGATGAAACAATCGGAATCGGACGGTGGACATGTTCAATAGAGACAGTCGTTTTGTAGGGGTTATTCAATAACCGTCACAAGGGAATGTTGTCCAGCTTGCGGCGCTCCCTTTTGGTCGGTCGCCCGGTGCCTGGCATTCGAAAACCGGGTTGGTTCCTGCCTGCCTCCCGCGCCTGCAGAATGGCTTCGGGAGTCGTATGGTCCCTGGCAAAATCGGCTACCTTCGGTGCGCCCACGCGCCGTGGAGGCGCGGCGATGAATTCCAGTTGACGCAACAGGGGGCCCACCTTCACGTCAATTCGGTCACCGGGGTGTAGTTCCCTCGCCGGTTTGGCGGTTTCACCATTGACCCGTACGTGGCCGCCACGGATTCCATCAACGGCCAAGGTTCGGGATCGGTATAAGCGAATGGCCCAAAGCCATTGGTCAAGGCGCATGGACAGAGACTATTTGACCAGGGAGGTGGTATGCGATCCACGACATCGGTTGCAGACGCCGAAGAATTCCAGACGGTGAGTGACTTGACTAAATCCGTGCCGTTCGGCGATTTCCTGTTCCATCTGACGGGGCAGGCACTCAGTCAATTCGACCACCCGGGTGCAATGGGTACAGACCAAATGGTGGTGATGTCCCTCATCACCGGCTCCAGCCAGTTCATAGCGGGCGACTCCATCACCAAAATCAAACCGGGCCACCATCCTCATTCCTTCCAGCGTCCGAAGATTGCGATAGACGGTGGCCAGATCACATTCCTCCTTGCCGAGGGCCAGGTGGATTTCCTTGTTGGTGAGGGGGTGTTGGTGGCGGCGAAGGACTTCAAGGATGGCCTGGCGGGGGGCCGTGATTTTTCGGGCACTCCGTCGCAATTGGTCGGTCAATTCAACCAGTGGAGTCTGGATGAGCCTTCGGGAATGAGGGGGATGGTCGCAACAGGTTTTCATTAAGCCGGAGTTTGCCCCAAATGCCGCCGAACCGTTTGAAATCCGAGCGACCCAACAAACAGCGCCGCACACACCAGAACAATGGTTGGACCGCATGGCAGGTTGAAGGAATAGCTGGCAGCGACTCCACCCAGTGCCGACCCGAGTCCGAGGAGCCAGGCAATGATGGTTTGTTGTCGGAGATTGCGGGAAACATTACGGGCAGTGGCGGCCGGCACGACCAAGAGGGAGGTGACCAGAATGATTCCCACCAAGCGAATGGCCAAAGTGACCACCAACGTCAGGGCGAGAATAAAACCGAGGTTAATCCATCGAACCGGAAGACCGGAGACGTGCGCGAGGTCCTCGTGGGCTGTGATCAACGTCAGGGCATTGAACCAGAACAGAATGAGCCCCGTAACCCCCAAGGAGATGAATGCCGCGATCAAGATGTCCTTGGGACTCACACTGAGGATATCACCGAAGAGGTAACGTTCGATTTCTCCACGATACCCCTTCAATTGGCTAAAGATAACGACCCCCAAGGCCACCGAGGTGCTCAGCAGGAGCGCCAGAATGGTGTCGGTCAGCAAATCGGTTCGCTGTCGCAGCCAGAGGAGCAGAGAAGCGACTCCGATACTGACAACGAGCATGGCGGGGGTGGGGTCACTTGCTCCCAGCCAAAGGCCGATGGCGACGCCAGCAAGGGCGGAATGCGCCACGGTATCACTGAAAAACGCCAATCGTCGAGCCGTGACAAAGACCCCCAGCAATCCACAAACCGGTCCAAGCAATACGGACGCCACCAGGGCGCGAAGCATGTACGATTCAGTGAACATGCGAGATTTCCCCGGTATGGTGATGGTGGTAAGGCGTGAGGTGCAATCCGTAGGCCTGTTTCAGTGAATCGTTGCGGACGATGTCTTCCGGGGTCCCTTGACAACACACCACCCCATTCAGGGCAAAGACCCAATGGGCGTGCCGGAATACCATCGAGAGGTCGTGTGAAACCAGGATGATGGTCATCTTGTGACGGCGATGAACCGACTCAATCATTTCGTAAAAGGACCGTTCCCCCGGGGTGTCGACCCCTGCCGTTGGCTCGTCCAGAAGAAGTAATTCCGGTTTCCGCAGCAGGCTCCATGCGATCAGCACCCGTTGCAGTTGTCCGCCGCTGAGTCGGGACACGGGCCGATTCAAAAGCGGCATCACTCCCAGTCCGTCCAGGGACGAAGCCAGTGCTAAATCAATCTTCCGGTGACTTTGCCAAAGCCAATGCCGCGTTTCCGGCAGACTGAGAGCAAGAAACTCACGCACACTCAGGCCGAATCCCCGGTCCAACTCCAGCTTTTGCGGGACATAACCTACCCGGGAAAGGCTCGAGACCGAAACAGGAGCACCGAAAATTCGAATTTGCCCTGAATCAATGGATTGCAGACCAAGGATGGCTCTCAAGAGAGTGGTCTTGCCCGATCCATTAGGCCCGATAAGGGCGACCAGTTCACCCCGGGGGACGCTCAACGTGACACCCCGAAGCACCGGAGTTCCTCCCAAGGTCACGTGCACCTGTTGGACTTCCAACGCCGGAGGGTGTGTCATGGTTGCTCCTGAAGTTGCTTCGTCAGCGTTCGCAGGTTGGAACGCATTCCTTCTTCATAACCGGCAGCAGACCAATAACCCGTTTCCAGCGTGTCCAACTCCGCCACGGTCAGCTTCATATCGCGAGCCAATTGAAGGGCGAGTCGGGAAGTTGAATGGGGTTCAACAAAAAGAGTCGAAATATGGTTGGCCCGAATCTGCCCCATCAGGGTGGCAAGATGGCGTGGCCCGGGTTCTGTTCCCGCGGTCTCCTCAAGCACTCCAACCAAGCGGATTCGATACCGTTGGCAAAGGTAGGGGAAGGCAGGGTGGGCGGTAACCATCGCCGGTGCCTTTAATGGTCGCCGAAATGCCTCGTAGTCCTCATGCAAGCGGAGCAGTTGCTGGATATAGACCGAGGCATTGGTGGCGAAAACAGCGCTGGAATCGGGTGCGAGCAACTGAAAGGTCCGGAGGATGTTGGTCACTCCGTGGCACGCAAAAATGGGGTCCAACCACAGGTGCGGATTAGGAGGCCCGTTTGGGACCGCCGGCATATCCTTCGACGATCCCGAATCTTCCGCACCCTCCGAATAAATGAGCTCGGATTGCGGATAACCCGTTGCCATCTCAACGATTTTCCGGCCGGAGCCCGGCAATTGCTTTTCAAGGCTTGCCTTGAGCCAGTCCTCAAGCCCCGCCCCACTGAGCAAAATGACATCGGTGTGCCGGAGCACCTCCAGGTCCCTGGGGCGAAACTGGAACAGGTGCGGATCTGCCTCGACCGGTAGAAGCCGATCAACCTGAACACGGTCGCCACCGACCTGGGAGGCCCAGCTATAGAGGGCCGGGAGGGAGACGAGCACGCGAAGCCGGGGTTCGGCGGCCGGTAGATACAGTCCGCCGAATCCAACGCTGACCAGCATGCCGAGGAGCCATCGAAAAAGCCTCATGGCGATGAGGAACCTAAGGACGGAGGTTCGGATTGCAAACCATTTGCATTGTGTTCATGCAAAGGAGGCCGCCAGAAACAGGATCGGCGGCCCGGATGGAACTTGGCGCTGGTTCGACTACTTCATCAGCAACATCTGGCGGGCGCGTTTGATGGCGACCCCCAAACGACGCTGATAATGGGACGGCAGCCCGGTGTATTTCCGGGGTAGGATTCGCCCATTTTCCGTCACAAACTGCTTGAGCAGAGTGACGTTTTTGTAATCGATGGCATCGACGGTGAAATCGACCTTCGGTTTCGGCCGGGGAACCCGGGGAGTATTTGTGCGACGGGATTTCTTCTCGTCGGGATTGGTTTTACGCGGCATGGCTTACTTGATTTCGCGGTGAACGGTGTGCCTTCGGAGTGCGGGATTGAACTTTTTCTTTTCAATCTTCTCCGTCTGCAGCTTTTTGTTGCGCGTGGTCTGATAGCGCGAAGGAGACTTGCCCTCCTTTCGAGCTTCAGTGCATTCAATGGTAACGATTTCTCGGGGCATGGAAGAGGATGGGGTTCCGGTTAATTCGATGAGGAACGAAAAGGTTGGCTCAGATGTGAACCGGTCTGGACAGGTGTCGAATGGCTGGTTGCCTGGCTTTTGGGTTCAAAAGAATGAGGAGTGCAGGGATCGGGCTGCGTTCTGGAATCAATCCTTGTCTTTGGCCGCAGGTTTTTCCTCAAAGTCATCGTCCGATTCCTCGACATCGGGACCGGAGGCCGCATCCACAGTGCCCAACTGACCGAGCCGGCGTTGCTTGAGGGCTCCCTCTTTTTCGAGCTGGCCTTGGGCTTCAACGGTAAAGCGAGCCCACGGGATGGCATCCAGACGGGCGCGGGGAATCGGCTTTGCAGTCAATTCGCACGTCCCGTAGGTGCCTTTTTCAATTCGCTTCAAGGCTTCCTCAATCTCGTAAATCGCATCCTGGTCCGAGGACAGAAGGCTCAGAGCGAAGTCGCGGTCAAAATTGTCGGTGCCTGAATCCCCCATGTGCAGGCTGTAGTTTTCGATTTCAGCCTGGGATTCTTTTGCCAGACCGCTCATCTGGTCTCGGAGCCGGGCGTGAAGTTCAAGAAGATTGGTATAGTACTTCATCCAATCTCCCTTGACCTTGGCCGCGGGAATCCAGGTGGGTGCCGGACCTTCCTGAGGTGTATTCTTGGACGGGGCACGCCCCAGAATCGATGCGGCGCTGGCTTTGCCAATCGTCTTTCCAGGAACCACCGGCCTGGGGGTCGGCTTTTTCGCTGTGGGTTTCGGGGCGCTCACGACTCGGACAGTTTATTTCGTAATACTCTTGGTCCGTCCCAACGATGCTCACGGGCATCCGAGGGACCGGACGAAGGGGGCGAAGGGTAGCAAACAAGCCTTCGATTTCCACAAAAAAGTTTCGATTTCGGAATTGAACCTCTGAAAAGGCCGCTGCTGGGGGGGACAACAACCGGCCATGTTTTCCCGATTGGTGCTCGGCCTTGTGTCCGGTACCTTATG
>CAITXU010000134.1 GCA_903896505.1 uncultured Verrucomicrobiota bacterium | reverse complement strand
GGAGGACCTCGGTCCGTTGGCAACACCACCGGGGCAAAGCTGAAGAAATCCAACTGACGGGTATTGTCCACCCGCCGCAGCATCGAACGACTCATGGTTTAACTCGTTGGGGTCGCCAAACGGACCCTGCCGGTGGTTATGAATCTGGCTGGGGAGATGTGTCCAAAAATCGGCGAGTTTGCCTCTCGTGGACTCGTCCGTTACGCGTGGCGACCAGAAAGGTCGCGAGCGTGAAGAACTGCCCTGCTTATTCGCCAGCCCGACGGAGGCATTCAGCCACCAGAGTCGGACCGAGATGATAACCGCCCGATCGCATACCTTCGAGCAAGGGCCGGATCGTCGAAACCAAACCAAGCCGTTTGGCTGCAACCCAAAGGCCTCCAGTGCCGATTACTGGTAGCCGGTAAATGATGGAGGCCACTCGGCGACCTTTGCGTTCATCCATCAAGACCGGCAAGGAACCCCTTGCCGAGGCAGTCGCTATCACTGCCGCCTCCCCAACATCCAGTTCCGCCTCCAAAAGCGGTTCGGCAGTGGTGGCACCGATGGTTATCGTAAATCGCTCCAACTCACGACGCAGATCGTCCACGTCGGCATAAGGGGTGAGCAACAGTTCGTCCGCGACCTCGCGCGGTACGATTACTTGCGGAAACATCCGTCCGAGGATGTCAATTCGACCGATACGCGACAGCCCAAGCAGCGGTCCAGTATTTGAGACGATGGGCTGGTCAAAGAAGTAAGGCATGGCCGAACTCGGCTTCCAATTCGTCGGCTGATAAATCGGCAACAGCGACCCCAAGTCGTCCGGCTTCTAGCAGAAAGGCGGTGCGCCCCATGTCGCACATCTGTGCAGCCTGCCCGGAGCTGAGCTCACCCAGCTCAAAATACTTCACGGCCAGCAGGAACTGGCTGCGCCGTTCCAACCCTGCCAAGGTCTGGAGCGGGTCCAGCAACAAGATTTCAGGCACCGTGATCCGGATCGTTTTCATGCTTCGAATTGAGTTTGGACTGAGTCGGACTATTCCACCCGGGCAATTGAATTTGGGAATTCGCCAAGCCGATTGTGGCCAATTGACTTATTGCCTATGCCCACACTCGTGGCCTGATGGGGACACCTGTGGGCGGTCCGGATATCCAGAAAGCGCACCTTCGGAGTCTGCCAGGTCAGGAGCCAGTTCATAGGTAGGAGGTTGAGGACCACACTCGGTTTCTTCAAGCTGCGATCTTGGGTTGCATGGTACAGCGTGCGAAAAGTCTCTTGCGGCAGGAATCAATTGGCACCTCAGATTGATACCGAAGTTGCCGGTGCGGGGCGAAATGTGTCCAAAAATCGGCGGGTTTGACCCTCGTGGACTCGTCCGTTACGCGTGGCGACCAGAAAGGTCGCGAGCGATGGCGTACCGCCCGACCTTTCTTCTCGTCCTGGAGGGTCAAACCCGCCGATGCGTGTATGATTGGCCCCGCCCGATTACGGGTCCGGTTAGGCCGCTCGGCGACCTGAAACTGGCTTCAAGGCAGGTCCAACTTCGGACTTAACGGTAGCGACCGTCAATTGTTCGGTAATCCATGAATGAGCCTGGTCTGCGACCTTCGCCAATTTGAGCAGGTCATCCCGACCAAACGAGCTGGTGGACCGCCAAGCTTCGCCATCATGAAATCGGCGTTCAAACGTGACGTTGTACAGCAAACCCTCGCGCGTGGAATTGGCCCAGATGGCGGCCTTGATTAGACCGATGCGGACTTTGTGGACGGGGCGATTTTGAAGGGTTTCGGTAGCACTTTGGTTCATCGGCGGTTCTCCTTGAATTGAAGGTTGTTTCCCTCAATCGGCCTGAACTTCGGAAGTGCTTCATTCTTTCGATGTCGATTTTCTTGGTGCTCGACTCGTCGTACCCTCTCGCCTAGAAGCGGGGCTAATTGCGAGTATCTCAGGATTCCACGACTGGCTTCGATAAGAAGGGTGGCGTTTCCGCCTGATGGAGTTTCTCCAGCCATTCGAGTTCTACTGGTTCACCCTCATAGGCCATGGATTCCGCAACCCTTCGCGGAATAAGCGCCCACCAGATTCGACGTTGCTCTTCAGCGGGAAGGCGACGCCAATTTTGGATGGATTCCTGCCATTTCACGGAGAAAAGGCAGCAGCAGCCCTATTTCATGGCAATTTCCATGCGGCTCAAGCGTCATAAAAGTAGCCCAACTCCCGCAGCGATGAATAGTCCCGTTGCCGTTCCACGGAACGAGTGCCGATGATCACATGGTCGAGAACCTCAATTCGGAGGAGTTGACCGGCCCGAATCAGG
>CAITXU010000133.1 GCA_903896505.1 uncultured Verrucomicrobiota bacterium | reverse complement strand
GATGTCCCTCCTTCGGAGGGACTTGCGTCCGGAGGGACGCGCTCCTGCAAGTCCCCAACTACTGCGGGGGTCATCACCACTCCCGATCTAAAGGCACCTTTATAGCGAGGCACCGGCCCATCCGTAGGCGGTCCGAATCGGACGACAGGAGTAGTCTGGACCGCCTGCGGACGAGACGTCCGCGTTCCCAGGTCAAACCGGATTCAACTGGGGCTGGATCGCACGGCGGGCGTTGTTTGGACCGCTGCGGTTCATCATGAGGTTCGATGCCGCCTGGGGGCGCGACGAACACAGTGTCTTCATCGGTGTGGGCGAGGCATTTTGAGGCGACTTGTCGGCAGGGTTACACCCCATGGCACGCGTCCACCGGAGTCTCTAGCTTCCCAACAGACCAAACAACGGGTGTTGCGGAAAGAATTCCTGACCGCCGCCCGATGTGGACCTCTGGAGCACGCTGCTATGAAAACTTTAAAAGACCTTTTCCTGAATGAACTCGCCGACATGTATGATTCGGAACACCAAATCCAACGTGCTCTTCCCAAGCTGGCCGAGGCGGCGACCTGCGAAAAGCTGAAGAAGGCGTTGCTCTCCCACCAGAAGGAGAGTGAAGGACAGATCAAGCATTTGGACGAGGTCTTTGCATCCGCCGGGGCAAAGCCCCATGGCAAAGCTTGCGATGCCACGGTCGGTATGCTCAAGGAGACTCACGATCTGGTCGCCCATTTCAAGGGTTCACCCGTTCTCAATGCCGCCCTGGTCAATGCCGCCCAAAAAATCGAGCACTATGAAATCGCCTCCTACGGCGGACTCCATGAATGGGCCGTCCTTTTGGGCAACAAAAAGGGAGCCGAATTGCTGAAGTCCATTCTGGCGGAGGAAAAAGCTGCCAATGATGCGTTGACCGCACTGGCTCGCAGTACCTGCAATCCGGAGGCACTGACGGTGGGGGCAACGAGTCACACAACAGGAACCGAAAAACCAGTCGCACCTCAACCCCATCCTTCCTTGGAGCATGCTCCCAAGGCCGCTCCGAAGGCACCTGTGGCCGCTGCGCACTAAACGGCCCGTTTAATCCTAGCCCGTTATTCATCTTTATGCCTACCACCGAACATTCAACCAGTTCCAAACAAGATGCCCTGGCCGATGAGGCCCGCGCGTTGATGGCCGCCACAGCCGATGTCGCCGGCGAAAAAGTAGCCGAAGCGCGTCAACGATTGACGGCAGCCCTTCACGAGGCCGAAGCAGCGGTCGGTCGCCTCGGTCATCGAGCCATCGAGGGTGCCAAAGTCGCGGACCATACCGTGCGTGAGCATCCGTATACCGTCGCAGCTGCGGCATTTGGTGTGGGAGCCGTGATTGGCTTTCTCCTCACCCGGCGTTGTAGCAAATAGTTCAACATGGAAAAGGCGACCAACGGTCTGGAAAGACTGGCCTCGGCGGTCGGCGGGTTTGGGAAAGCCCTTCTCGCCATGGGCGAGAACCGCCTCGAGCTTTGGTTGGTCGAAGTGCAGGAGGAGCGTGAGCTCCTTCTGCGCACCGCGCTGTTGGGCCTGGGGGTCGCCACCCTGAGCCTCCTGGCCCTCATCACTCTGACAGCTGCCATCTGTGTCCTCTGTTGGGATCGATCTCCAGGGACGGCTCTCCTGAGCTTGACCGCTGTTTACGGCCTGGGTGCCGCCATCCTCTTTTGGCGTTTAACCCGGCTTCGTCGATCCGCAAAACAACCTTCCGCCACGCTGGACCAACTTCGGAAGGACCGCGCATCCTGGGAAAAGCATCTTCCATGAGTTCCCTGAAAGCTCGAAAGCGGCTGCTGATTGCCGAAAGTGAACTCAATCGACTCCGATTGGTTCGCGAATGGGAAAAGGGCCGCGACGGCGCGCTTGCCCTCGGTCATGGAACCCAATTGATGGCGCGGACGGCATCCGCCGTGATTTCCCTCGTTTCAACGCTGATACGCCCCCCGAGACAGACCTCCAAACGTCCCACCCATTCGTTTTCCTGGCTGGAGACCGTGGCGACCGGGACCCGATTGGCGGTCGATGTCTGGCGGCAGTTTCATCCAGCGGACCGGACGAAGGATTCCTAAAGGACGAGGGCGAACATGCTCCGGTCAGTTGCCGCTCGAAGGCCGAAAATTGATGGCGGATTTCCCGTTTGCCCAGCTCCATGCCTTGGCTCAAATTGAATTTCATGGGGCTTTCAGCCCCGGAAATTCATGCATTCCTTCCCGCTCTGGACGGTCTTGGGTCTGTTCACATCCGGTCTGTGCCTCGCGGCCCCAGAGCCTGAATGGCCAGCTTTTTGGCTGACGAACGTCACGGCAGCGGCAGAATGGACGGCCCCCCATGACTCCGCCGTCAGCGCAACCCCGGATGGACTCCAGTTTCAAATCACCGGCCCGGACCCCTTTGTGAATGGCCCGGCACGCGATTATCCCGTTCATCAAACCGGTTGGTTGGAGGTCACCCTGCGCTCGGACCAGGTCGGAAACGGCCAGATTTTTTGGTACCGGGACGGCGCGAGGGAGCCCGATTCCATCCGCTTTTCTGTTCCCACCACCAATTGGACGACAATCAAGGTCCCTATTCCAGAGCTCGGTTCCGGCTTTCATCTTCGTGTGGATCCGCCCGGTGAAAGCGGTCGTTGTGTCGTCCGATCGATAGTGAGTTCCCCGCGGCGTCTTTACACCGAACCTGTCTGGCGGACGCCGCCCCGGCTCACCGCTACAAACCATTCACTCGCGGAAGTGCACTTGGGCCGACTGACCTGGAAACAGCTCGGTGGCTGGGGGGAGAATGTCCTCCTTTGGAATGGCCAGGTGATCGCTCAGGGCCATCCGCGTCCCCCTTGGGGCTGGGTCGAGGATGGGCAATTGAAGTGGGCGGATCCGACCGCTCCGGCAGAAAAATTCGAAGTGGACCAGACTGGTTCTGGGATCACGGTCAAGTCCCGTGCCTCCACACCATCGGGCCGCACTCTCGTCTTACAGCAGCTGATCGCGCCCGGCCGGGAAGACAACACCATCGACGTTCAGACCACTTGGACGGCCGAGCGGGAGATCGATATCCTTTTCGCTCCTTTGCTACTGATTCATCCCCGCGAGGAGGTCTTCGGTCCTGAGCCGCATCAGGCCCTGTTCGCCGGTGTGGAATACCTGGAGAACGAACCCTCCAGTTCGGAACGAAATCTCAGGGGACCCCAGGCACTACGACGGGTTCCCGAACCGACCAAGATCACCTTTCCCCTGATGGCCCTGGCTTCGGACAAGGTCTGGATGTCGATGGACTGGACGGTGGATGACCGCGTGGCGGCCCTGTTCGATGTTCCCGACCGCATCTGGCACAGCGGGGGACCGGTTTTTGGGCTGATCGCACCTGGAAGTGCAACGTCCCAGCGCCCGGATGGTGCGTTACTGCCCTACGAGCCGGTGCACTTGGCGGCCGGGGACCAGTTGGTGGCGAAAGCAACGCTTTCGGCGGGCAGCGGTGTTCTTCATGTGAGGCCAGGTTCATTGTTAGAAGCCGAGTCCCTTTCGAAATATACCGGAACGACAGTGATTCCTGCGGTTCAAGGTTGGGTCCGACGGCATACGCCGCCGCGAGTGGATGGCACGAAGGAACGCGCGGCGATGACGAACTTCCTCGACGTCGCAGCCCATGGCTGGTTGGACAGTCGGCTGCGTCACGGCCATCAGTTTAGCCATGCGGTCGGTTCCAATTTTGGGGCTCAGCCTGCGGCGGATGCGGCCCTCTGGATGGACTGGCTGTCGACGCGGGTCCACGAACCAGGGCTCGCGGACCGCCTGCGAGCGGCATCGACAGCCGCCATTGCGGAGGTGCCGGTCAGCGCGTGGCACGCGGCCCAGATTGGGCATATCCGCCAACCCCTGGTCCCGCTGGTCTACGGTCACGTGGCGGAAAATCTGGTGGCACTCAAAGAAGAGGCCCGTCAATGGGTGCAGCGCCTGGGGACCAACGGGGTTTTGGCCTATTCCGCACCGGTCGGTCATGTGGACTTGAGCGAGACCCACGGATCACGGGAGGTCAATGGATTGGTCTCGAAGCCCATTCAGACCATCTTGCAGGCGGCCTTCATCACGGGGGATACCGGATTGCGCGAAGATGGACTACGGTTACTGCGGACTTTGGACCGGTGGAAATTTGGCATTCCCCGGGGTGCCCAGAGTTGGGAGGTGCCGCTTCATGCCCCGGACATTCTGGCGTCGGCCCAGTTGGCGGATGCCTACCGTCTGGGAGCCATTCTGAGCGGGAACGATCTCGCATTGCTGCACCAGGCTGAGTATTGGGCCTGGACTGGTGTTCCGTTCGTCCGCCTGCAAGCAACGGGCTTCGATCCAGTCGGGTATTTTGCCACCACGCCCGTCTTGGGCGCGACCGAGTACGTCGCGCCGAATTGGATTGGCCTGCCGGTGCAGTGGTGTGGCCTGGTGTATGCCCGGACGCTGCTGGACCTGGCTGATGTTTCAGGGAATAAGGACTGGTATCCGATGGCACGCGGGATCGCCTGGTCGGGCGTCCGGCAATCCCATACTCACGATGATCCGGGGCTGATCGGATTGCTGCCAGACAGTTTCGACCTCCAGGCGCAGGTCCGGAACCCGGTGCCGATCAATCCGGCCACGCTCCTGCCGGGTGTGGCTGACTACCTGGCGGCTCCGGCGTTTTCATCCCGTTCCTTAGATTCTCCGCTGGCAACCGTCCACGCCCCGGGAAAGGTGGGACCTGTGTACAACTTGCAGGATGCCCAATTTAAGAGCACCGGTGTTCGGTTCAACGTCCATGCCTGGCCGGAGCACTCGTGGTGGATGCTGGTGTCTGGCTTGAAGAAGCAACCCCAGGTCCAAGTCAACGGACGTCCCTATCCGGTGTTTCCGGGAACCGAATGGATTCCGGAGCAAGGCTGGTTGATTTTGGGTCGCACCGAACCCTCCGTGGATGTCGAGATTCATTTCTAACCATTTTGGAACCAATTGGTTGTGTCGTTGTTGAGCGGATTGGGCAACCGTCTGAATTCAATCCCCGGCCGCACGCCGCCTTGCACTGATCCGTCGCCCTTCGCTAAAACCCCTCGTGCCTTCGCAGCAATCGCTCAAACAACCGGTCAGCTTTTCCGGAATCGGCCTTCATTCAGGCAACCGGGTCCAGCTCAGCCTGCTGCCCGCCCAGCCCAATAGCGGGATTCGATTCCGGCGGGTGGACTTGGAAGGGCGGCCTGAGCTCGAGGCCAAAGCGGAACTGGTCATCGATACCCAGCGGTCCACCACCCTCGGTCGGGGGAGCGTCAAAATTCACACGGTCGAGCACGTTCTCGCTGCACTCGTCGGAGCGGGCATCACCAACGCCATTGTCGAGCTGGATGCCAATGAGCCACCCATTGCCGATGGCAGTGCCCGGGACTTTGCCCGGTTGATTCGGGAGGTCGGTGTGGTCGCCCAGACGGACACCTACGAACCGTATCGCGTGACCGCACCGCTGGAGGTTTCATTGGGTGAAACCCACATGGCCATCCTGCCCTACGACGGCTTCAAGATTTCCTGTACCAGTTCTGACAAGGGGGGACGGTTTACCCAGTTCTTTTCCATCGAGGTCAACCCGGAATCTTGGGAGAAGGAACTCAGCCACGCCCGCACCTTCTGCTTCTTCGAGGAAATCGAATACCTCTACCGGAATGGCCTGATCAAAGGGGGCAGTCTGGAGAACGCCATTGTCATCCGGGACGACGCGGTGTTGACCAACGAGCCCCTCCGATATCGCGAGGAATTCGTCCGCCACAAGATTCTCGATATCATCGGGGACCTCGCCCTGGTGGGTGTCCCGATTCGCGGCCATGTCGTCGCCACCAAGCCCAGCCATCACGCCAACACCGAATTGGCCAAGGCCATTGTGGCCCAGCAACGCAAGCCCATCCAGGCCGCTCACGCCTTTACTCCTCCACCCGTGCCAGAAATACCGTTGGCACCCGCCAAAAGTGAGGCTCGCCCAGCCGCAGTTCCCGCCGTCAAACCCGAAACCAATGCCCCGGTGATTTTGGACGGAACCACCCTCGATACCATCGGGGTGATGAAGATTCTTCCCCACCGGCCTCCTTTCCTCATGGTGGACCGGGTGGTGGCCATCGATGGCAACAAGATCACCGCCATGAAGAACCTGACCATCGGCGAACCGTTCTTCGAGGGTCATTTCCCCGGTCATCCCATCATGCCGGGAGTTCTCCAATTGGAAGCCATCGCTCAGGTGGCCGGCATCCTGATGATGCGCCAGGCCGAGAACATCGGAAAACTCGCCTACTTCATGTCCGCCGAAGATGTCCGCTGGCGTCGCCCCGTCCGCCCCGGCGACACCCTCATCATTGCCGTGGAAATGACCAAAAACCGTGGCAAGATCGGCAAGGCCCGGGGCGTTTGCTCGGTCGATGGTGAAGTCGTCAGCGAGGCCAACGTCACCTTCATGCTGGTGGACCGCTGACCATGTCCACCGTCATTCATCCCACGGCCATCGTGCATCCGGATGCCGTTCTTGGCGACGACTGCTGGATTGGGCCGTATTGCATCGTCGGTGCCGGTGTCCGGCTCGGTGCCCGGTGTCGTCTCCACAGCCACGTGGTCGTTGACGGAAATACCGCGCTGGGTTCCGACAACGAAGTGTTTCCCTTTGCCTGCCTCGGCCTGAAGACCCAGGACCTCAAATGGAAGGGCGGCGTCACCCGGGTTGAAATCGGCGATCGCAATGTCTTTCGGGAGTACGTTACAGTCCATAGTGCCACGTCGGACGGCGGCACCACACGGGTCGGCTCGGACAACCATTTTCTCGCCTATGTCCATCTCGCCCACGATGTCGACGTGGGCAGTCACGTGGTGATGTCCAATGTGGCGACTCTGGCCGGCCATGTGGCGGTGGGTGACCACGCCGTGATCGGCGGGCTCGCGGCCGTGCACCAGTTTTGTCGAATCGGTTCGTTCGCGATGATTGGTGGCTGTTCCAAGGTGGTGCAGGATGTGCCCCCGTACATGATGGCCGATGGCAATCCGGCCGAAACCCGGTTCGTCAACAAAGTCGGGCTCGAACGAAACGGGTTTTCTTCAGAAACGATCAAACACCTGGTCAGTGCATTTAAGATATTCTTCAAGGAAGGGTTGACCACCAGCAATGCCTTGACCAAGGCCGCCGGGGAATTGCCGCCTTCCCCGGCACTGGATCATCTGCTGAACTTTATTCGGACAACCGAACGAGGCATTTCCAAATAAGCACCCCAGTCTGACCGGGGTGCGCAGCAATGCTTTGCGGGGGGTGGTCAAGGTCCGTCGAAGAGCTGTCGGGGAGGGGGGGATACGAAGTTTGCGGAGGCATGCGGGGATCACCCCATGGCAAAACACCCCGAGCAATGGGATAAAAGGAAAAGTCCGTCGACTCCTGAGAACTTCCTCCATGAATATCTTCAATTCCACTGTGTCCTTCAAGGTTAGGTTTCCTCGCCGGAACCGAGCTTCTTTATTCCCGATCCTGGCCCTCGGGGTAATGTCCTTTCCGTCGTCCATTTGGGCGCAACTCACGGTAAATCTCGGATCCGCTGCGGACTTCGCTATTCTGGCTGGTTCAACCATCACGGACGCGGGCGGTCTCTCTTTGGTCAACGGGAATGTCGGATTGTATCCGGCAGCCGGTTCCGGCATCGGACTTTCCGCCGGACAGGTCCTTTACGGTTCCATATTCAAATCCGAAACGTCCGGTCCGCTATTGAATACCGCACAGATTGACCTCACGACGGCTTACAATGATGCGGCGGGACGGACGCCCACGATCGACTACGGCGCGGTCGATAATCCGCTGGGTGGTCAAACGCTTTTTCCCGGCGTCTACCGCTTTGGGCACGCGGCAACGGCAAATTTGATCGGCACTCTCACCCTCGACGCCAACGGAATTGCCAATCCTGTCTGGATTTTCCAAGCCACGTCCGATTTTGTCACCGCCGCTGGTGCCCCGGGAAGTCCGGCAAGCGAGGTCGCGTTGGTTCACGGAGCACAGGCTGGATCGGTCTTTTGGGAGGTGGGTAGTTCCGCAACCATCGGCACCTATTCGGATCTGGCCGGCACAATCATGGCCGATCAATCCATTACGATGGACACCGGCGCACAATTATCCGGGTCGGTGTTAGCTCGTATCGCCAAGGTTTCCTTGGACCACAACATCATCAGAAATCCGCTCGCGGTACCTGAGCACAAGAGCGCAGCAGCGGTGGCAGGTGTTCTGTTGGCAACCGCATTCGTTCGCCGTTCCTTTCTTGCGCGTTCTGCTCGGGATACCGCAAGTCGTGCTTCCTGTCCGTGACAAGTGGTTAAATCCCCGGTTTCATGGGCGGCGTGATTTCAACCCGTCGACTGATCTCCTTGTTCATTTTCCTCGCCGGATGTCTGACCGCCTCCCAAGCCGAGGAAAAGGCCTCTCCCCTGCCGTCGGGTCCCGAGACCGATGGACCCTTTCACAAGGTCATCCTCGATGCGGATCATGATTCGGATGGGGATGGCCGGATTGACGATACGCTGGTCGATGTGATGGAGATTTCCGTCGCCCGCGATGGCCGGGTGTTCCTGGCCGAGCGCGCCGGCACGGTAAAGGTGCTGGCACCCACCGGTGGTCATGCCGAGCCGATTGGACACATCGAGGTGTTCACGGGACTCGAGGACGGGTTGCTGGGTCTGGCCCTCGACCCGGATTTCACCCGAAACCACTGGCTGTATGTCATGTACTCGGACCCTGTGACCGTTACCAATGTTGCCGGTCTGAAGAGTGGGGAAAATCGAGTGGCCCGATTCACCGTCGCCAACGGGAGGCTGGACCTGGCATCGGAAAAGATACTGACCCGGGTGGTCACCCAGCGTGATGATTGTTGTCACAGCGGCGGATCGCTGGCCTTTGATTCACAGGGAAATCTTCTGGCTTCCACCGGGGATAACACCCATCCGTTTGGCGATTCCGGCAGCTATGCTCCGCTCGATGAACGCGACGGAAGGCACGCCTTCAATTCGCTGAAGTCTGCCGGCAATGCCAATGATCTGCGGGGCAAAATCCTCCGCATCAAGCCACAGCCGGACGGCACGGCGGCCATCCCCGCAGGAAATCTCTTCCCTCCAGGGACGCCCAAGACCCGCCCTGAGATTTATGTGATGGGGTGTCGCAATCCGTTCCGTATTGCCGTCGATCAACGGACCGGCTTTGTCTATTGGGGCGAGGTCGGACCTGACGCCGGTGGCCCCAATCCGGACCGCGGACCCGCGGGATTCGACGAAATCAATCAGGCCCGACGGTCGGGCAACTTTGGCTGGCCGATGTTCATCGGCGACAACCGCCCGTACGTGAATTGGGACTTTGCCACGGGCAAGACGAACTTTACCTACGACCCGGAACATCCCCGCAATACCTCGCGCTACAATACCGGCCCCGAGGAACTACCCCCCGCACAGCCGGCCTTCATCTGGTATCCCTATGGACCGTCGACCCGGTTTCCGGTGGTGAACGGAGGCGGTGGGCGAACCGCCATGGCCGGGCCGGTCTATTATTTTGATGAGAAGCTGGTTTCGGCAAAGAAGCTTCCCAAGGAATATGACCACACCCTGTTTATCTACGAATGGTCGCGCAACTGGGTGATTGCGGTGCACTTGGATGACAGGGACCAGATTGCGAAGCGGGCGGATGGCTCGCTGGCCATGGACCGTTTCTGCGCAAAAATGACGTTCCGGCGTCCGATGGACCTCGAATTGGGCCCCGACGGGTGCCTGTACCTCCTGGAAAATGGCACCGCCTGGCTAGGGAACCGCGATACCCAACTGGTCCGCATCGAGTACCATCCGGAAGCCAATTAGTCCAGCGGACGGCCTCGAACAAGATGAATGCAATTAGACTCTCGCGAAGACGCGAAGCCACGAAGAAGCAAGGGGAGATGAAGAGGACGGAGGCGTGGAAGCGCTCCTTCCAGTCGGCGGAGGCCTGCGAGGTCCGGATGCACCACGAATCGCGCTACAAGGTGCCTCTAGATTGGGAGTCGTGATGATCCCTGCAGTAAATGGGGACTTGCGTCCGGAGGGACGCGCTCCTGCAAGTCCCCATATCGATTTCGACCACCATCGCTCGCGCACCACCTCCCTCGTCCGCACGGCGGTCCGAACCACTGACCTTCCGCATGGGCGAAGCCAGTAGGCCGTCCGCAGGACCCTACCACGTCCAGGAAATACCGCCGTAGTACGATCGTCCGTCCCCGGGATGGAAAATCCGGGTGTCCTCCCCACCGGCAATCCGGGCATCGGGAATCGGGTCGACATCGGATGCATACCGTTTGTCGGTCAAATTTCGGGCTTCAACATAGACTGAAAACCCTTTTCCCACCCGGTAACCCGCCCGAAATCCCAACAGCGCCCAGGCGTCGGCATAGAGGGTATTGGCATGGTCCACCGGGTACTTGGTGATATTCCACCGCAAGTTGGGTCCTAGGTAGAAGCCAGGTGGCGTCTCGTAGGTCAGGCTGGCCTCGTACAGATGAACCGGAATGACGGCGATGCGGTTGTTGCTATAGACCGGATCGCCATCGAATCGGAGGTCAGTCAACGTATAGCTCTGGGCCAGGGTGAGGTGATCGGCGGAAGCCTGCACGTCGCGGCGGATGAACACGGAATCCAATAGTTCCACCTCCAGCCCGGCCTCGATACCCTGATGAACGGAACGGGGGACATTGACGGCCCCAAGGCTCTGCCCCTCCAAATTGTTGACCCTCAGCAATTCATTGCGGACCCGGGAACGGTAGAGCGCCAGTTCCCAACGCCAGCGGCCCTGCTCACCCCGATAACCCGTCTCGACCGTCCAGGCATGCTGTGGTGACAAGTGGGAGAATTCGACGCCCGATCCTGGCTCCTCACCAAAGCGCAACAGGTTGTCGAAGGAGGGCGGCTGCCAACTCCGACTCCAGTTGGCAAAGACCTGGCTCCCCGGCTGAACTTGGTAAATGAGCCCGACTTTGGGATTCAGTCCGCGATAGACCGATCCGGCGGATTCGTCCTCCCCGTGGCTCGGTCCATACTTATCCTGATAATTGCGGCTCACATACAATGCCTGGAGCCCGGCCACCACTGAAAGTTGGTCGGACAGGTGCTGCTGGTCCTGCAAATAGAACGGCAGATTGATGGATTTCAGTTTGTCATCGGCCGTAACCGCACCCCGCTGACCTTCGACATTTTCGAAATTCTGTCCGACCTCCCGCTCCACATTGGGCGAAAAACCGACGGTTAGCAGATTGTCCCGATGAAACAATTCCAGTTTAGTCTGAGAGTCGAACAAGAGCCCGGCATTGTCGGCATGGTAGGCCCGGATGCCTTCCGGTGAATCTTCACCAAACAGGTCCCGTTGCTCCAGGTTCCGGTGCCACCAATAAACCCCGGCGGCAAATTGCTCGATGCCGTTATTGAAAGTGACCTTGTCCGCCACCCGGGTGTAGTCCCAGGATTTGCCCAGATTCTGTTCGACCGCATCGTCATTCGCCTGGCGCGGATTCGATTCCAGCTGGTCCTTGGTCAATCCTCCCGGGAAAAGGCGGTCAGTGCGCGAAGAGTAGAAGTAGGTCCGGTTTTCCCAAAGGTCCGAAAGCTTCCATCCCAGACTGGCGGTCAGGTTGTCCGTTTCCTCCCGGCTGTGAGCCCGGTATCCATCCAGGCGGCGGGCACCCAGAGCGGCGTAGACATCCGCCGGGCCATCCACCCAGCCCGAGGAGGCATGACCCCGAAAAAACCCGTAACTTCCGGCATCCAGGCGTAGAGCTATTGGCGACGAATCGTACCCGGTCCGGGAGACCAGATTGATGGCACCGCCCAATGTGGTTCCGCCGTAACGAAAGGCATTGGCTCCGCGAAACACTTCTGCGTACTGGATGGAGGCCAGGTCGAAGTCCTCAAGAATGACCTCCCCATCCCCTTGGTTCATGGAGAACCCGTCGGCCAGGAATTGAAGCCCAATCGGTTCCAGGTCAGCCAATACCCCCGAGCCCCGGATCGAAATCTCACCGGCCTCGGCCGTGCTTTCCCCTTGAACCATCACGCCGGGAACACCCCGGAGTAAGTCGGCGAAACCCGAAGCTCGCCCCCGTTGAAAGTCCTCCGTATCGCGGATGGTCAGGGCACCGGGCACCTGCGACTTCTGTAGTTCCGCGAGTTCCTTGGGGGGAGCGGTGGTCGAATAGGGTTCCTGCACACCCACCACCTCGACCCGCGGCATAACCCCTCCATCTGGGGTGGCGGGAACTTCCGCGTGTCCGACGCTCCAGACCGCTACAGATAGGCCAAGATAAGTGGCCATCTGGGCCAATCCGGACGCGCGACGTTGCAAATCAGGGGAGTGGCCTGTTTGACAGGGGGTTCCAATTGTCGGACGGTCCAGCCTCAGCGCGCTATGGTTCACTCGGAATCAACGCTACACCAATCGACTTTGGTTCAAATCAAAAACTTGGGTGACATTGGTCCATTCCCCGTTTCCATTTTCAGGAGCTATGAAATTTAAACACGCCCGTTTAGCCCGTTGGACCTCGCTTCTTGCAGGGGCAATTTTCTGTTTGGCAGCCACCTACCTTCAAGCCGCCGGGTATCAGGTGTACGTCAGCAATGAAAAATCCGGGGACGTGACCGTGATTGATCCGGTCGAGCTCAAGGCCGTGGCCACCATCCCGGTGGGCAAACGGCCCCGGGGTATCCGGGCCAGTACCGATGGCAAGACCGTCTTTGTTGCCGTCAGCGGGACGCCCATCGCGGCGCCCCCGGCCCTGGATGCCAACGGGAATCCCATTCTCAAGAAAGGGGCCGACGACGATGACGACGACAAGGGAGCCGACAAATCGGCCGATGGCATCGCCTTCGTCGATGTGGCCCAGCGCAAGTTCCTCCGCAAATTGTCGGTCGGTTCCGATCCCGAACAGTTCGCCTTCAGTGCGGACGGTGAGCGTCTGTTTGTTTCCAACGAAGATGTCTCAGCCGCCAGCATCATCCGCCTCTCCACCGGCAAGGTGGAGCACCTGATCAAGGTCCACAAAGAGCCGGAAGGCGTCACTACCAGTCCGGACGGCAAGTTCTTCTACGTGACCTGTGAATCGGACGGCGAAATCTTCGCCATCGATGCGCAGTCGGGTGCGGTGCTGGCCCATTTCAATGTGGGTGGCCGCCCCCGTTCTGCCGAGTTCCTGACCGACGGAACCCGAGCCTTCATACCGTCGGAGTCCGCCGGTCAATTGCACATCATCGACTCCGTTCGTCACGAAAAACTCAAGACCATCGCCCTTCCCAAGGGGTTCCGTCCCATGTGTGTGAAGGTCGCGCCCGACGGCAAGAAGGTCTACGTCAGCGCCGGGCGGGCGGGTGCCATCGTCGTCCTGGACGCCACCTCGGGAGACGTGCTCAACACCATCAAGGTGGGGGCACGCCCCTGGGGAATCGCCATCTCGCCGGACGGAAAATTTCTCTACTCAGCCAATGGCACGTCGGACGATGTGTCGGTGGTGGATTTGGGGGCCGAAAAGGAAATCGGTCGGGTGAAGGCCGGAGAGCGTCCGTGGGGCGTGACCGTGGTGCCGATTCCGTAGGCCGTCTTTCGCGACGTAGCGCAGAGATTCAGGCTCCCAATGGCCGCCTTTCTTTTCTCCCGGAGGATTAAAACGTAACCTGTTGAATGAAAGAAACATCGGTACCCGTTCGGAGGGGCGCGCTCCTGCAAGTCCCTAATTTTTGCAGGGATCACGATCTCTCCCATTCACGAGGCACCTCGGCATCGGTCGCAGGCTTCAGGTCGTAGCCGCCAATCTGCCCAATGACGGGCTTCAGCCGAGGAAAGTATGCGCCGATTCACGTCCGGCGGCTACCGGAAGTGGCAGCGGCGTCCCGCCGCTTTCCCCGTAGACGCCGTTCGTCAGACGGCGCTGATCGATCGGGAGTCTCCATCCCGAAGGAGAAGCACCGTCGTTTCGCTCGCGGCTTTCGCCGGTCCGCGAAATCCCGGTCCCGCCGATCTGCCCGATAACGGGTTTCAGCCAAGGAAAGTATGCGCCGACTCACGTCCGGCGGCTACCGGAAGTGGCAGCGGCGTCCCGCCGCTGTCTGGCCAACCCTCGTATCCCAGGCTCCCAAACCTGCCGAGCGGTCGGTCAGTCGCACTGCCTAGGGACGGGGTCCAGCTCAGCCGACAGGAATGTCGGCGAAACGGCAGACAAGAATGTCTGCGGTACGGCGCGTGCTCGAAGGTTCCCTGAAACTTTGATCCACTTCGCCGGGTAGTAAAACTAGAACCTGGAACCGGGAAGGACGGCGCTGAGCCCAAGCATTCCCGGACCAAGTCGATCGATCGTGACTCCATGAAGTACCTACTCATCCCCGTGTTCCTGGGAGCCGTGCTGGCCTCGGGCTGCATCCACACCTCCGAAACCGTGGTTCGCGATGAATCGCGAACGCCGATTGAATTTGAAAACGACACCGCCGGACGGCTGTTTTACGAGACCCTGAGTCGCAACGGCCACCGGGGTCGGGAGGAGAGCTCGACTGAAATCTCCCTGCCCATCGTTTTCGAACACAAAGTGAAAACCGTGCGAGGCCCCAATGCGGACTTTAATGATGCCGTGGCGCGCTGCGACACCAATCGCGACGGCAAAATCACCGAGGCGGAAGCCCGGATTTACGCGGGCACACCCAAATAAAAAACGTCCAAAGTGCGAGAGGCATGGGTGGACCGTGTGGTTCGACCCGAGACAGGGAGGGATGACGACGACAAGGCCGAACCATTGCATTCTTCGATGTCGCGAAATCGGTATCCCGAAATGAGGGCATCAATCAGGCCGACAATGTTCTCGACGTCCTTCTCACGAATGGACGAGCGGGCTGTGGTCGCAGAACTCCTCTTCCCCGGCAAGTACCCGTAATGGATTGGCCTCACCAACGGATGGCCACGGTGGATGGCACTACTGGACCTTCTCCAAGGTCTCGATGAGGAGAAGGATTTCGGCGGCCATCGCATAATCCAAATCCGGCGATTCGGCGAGGATGCGGTCACGTCTTCCTGCAACGATGGCTTGCAGGGCACGGATGAAGGGGAGGAGCAGCGCAGCTTTGGGATGGGCGGCCCATTCTTGGAGGAGGGACGCGGCGGCAGCCGGATCACCGGCAACGAGGGCTTGGGTAACGTCGAGGCTGATGCGGCCACTGGTGGTGTGGTTCTCGCCGCCGTCGCGACGGTACGCGAGGTAGCAGGCGATGGCCTTGTTCTGTGCCTCTTTGGCGGCCGCTGCATTGCCCGCGTCCTTCTCGATGTCGGCGAGGATCGACCACGTTATCCACGGCTTAGATGCGTGGCCGAATTGAGAATCACATTGGATCGCACGGCGGACTTCGCGCCTGGCTTCGTCCAGGCGGCAGAGCTTTCGCAGGGTTTTGGCAAGGTTGCTTCTCGCGAAGCCTTCTCTAGCCACGTCGCCGATGTCGACATACTTGTCTGCCGCCTGCCGAAAAAAGGCGGCAGCTTCTTCAGTGCGTTGGAACGCGCTTTCATACAAGTTTCCCAGTTGAAGGAGGGTGCTTGCCTGCCCGGCGGTATCTCCGAGCTGCACCCTGAGCACCAGCGATTTCCGGTAGGCATCCTCCGCCGCTTCCGGCTGAGCTGCGCTATAATGCCCAATACCGGTCTGATGCCAGCTCGTGGCGACGGAGCCTGGTTCGTCCAACAGTGTGAACTGTTCGCGCGCTTCGGCATAAGCCTCCAGCGCCTCCTTGAAGCGGCCCTGCTGCATGCGCACGGTCGCAAGCTGGCCTTTGCCGACAGCGACATCCCGGGGGCACCGCGTTGCTCATCACGGCAGATGGCCTGTTGATAGACACGCGCCGCCTCGTCGAGACGGCCCAAGGAACAAAGACAGTCGCCTTGTCTTGTGAAGCAGACGGATGCCATCCGCTCCGCGCCTTCGTTGGGCCGGTGCTTGGCCATCGCCTCGAAAAGCTGGAGGGACTCCTCCAAAAGCGGCAGGGCTTGTTCCGAGTCGCCGGCTTGCCCCAACGCCTGGCCCAGTAGGTTATGAGCCATGGCCAAATCGTAGTCGGCACCGGGATACGCCTGTCCGCCCACCTCCTGAGCGCGCAGGAGCAACTTCCGCGCACCCTCCAACGCTTCGGGAAAACGCCCGGTTGCAAGGTGCTGCTCAATGCGGTTCCTGATCGCTTCAAAACGGGCATGATTCCAATCGTCACCCAGCGCCTTCGCTGCCACGTCGCACATCTGCCCGATACGCTCCAGCAGTCGCGGTTTGCCGAGCGCTCGCAGTAGGGTGTAGAGCGAAGTTGCTAGGTCGATCGTCGCCTCCGGGTCTCCCGCGCTCTGAACAAGGTTGAGCAAGGCAAAGAGGTTCGGCAGCTCCAGCACCGTCAGGGTCGCAGCGACTTCGGTGTTGATATCCCGCTGCTGAACGAGGAAACCGGTATACTCGCGCATCGCCTCAACCCAGCGGGTCATCAGTGCCACGCGCTCCAATCTTTCCATCCTCCCGCGCAGGTAGGGGCAAAGCGCGGGATTGAGTGTGAGGTGATTGTAGCGGTTCGGCGTCGCCAATCCCGTCTCGGTCAACCCCCTAGCCAGCGAGTCCACACCCTGGTTTTCCCACTCCATCATCACTTGGAGAACGACAAGATTAACTGCACCATGGAATACCCCGAGAACGCGTGCCCTTTCCCGATTCGCGGGGGACATCCGGCGGAGGGATAGCTCGACGCTGGCGAAGAGGGACTGCTCCCGGTTGCCGGGAAACCGCCGCTCCATCTCGGCCATCAGGTCCACGAGGCCCTCGCGCGTCTTTTCCACGCCGTCGGTGCGCAGGGCCGGGGCCAGCAGCGCCAGCGTCCGAGCATGGCCATGGACGGCATCCACCAGGCCCTCGATAGCTTCGCGCGCGGCATCGAGCGTCGCGCCATCATTGACACCAGAGTTCTCATTCAGCGCGCGTTCGACGAGCTTGACCGCGTCTTCGCGTCCGAGCCGGTTCAGTTCGCGCCGGTTCCGCTGCGCATCGAACGGTGCCGGAAGCGCCTCCCGACTGGTGAAGACTAGGCGCGTGTCGCCGACTTTCAGCAACTTTTCACACAAATCGAGAATGGCCTTCAACTCGAGGGCTGCGTCCTCGGTGAGCGCCTCCGGCGTCTCCAGATAGGGCGGGAGGAGAACGCTCTCCATATTGTCGACCACCAGCAGTGTGGAGTGCTCCTGCAACGCCCGCTCCACCTCCTGAACGGCGATTCCGAGATCGCCCGCAGCGGTAAAATCCTTGGCCACGATTTGCCTGCCGATGGCGTCGAGAACCGCTCGAGCATTGCCGTGGGTCTCCACCGAGACGAAGGCGGCGCGGTGAATCTGATGGGACCGCACCATCCAGCGCGCGAACTCTGCCGCCAAAGCCGTCTTGCCTTCCCCGCTCTGACCCCGCACCACGGCATAGTGCGCATCGCGCAGCAGGCGCTGGAGCGCGAGCAATTCCTTGCTGCGTCCGACGAAACCGGTCGCCGGAGGGGATGGCAGATCGCCCTGGCGTCTTTTGAGCGCGGTCTGTAAATCTTCAACCGTCTGCTTGGCAGGTATGGCCTTGAAGAGTTGAGGATCGTCCTTTTCCTGAAAGAGCACCGGCACGAACCAATCCTCCAATCGCAATTCGCCCGCCCCAAAGATGCGTCCGCGAAAGCTATCGTCCTTGAGCGTCCGCTGGCCGGCGAGCATGGCATCGCCCACGCGGGAGCCTTGGGCGAGCGCCTGGTAAAAGGCCTGGACGAACCGGCGGGCGGTCTCGACCAGCACGGTGTGGCTCATGGCGACCACCGAGGCGACCCCGACCCTCAGCAGTTCGGAGGCGACAGACTCGGACCCCTTCTCAGCTTCCGCCGTCTGGCACGCTTCCAAAAAGACCAATGGGATGCGATGGTCGCGCAGCAGCGGCCCCAGTTTGTTGGTGTAGACCGTGATATGGCGACGTTTCTCAAGCTTGCCGATGTCCTCGGGAAGCTCAAAGCAGAGTCCACCGAGGCCGACGGTCCGATCATAGACGCCGTGGCCATCGAAGTGGACGACGTGATACGGCTTCTTTTCCGCGCGGGCGTGGTCCAGTTCCGCACTCAGGGCCGACAGGGTCGGCGGGTTGAGCACGTGAAGTTTCACCAGACCCGGTAGCGACTCGGTGGCGTCAACCAACGGGAGAGCGCTTACCCGGTGGTCGATGTAGCCGCAGGAGTCATCCTCCGGGCGCGCGGTGACGAGCAAAATTCGGATGGGAGTGGCGACGACCGCGACGTCCATCGCCTCCGTACCGGGAAACGTTCTCCGGACCCGGGTCGGCTTCGCGCCTTGGAAAAGAAACCGTTTGCCGTCATGGAGAAGTTCCCACGGAAGACCCAGGAGGAGCGAGGCGGCTTCCTTGGCGGCCTTCTCCTCGTCCTTTGATGCACCCGCCTCGAGCGCGACATCGACGTGGACCGAGAATCGGCGGCGCGCTTGAGGGTCGGTTTTTTCCCAGGCCTTCATCACCTCTTCCCGGTAAGCGGCGGGTAGGACGGCGGCATACAGTAGTTGGCCCCACTTCACGAGATCTGCCTCCACCTTGCGCGCGCGCTCCTGAAAGTACGGGCTCGGCCAGATGGCGTATTTCTCCAGATACCAGCGAAGGTCGTCGGCTTCAATGGGACCGAGCGGAGCGACCAGACGCCAGGTTTGCGCACTGGCGACTTCGCGCTGTCCAAGTGTGGCCGGCTGATAGACAAGCCTGGCGCGGGCGGTGGGGCGACGAATGCCTTCCTGCTCTTGAATCTTCAGGTCAGTGAGTTCGAGGACCAGTTCCTCCAGCGGCTCCGACTTGGGCTGCGGGGTTGGGGGCACCTCCGACGGAAGCCTCTTTCCCATGGCGACAAGGATGGCATTCATTCCGGCCTCGACGCCGCCTGCCTCGCTGCTCAACGAGATGTAAAGCGGTTCCTCGCTGAAGAATTCCTCCAGCACACCGAGTTTGGTTTCGTTTAGTGAGAGCGGAATGACCGGGAACTTGTCCTTGCCGCGCTTCTTTTGGAGTTCCAGGGCATACCGAAGCTCCTTTCCCACCCACTTCGACTGGAGCCCGTCCGTGCTGACCACCACCGCGTAAGCCGTCGCGCCCTCAATGCCTTTCTGGATTTCTGACCAAAGCGGATCGCCGCCGCGCAATTCGCGCGAATCAATCCAGCCGGTGTGACCCTGATCCGCGAGCGCAGCGCGCAGCTCCCGCTTCGTTGCTCGCTCCTCACAGACCACTGCGGGTATGCTCGTCGCCTCGCGGGATCCGAAAATCCCTCGCGGCAAACTGTAAGCCATTTGGGATACACGACACTAGGTCGTGCGCCGCCGAAAGGCCGTTCGCCCAGTGGCGCAGAAACGGTCGATAACGAAAGTCGGCAGGTACGATCCTACGATTACGGAAACCAACTCCCAGTCCAAGATATTTGAAATCACCTGCTTTTCAAAAATCCAGGACCCGCTCCTGCAAGTCCCCCATCATTGCGGGAATCATCACTTGTCCCATTCTCAAGGCACCTCGGCATTGGCCAGCGCCTTAAAGTCGTACGCCGCTCGTCAGACGGCGCTGATCGATCGGGAGTCTCCATCCCGGAGGAGAAGGACCGTCATTTCGCTGGTGGCTGTCGCAGGTCCTTGGGGTCTTGGTCCCGCCGATCTGTTGCGAGACGGGTTTCGGTCGAGTGGAGCTTGCGCCGACTGACGTGCGGTTCTGAAGACGTTCCATGGGTCTCACCCCTGCGGAGTGGTCGCGATGCGGACCGCCCCAACGGGGTGAAATGAGACAGCCCGGGACATCGTCCCGGGGACACCGCAATCAACATTTTTGCCCTGAAGGGGCAAAATTCATGCTTTGACGCCTTACCTGGATCCTAGATGAAGGTCATGAAAATTGTCGGACTAAATTTCGCCCCTTCAGGGCTCAAAACATTGCCGGACCTCCACCCCGGGGCTACCGCCCCGGGCTGTCTCATTTCGCCCCGTTGGGGCCGCAGATAGACCCAATTCTCATATCCAACCCCTGAACCAACGTCGGTCATTGGAAGAGTGGTCATTGTGGAAGAATGTTTGCGCTACGACGAGAGTCCAACGTTTCCCTGAAACAATGCTCCACTTCGCCGGATAATGAAAATAGTACCTGGAACCGGGAAGGCCTTCGCGTGCGTTAAATACTTAATAAAAATTGCATTCCTACTGAAAGAAAAGGGCCGCGACGCGCGCGGCCCCAGACTCAGGCAAAGGTGTTCTGACGATAAGCCCCAATTTTTGGGGCACCTGGATTGGCATCCGGACCAAAGTACCGGAGGCAGACCAGGGGTTCGGTCTCGCTCTTGTTTTCAAAGGTGATCCCCGCAGCGGCACCGTCGGCGGTCACAAAGACTTCGTCCTCGGTGAGTTCGTGGAATCGGATCAACTTCGGGCTGTTGAGGGGCAGGCCATTGACCGTTCCAAAGCCCTGCACGCAGATGAGACCGTAGGCTCCGCCATCCTTCACGGTGACCTTGGTGCCGGGGTCCACGGTGAGTTCCTTGGAAGTGAACAACTGCCGACCATGGACGGTGCCGTAGACGATCCATCGGTCCACGTAGCCTTCGGAACGGGTGTCGGCCACCGGGACGGGTTCGAGGTAATGGTTGTCCTTGAAGTTCTCGTCCAGGTTGCCTTCCCAGTCGAGCTGCTCGACGATCCAGTCGAGGTCCTGATGTTTTTCGGCGGGCATGTCCTTGACCAAGAGATTCCAGGGAACCTCGCGGCCTTCCACCAAGCTCTGATACATGCCGAAGACATCACTGCCCCACTGTGGCTCATAGGTGCAGAGGGAGCCGGGGGCGTGGAGGACGCACGGCGGGATGAGCCATCCGGTGCCGGGCTTGAGTCGGTAGGCGCGGCTGAGGTCGAGAATCCCATTGTCACCGCGATTCCAGTTTTCGAGCGTCTTGCGGACCTGGGCCTTGGTTGTGCCTGGTTCCAGTCCCATGAAGGTGTAGGGGAAGTTATTGCCCACGTTGTTGTGCTGGGGCGGAAAATAGTAGCTCTCCGGCTTTCCTTCCTGTCCCACCAGCTTGGCCTGGGCATCATTCTGATGCATGTGATGGGGAATCGGCCCCATGTTGTCGAAGAACTTCGAGTAGACCGGCCACTTCCGGTAGGTATTCCAGATGGAGGCCCCCAGGAGCGTGGCCCCCGTATCGGCCACCGCCTGGGCCAGCGTGAAACGCTCATTCCCCACCACACAATAGCTCAGGCCTTCGTCGGGAGTCCGGTTGTCGTTGGCGGCGGGAGTGGTCGAGGCAAACCAGCGCTCATCGATGCCGCCGCGGTTCAGCCCGTAGGCGTAGAGATCGTCCGGGTGCAGCTTGAGGCGCTTGCCCGGTTGCAGGAAGGAGCGGGGAACCCAGCAGGGAGCGAGACGGAGCACGCCGCCGGTACGGGAGATTTCGGCTTCGACCTTGGCCTGGACGTTGCCGGTCAGGGTCTTGAGTGAAGTGACGGTGTTCATGAGGTGATGAAGTGGAGAGAGTGAGTGAAATCGATGGAAAAGGAAAGTCCGGGGCGTCTCAGGCCATCAACCGGGCAATGGCATTCCACCAGCCGTCATGCAGTTCGGCGACCGGAACGCTGAATTCGCCGGTGGACAGGCGAATGACTAGGTCACTGCCGCCGACGGTTCCCAGGCGTTGGGCGGTCAGACCCAATGCCTTGGCTTGGGCGATGACCTTTCCGGCCTCGATGGCGGAGGTGGTCACGACCACCCGATGCTGGGACTCGCCAAAGAGCAAGGCATCGGTTCGTAGCCCCGTGACGGTGGAAAGATCGATGGTGGCTCCCATGAGTTGGGGAGTCGCCAGCGCTGCCGGGGCTTGGAAGCAGGCCTCGGCGATGGCGACCGCCAAACCGCCCTCGCTGCAATCGTGGGCGCTCTTGATGCTGCCACCGTGAATCAGGGCGCGAAGGACTTCCACCAATTGAACTCCACCCTCGAGATCGCAGGTTGGCGGCGTGCCCGTTTTCAATCCGTGAATCAGCTGTAAATAGGCGCTTCCCCCCAACCCTTGGAGCGGGTCGGAAGGGTGAACCAGATGACCCACCAGGAGGATGGCATCGCCCTCGTTCTTGAAACTCTGGGTGGTGATCAGCTCGCGGCGGTCAATCAGCCCCACCATGGCAATCGTGGGTGTTGGATCGATCGGACCGGCAGGGCTCTGATTGTACAGCGAGCAGTTTCCACCGGTGATGGGCACTCCCAGTGCGCGACAGGCGTCGCCGATGCCGCGCAACGATTCCTTGAGCTGAAAGAAGAGCTCCGGGTTGTGTGGATTGGCGAAATTCAGATTGTCGGTGACACCCAGGGCCGTTGCCCCCGAGCAGGCGAGGTTCCGGGCTGCCTCCATGACTGCGGCCTTACCGCCCTCGTACGGGTCGAGGTACACGTACACCCCGTTGCAATCCACCGTCATGGCCAGGAGTTTCTCGGGAACCGGTTTTAATGGCGTTCCCTCGGCGACTGGTGGCAGCGAGTCGGCCTTGATGCGAATAATGGCGGCATCGGACCCGGGACTGACCACGGTCCCATTGCGAACCATGTGGTCGTACTGACGATAAACCCAGTTCTTGGACGCAATGGTGGGCCAGGCCAATAACTGCTTGAGAACGTTGAGGGGTTGTGTGGTGTCAGGAACGCCGTCGAATCGAAACGCCCGGACCTGTGTCAGGTAGCCCGGTTCCTTGGATTCACGCTGATAGACCGGCGCTTCGTCAGCCAGCTTGGCGGCAGGAACGTCCACCACCACCCGTCCGCCGTGCCGGACCACCATCCGCCCGGTGTCGGTGACCGTGCCGATTTCGGCCCATGGAAGGTCCCACTTGTCGAAAATCCGTTGCACCTCGGCTTCGCGCCCCCGATGGACGATGATCAGCATCCGCTCCTGCGATTCCGAGAGCATGATTTCGTAGGAACTCATGCGCGGGGAACGTTGCGGCACGCGGTCCAGTTCGATCTCGATGCCTGTGCCGGCCCGGGCGGCCGTTTCGCAGGTGGAACAGGTCAATCCGGCGGCCCCCATGTCCTGAATGCCGGCCACTGCACCGGTGGTGAGGAGTTCGAGGCAGGCCTCGCAGACCAACTTCTCCATGAACGGGTCACCGACTTGAACCGACCCTCGCTGATGTTCCGCCGATTCCTCGGTCAGGTCCTGTGAGGCAAACGCTGCCCCGGCAAGCCCATCTCGTCCCGTGGCGGGGCCGACATAGAAGACGGGATTGCCCACCCCGGTTGCCTTACCCCGGGCGATCTGTCCGTGCCGGAGAACACCGAGACAGAAGGCATTGACCAGGGGATTGCCCTCATAGCTCCTGTCGAAGTAGACCTCTCCGCCTACTGTCGGAAGCCCAAAACAATTCCCATAATGAGCGATGCCGCTGACTACCCCTGAAAAGAGGCGTCGGACGGACGGCTGGGTCAATTCGCCGAAGCGGAGCGAATTCATGGCCGCGATGGGCCGGGCACCCATGGTGAAGATGTCCCGCAGAATGCCACCCACCCCTGTGGCTGCCCCCTGAAACGGCTCAACCGCACTCGGATGGTTATGGGATTCGATCTTGAATGCCACCGCCAGGCCGTCACCGATATCGATAATGCCCGCGTTTTCTTCACCCGCACCGACGAGAATACCCGTTCCCTTGGTGGGGAGGGTCTTCAGCAGGGGTCGGGTGTTCTTGTAGGAGCAATGCTCGCTCCACATCACCGAGAAGATGCCCAGCTCGGTGTAGGTGGGCGTCCGGCCCAGGATTTGGAGGACCCGTTCGTACTCGTCGGGGGTCAGATTATGCCGGGCGACAAGTTCCGGGGTGATGGCGGGTTCACTCATGAAAGGGTCAGGTGACGCAAATGGGCAGACAGTATGTCGGGGAAAGCCGGGCGAGACAACACCCGGGAAGAGGCCAACCCCGAAACACACCATACGCAGAATTCAAAATAAAAGACCTGTCCCTTAGTCATATACGGCACCGGTGCAGATTTTCCTGGTATCACGAAGAACTGCTCGCAGGTCGAGGGGGCCGGGAAACGGGAATCCAAACAAAGGGACAGGTCAATTGCATCTACAGGTCATTCTATCACCGCTCGATGAACGTATTGAGGCCTACTTCTTCGTGGCCTACCCCCTTAGAATGTACACTTTGCCCCCTTTCATTTCGACCCGAGTCTATACCCTTTGAGTGACCGCCGACAGCCACCGGACCCTTACGGACGAAGTGTCATCTTCCCGTTTCTGAGCCACTAGCGACCGCTACCGGCTCCAGCCTCAGGTCCCTCAACCCAAAGATCGTGGAGTCGTTGAGGAACCTGAACCGCCTCGCCCCATCCTTGCGCTTGGGTCCAAACCGCTGGCGATGGTCTTCAAAGACCTGATTCACCCATCCCCGACTCCCAATCACTGCTCCATCGGTAAAGTATCGCACCCGACACCGAACATAATCCCCCCATCCCAGCTTCCCCTTCTGGGCAAACACTTGCCGAACCTTTTCCGGTGAAATTCCCGCCCGAATGGCTGGTCCATCAGGTCCCTGCACTC
>CAITXU010000132.1 GCA_903896505.1 uncultured Verrucomicrobiota bacterium | reverse complement strand
CCTCCGAAGGAGGGACATCCAACGGAGGGACGCGCTCCCGCAAGTCCCCAATCAATGCGGGGATCATCGCCTGTCCCGTTCTCAAGGAACCCCGGTTGAGATCCTGCATGGGAACCGTCCACAGGTGTTACCGAAATCAGCGATGAAAAAGCGTTGGGTTGCAGGTGACATCGGAGCCGATTCGAACCACCGCGACTAGGCAGGAGAATTGGGGGGCCGACGTACCCCACAACGAAAAACCCGCGCTCAAGGCGCGGGTTGATGGTGAAGGTCAATTCCCTCGTTATTGACGGGGGGTACCGTCCTGACGACGGGCCGGACGCTGGGGGCGCAATTCGTCCTGGGTCAGCTTGCCGTCGTTGTTCTTGTCGAGAGTCTTCAAAGCCGTGACCGCATTGGCCAGTTCGCTGGCGTCAATGACACCGTCATGGTTGACGTCCAGGGCCTCAACCACGGGTGGGGCCGGACGATGACCGCCGGGTCCGCCCTGACCACCAGGGCCATCGTGGTGCGGAGGGCCGCCCGCATGCTCACCATCCGGGGGGCCACCGGCCGGACCGCCATCGGGAGGACCACCGGCGGGACCACCGTCTGGAGGGCCGCCCGCCGGTCCATCGGTCGGGGGAGCCGGGCGGAGTTCGTCCTGGGTCAATTTCCCATCGTTGTTCTTGTCGAGGGTCTTCAAGGCCGCGACGGCGTTGGCGAGTTCGGAGGCATCGATGACACCGTCATGGTTGGCGTCCAGAACGGCGATGATCGGGGGAGGGGGACGATGATGGCCACCGGGTCCGCGTCCACCCGGAGGTGGGCCGTCTTGGGGCGGGGCATCCTGGGCGCTGAGGTTGAGACTGGCGGCGCAGAGTGTGGCCAGAACCAGCAGGGAGAGTTTTTGATTCATACGATACGTGTGTGTTGAATTTTGTTTTCTGCCGTCCGCGGTATCCACCGCTGAACTTCGACATCAATAAAGACTGGGTCTGTTAAGCATTTGTGTGCGGTGAGGACGAAAAATGTAAAGACATGGTAAAAAGCCAAGCCATTCTGATCCGGCTCAAGTAAATCCCCTGCGCGGTCATGAACATGAATCCATCCGAATCCTCCACAATCGAGACGCGCCGTCTGCTGGTGATCGATGACGATCGCAAGCTCTGTCGGCTGATTCGCGATTACCTCGAGCCATTGGGCTATGCGGTGGAAGCTGTGCACGATGGAGCGGCAGGAGCCAGTCGGGCTGTGGACGAGGCGTGGCATGCGGTCATTCTGGATGTCATGCTCCCGGGACTCGACGGATTCCAAGTCCTCCAGCAAATCCGAAAGACGAGTGATGTCCCCGTGCTGATGCTTACCGCCCGGGGAGACGAGTCGGACCGGATTGTGGGGCTGGAGATCGGGGCAGACGATTACCTGCCGAAGACGTTTTCCAGTCGGGAACTTTTGGCCCGCCTTCGGGCGGTGACCCGGCGCATTCGGCCACCCAATGTCGGGAGTGGTAACCATAACGATGGCGCGGAAGAACTGGTCGTGGGCCCGCTTCGGATTCAACCGGAAACACGGACCGCAGCGGTGGATGACCGGCCCATGGTGCTTACCCCGGTGGAGTTTGATCTGCTGGTTTCGTTGGCCAGAGCCCGGGGGCGGGTGCGCAGTCGGGAACAGTTGCTCGACGAAATCCGGGACCGCAATTTCGATGTCTTTGACAGATCGATCGACGTCCACATTTCTGCACTTCGGAAAAAATTGGGCGACGACGCCAAGGCCCCCCGATTCATTCGAACCCTACGGTCTGCAGGCTACATGCTGGTGGACCCGAACCGGACCGACCTTTAGGCACGCCATGAATATGCCTCGACTGAAACTGCCGTTGTATGTGCAGCTGCTGGGTTGGTTTTTTTTGAATCTGTTGCTGTTGATGACCGGGCTCTCGTATTTCGCACGAGGAGAGCTGGGACTCAGCCTGAACGCGTTATTGGATGGAGCAGCGGGGGGGCAGATTGACGGGCTTGTTTGGAAGCTGGCCGGCGAATTGGCGGCGGAAGAAAGGAAAAATTGGGACAAGGTGCTTCAGCAGGTGACCACGAATCGGGAGGTCCAGCTCGTGTTGGTGAACGCGAGTGGGGTCCATGTCGCCGGTCCACCCACCGTCTTGCCACCCAAGATTCTGGAGCAACTGGCGGAACTTCGGCGTCAACGTCAAGCGGACCGACGGGCTGAAGGAGAACGTCCCAGACCGCCTCCCCAAGACGAGCCCCTTCTCGAAGGTCCACCCCCGGGGGAAGGGGACGATGCGTCCGGGCTTCAAGAGGGACGTCCGCCGCCCCCTCGTCGGGGAGCACCCCCCAATCCCTGGCAGCGCCGCCGGGGTGCGCCGAAGGTTATGGTCTCGGCGGGCGAGCCTCCCCGGTATTGGCTTTTGGTTGGACTGCCTCTGAGGGAGTTGGGGCACCGCGAAGGCAGCCCGGGAGTGCTGCTGGTTATCTCGAAGACCATCAGCGGTGGCGGTCTTCTTTTTGATCCCACCCCGTGGTGGGTTCTGGCGGGAGCAGTGGTTTTCTCCGCCGTGTTTTGGGTCCCGTTTGTCGTGAGGATTACCCGTTCGGTGGGCGATATGAACCGCGCAGCCCGTCGGATTGCCGAGGGCCAGTTCGATGTGGAACTCCAGACCCGTTGGGGGGATGAATTGGACCACCTGGCCGTCTCCATCAATCACCTGGCGGTTCAACTCAATCGTTTTGTGACCGGTCAGAAGCGATTTCTGGGAGACGTTTCCCATGAACTTTGCACGCCGCTGGCCCGGATGGAAATGGCGCTGGGAATTCTCGAGCAACGGGCCGATGCGCGCCAGTCGGAGTATGTGCAGGATGTCCGCGAAGAAGTCCGCGTCATGAGCGATCTCGTCAATGAGCTCCTGGAGTTTTCAAAGGCCGGACTCGCCGAGAAGCGTCGCGACCCCATTCCGGTCGAGCTGTGTGCCTTGGTGAGACGGGTGGCCGATCGCGAAGGCATCGGTGACGTTCAACTCCACTGGAGATTGCCCGATGCCCTGATGGTGCAGGGACAACCTGATCTTATCGCCCGGGCGGTGGGCAACGTGCTCCGAAATGCCGTCCGGTATGCCGGTGGTTCGGGACCCATCACCGTCTCGGTGGAGGTCACTTCATCGACGGTCACCCTATGGATTTGTGACCGTGGGCCGGGAGTCCCGCCCGAAGCCCTTGCAAGACTGGGGGAAGCATTTTTCCGACCCGAGTTGGCGCGCACCCGGGAGGGGGGCGGATTTGGGCTGGGTTTGGCCATCGTCAAGACCTGCATGGCGGCCTGCGGAGGGCGAATGGAACTGCGATTGGGAAGTCCGACGGGGCTGGAGGTTGGCCTTCAGTTTCTGCCGGCGTATCGGAACCAACGGAATTAACCATTGACCGGCGACCCGCTTCTTCGGCATTTACCGAAGCCATGACCCCTCATTGCTTTCGGTCCGTTCGATTAAAATGGTCGGTCCTGGCCTCGATGACGGCATTCCTGCTGGTCGGAGCCGAGGCTATCCATGCCCGGCCCAATCCAGCGAGGGTCCATCTCTTTGAGACCAACAATGTGATTCGTGTCGAACTCGACGGTAAACTCTTTACCGAGTACCACTTTCGGGATGTCTCACGCCCTTTTCTTTATCCGATACTGTCGGCGTCCAGGCAGCACCTGACCCGACGATGGCCCCAGGAGACGGTTCCCGGTGAGGAGCATGACCATCCCCATCATCACGGACTTTGGTGGGCTCACGGTGCGGCCAACGGTCAGGATTTTTGGAGCGAGGCTGAGGGGGCTGGCAAGACGGTCCATCAGTCGTTTGCTGAACTGAGATCCGGAACAGATGAGGGTGTCTTGGTCAGCCGAAATCGGTGGGTGGACCATTCAGGCAATGTGGTGGCGAACGACGAACGAACCTTGCGATTTCTGGCTCCGAAGGGAAACGAGCGGATTCTCGACTTTTCCATCACCATTTTTGCGACACCGGGAGAATTGGTCCTGGGTGACACCAAGGAGGGGTCCATGGCGATTCGATTGGCGGAATCGATGCGAGTGAAGGCTGCGGACGGGTCCAAGGGACGCGGCCATTTGGTCAACCGGGAAGGGCTGCAAAACGGAGCCGTTTGGGGTACCCATTCGGCCTGGTGCGACTACTCGGGGCCTGTCGGATCAACCATCCAGGGGGTTGCCATTTTTGATCATCCGGGTAATCCCCGGCATCCATCCACCTGGCATGCCCGCGACTATGGGTTGTTTGCCGTGAATCCATTTGGTTTGCATGACTTTGAAAAAGCGCCAGCCGGAACAGGTGATCTGAAGATTCCGGCAGGAAAGAGCGTCACCTTCCGGTATCGATTCTACTTTCATCCCGGGGATTCGGTTGCAGGGGATGTGGAACGACACTACACGGACTATGAAAAAAATGCCTCCCACTGACATCGGAACGAGACCCGGTCGTTGCCGTTCTTGTAAATGGCTGTCAATGTCCACGCAGTTCACACCATTCCTTCCATGAATTTCAATCGTCGTCGCTTTTTGAAATCCGCCGCGATGGCCTCTGTCGCCACGCCGGCAGCCCTTTGGTCCAAGGTTCCGGGCGCTAACGAGGACATTCGAGTCGCCGTGGTTGGATTCAACAGCCGCGGTCAGGACCACATCGATAATTTCCGCAAACTCAAGGGCGTGCGTGTCGTGGCCTTGTGCGATGTCGACCGGACGGTCCTGGATCAAACCGCCGCCAAACTTGCCGCCGAGGGAAATCCGGTCGCCACCTTCACGGACGTGCGAAAATTGCTCGAACAGCCGGATATTGATGCCATTTCCACTGCCACCCCCAATCACTGGCACGCACTGATTTCCGTCTGGGCCTGCCAGCACGGGAAGGACGTGTACGTGGAAAAACCGGTTTCCCATTCCGTCTGGGAGGGACGTCAGATCGTCAAGGCAGCCCGAAAACATCGTCGCATCGTGCAGACGGGCACCCAGTCGCGGTCGAGTCCGGCATTGCAGGAGGCGGTCGCCTGGCTTCAGGAAGGAAAGCTGGGAAAAATTCAATTTGCGCGGGGACTCTGTTTCAAGCCGAGGCAAAGCATTGGGCGTGTCAGTTCGCCGACCCACGTTCCAGACACCATCGACTACGATCTCTGGTGTGGTCCGACCCCCATTTTGCCGTTATTCCGGAAACGTCTGCATTACGATTGGCATTGGGTCTATCAAAACGGCAATGGCGATGTGGGGAACCAGGGTATCCACCAGATGGACATCGCCCGCTGGTTTCTCGGCGAGAAGCGAGTCAGCAATGGAGTTTTGAGCGTGGGAGGTCGGCTCGGATATTTTGATGATGGCGATACCCCCAACAGCCAGATCGTCATTCATGATTACGACACCGCACCCCTGATTTTTGAGGTCCGCGGGCTGCCCAAATCCAAGATTTTCCAGGCCCCCGAGCTTTGGACCAAAAACATGCCGGAATACCACCACACGCAAATTGGCGTGGTGATCTCCTATGAGGAGGGAATCGTTGTCATCCCGTCGTCTTACACCGAGGTGGTCATCCAGGACAACAAGGGGAATGAGATCAAACGGTTTCAGGGTTCCGGTAATCACTACCTGAATTTCATCCAGGCAGTACGGAGTCGACGTCGTTCGGACCTCAACGCCGACATCGAGGAGGGCCACATCAGCAGTGCCTTGTGCCATCTCGGAAACATCAGCCATCGATTGGGTGAAAAGCTCGGTCCGCCCGCACTCCGTGAGCGCCTGAAAAACAACGAAGTCGCAACAGAAGCGCTGGGACGCCTGCTTGAGCATTTGGAGGCGAATGAAGTCGATTTGATTCGCAGTCCCCTGACTCTCGGAGCCTTGCTCGAGGTGGATTCGGTCAACGAACTGTTCTACGACAATGCCCCCGCCAATCATCTGTTGCGGGAGTATGGGCGACCGCCCTTTTTTGTTCCGGAAATCAGTTGATGGCCGGGCGTCGTCCTAGTGTCGTGTTTCCGAAATAGCTTACCGTTTGCCGCGAGGGATTTTCGCCTTCCGCGAGGCGACGAGCGACGAGCATACCCGCAGTGGTCTGTAAGGAGTGAGCAACGAAGCGGAAGGCGAAAAGAACTGTGGCCCTTCGGGTTGCGCCTAAAATGCCCCAGGGCTTCGTTGCTCGTCGGTCACAGACCTCTGGCGGGTATGCTCCCTCCTCGCGCCTCGCCCTGGGGCATTT
>CAITXU010000131.1 GCA_903896505.1 uncultured Verrucomicrobiota bacterium | reverse complement strand
GGCAATGTCCGACCAATGACCTGCGGTCGGCCTATTCGCTTCGCGTTTGCGGATGTAGCGGGTTGGCAAAGGGGGGAGCAAGGCCGTATGAGACGTCCGGGCTCCCGGGGGGCTCTGCCCGGGAACTCGGGCGTCTCGCCCGAACGGCGTTGGAACGGCATAGGTGTCTCTCCCCGCAATGGCAGGGGATTTGCACGAGCTCTCCACGATATCTACTACCGATGTCACTCTGATTCAACAGGTTGCGATTGAGCTGTTCGGGTCGGAAGAAGGGCGGTCGCCTGGGCGACGGAGCTCGGGGATGAAATATTTTGGAAAAAACGACTTGAGCCTTGGCCCGTCATTCGCCTTGATTCCCGCCCTCCGCTTCCAAGCGGGCTGGTCTTTCGTGGTGGGATACCCAAGTGGCCAACGGGGGCAGACTGTAAATCTGCTGGCTTTGCCTTCACAGGTTCGAATCCTGTTCCCACCACCATCAGCCGGGCTGACGTCAGATGACGGTCGGCCTGAAGACCGGCAAAATTCGTCGCAATCTATCGTTAACTATGAGCGTTCTTGTAGTGGGCACGACCGCCCTGGATTCCATCAAGACCCCGAAATCGGAAAACCCCCGATTGCTGGGAGGGTCCGCTAGTCATGCGGCCGTGGCGGCCAGTTTCTTTGCGCCCACCAAACTCTCCGGAGTGGTTGGCGGAGATTTCCCGACCAAGTACCTGACGCTCTACAAGAAGCACGGGATTGATTTGGCGGGGCTGGAGCGGGTCAAGGACGGGCAGACTTTCCATTGGTCCGGCGAATACGAGGTGAACATGAACAATCGTCGCACCCTCACGACGGTGCTGGGTGTGATTGAGCATTGGTCCCCCAAGTTGCCCGGGGCCTATGAAGAAGCCCCGTACGTTCTATTGGCCAATATCTCCCCGTCCGTACAGCACGCCGTTCTCGATCAGGTGCGGAAGCCAAAGTTTGTGGTGGCGGATACGATGGACCTGTGGCTGAACGTCGCCCTCTCCGACCTCCTGCGGCTTCTCAAGCGGGTCGACTGCCTGGTGCTCAACGACAGCGAGGCTCGCCAGCTCACCGACGAAGACAATGTGGTGACCGCCCTCAAGAAGATTCACAAGCTGGGTCCCGACTACGTGATCATCAAGAAAGGGGAGCACGGTTCGATTCTTTCAGGTCCCAAGGGCCTCTTCATTGCTCCGGCCTATCCATTGAAGAAGGTGGTGGATCCGACGGGCGCCGGTGATTCGTTCGTCGGCGGGCTCATGGGATACCTGGCGGCGCAAAAGTCCGGATCGGTGGAGACGCATCTGCGTCGCGCCCTGATTCATGGAAGCGTTGTGGCCTCATTTTGTTGCGAAGGATTCGGTCTGAATCGGACCACTCGCACGACCCGGGATGAAATCCATGCCCGGGTGGGCGAGCTGGAGCGTTTGGTTCGAATCTAGAGGTTCCTCGCTCAAAACAATTTCGACTTGCAATCAACACCGTTGATTGGCTATACCTGCCCGTCTTTCGGTACATCCGATAATTTTATGGCTCGCATTTGTTCAATTTCAGGAAAACGGCCCGCTCGGGGCAGCATCATCTGGCGTTCTGGTAAGGCCAAGAAAAAGGGGGGTATCGGTACCCACGTGACGGCGATCACCAAGCGGTGGTTTCGCCCGAACCTTCAGCGGGTCAAGGTCCAGCTGCCCAATGGTGAAATCAAGCACCTCCGGGTGGCCGCCAGCGTCATCAAAAAGGGTCTGGTGACCAAGGCTCCCCGCCGCAATTGGAAGAAAGATGGCGCAGAAGTAGCCGAATAACGGCAGACTTTTTGTGGGGTTCCGATTGGAATCCGAGTTGAAAGGGTCGGCAGCCGCCGGCCCTTCTCTTTTTGTTGGGGCCCGGTAATTTCGAATGCCCCAAACGGGGCAAAAGGTGAAAGCCCGGGATGAAGTCCTGGGAAACCGATTCCTAGTACCGGATCAGCCCTGACGGGGCAAAATCCAATGCCCATGTTCCGAGCCGGATCATCGGAAACTCCGCCTGGTTGAGTTGTTTTCTGGAACTACCGGGGACAAGCAGCGCCTCGAAGTCGCCTCTGGATTGGGAGTCGTGACGATCCCAGCAGTAATTGGGGACTTGCGGGAGCGCGTCCCTCCGTTGGATGTCCCTCCTTCGGAGG
>CAITXU010000130.1 GCA_903896505.1 uncultured Verrucomicrobiota bacterium | reverse complement strand
TTTCGACCACCGTCGCCCGCACACGACCTCGCCAGTTCGTCCGGAGGTGGAGATACCATGTTATCTAGAAACCTGCGCTACGTCGCACGGCCGCCGGTCTGCCCACCCAGTTCATGGTCTCGATGTGCGCTTCCGGATGTTAGATATCCTCGATTCCCATGAACGTGAGCCCTGAGAAACGACTCGAAATTCTCGATGCCCTGCGTCGGGGAACCGTGCCCAGGAATGGCGTGGAAGCCCTCGCCGTGGGACTGGACCGATATTCCACCTGCCTCGATGAGGAATTGGACCGGGTCGGCAAGGGTGGAGCGGTCTTCAAGGCGATTCGAGGGGACTATGGGTGCGGGAAAACCTTCCTGGCCCGGTGGCTTCAGGATCGGGCGCTGAAGAAGGGGTTTGCGGTGACGGAAGTCCAAATCTCGGAGACCGAAACCCCACTGCATCGGCTGGAAACGGTCTACCGCCGGCTGATCGAGCGGCTTCGGACCAACGATGTCGACGGGGGTGCGTTTCGCAGCATCGTTGATGCCTGGTTTTTTGCGCTGGAAGAGGATGTGCTCGCCGCCAGCAGCGCTGAGCCGTCCCAGGAGGTTCTCCTTCAGAAAACCAACGAACTGATCGAGCAGAGACTCCAGCTGGTGAGCAAGGTGACACCGCTGTTCGCCATCGCGCTGCGAGCCTATCGAGCGGCGGTCACGCAAAATCAGAAGGCGGTGGCGGATGGAATTCTTGCCTGGCTCGGTGGGCAACCTGCCGTGGGAGCGGAAGCCAAACGGGCTGCCGGCATCAAGGGAGACGTGGACCATTTTGCCGCGCTCGGCTTTCTTCAGGGATTGCTGACGCTGCTGCGCGACTCGGGTCTGCCCGGACTCCTGATCATTCTGGATGAAGTGGAGACGCTGCAACGTGTGCGCGGGGATGTTCGGGAAAAGGCGCTCAATGCCCTGCGGCAACTCATCGACGAGATCGACGCCGGACGGTTCCCGGGGCTTTACCTCGTCATTACGGGGACACCAGCCTTCTTTGACGGTCCCCAGGGCGTGCAGCGCCTCGCTCCCCTAGCCCAGCGCCTGCACGTCGATTTCACTACGGATGCGCGGTTCGACAACCCGCGGGCGGTGCAACTGCGTTTGTCAGCTTTTACCAAAGATTCGTTGATCGAGGTCGGGACGCGCGTGACGCAACTGTTTGCCCAGGGAACGCCCCATACCGAACGGATTCGGCAACGGGCCGCCCCTGCCCTCCTGGAAGACCTGGCTCAGGCGGTCGCTGGAAAATTGGGTGGAAAGGTGGGCGTCGCTCCCCGGCTCTACCTGAAGAAGCTGGTCGGCGACGTCCTCGACCGCATCGACCAATTCCCTGATTTCGATCCCCGTCGCGACTATGCCCTGACGGTGAGTCCCACGGAATTGACGTCGGTCGAACAATCGTCCGCCGGAGTATCGAGCGTCGATGACATCCAGTTGAGCCTGTGAAAACGGTGAGAGCCCACGCATCTGACTGTCCACCCCTGACTTCCCATCCAACCGAGGGCACACGAATGAGCACGAATAAATACAATGATCTTCTCTTTGTTCTGCTTTATTTGTGCGAATTCGTGAAATTCGTGGGCAACCTCCCCGGGGCCAGCCAATGAGCAACTTCGGAAAGCTCCATCCTGCTCTCCAGCATCACATCGTCAATTCGTTGGGCTGGAAGGAGCTTCGTCCCTTGCAGGAGCTCAGCATCGGTCCGCTTCTGGAGCGCCATCATTCATTGCTGATCGCGCCGACGGCGGGTGGCAAAACGGAGTCGGCCATTTTTCCACTCCTTTCGCGGATGTTAAGTGAGGAATGGACCGGGCTTTCGATCCTCTATATCTGCCCGTTGAAGGCTCTCCTGAACAATCTTCAAGAGCGGCTGGAATACTACCTGGGCTTGGTGGGCCGAACCTGTGCGGTGTGGCATGGCGACATCACTCAGTCGGGGCGACATCAGATTCTTCGAACGATGCCGGATTGCCTGCTCACCACTCCCGAGTCACTGGAAGCGATGTTGGTCTCCCGCAAGGTCGAGCACCGGCAGTTCTTCGCTTCACTGCGTGCCGTCGTTGTCGATGAAATCCATGCGTTTGCAGGCGATGACCGGGGCTGGCATCTCCTGTTCGTCCTGGAGCGAATTGCACGTTTGGCCCCGGCGGAACCCCAGCGGGTTGGGCTTTCTGCGACGGTCGGAAACCCGGACCAATTGCTGGACTGGTTCGCTGGACATTGCACCGGAACAAAGACGGCGGTGGTGGCACCGTCGAAAGGAATTGCCGCACCGGAGATTCAAATCGACTACGTGGGCAGCCTGGAGAATGCCGCCCTGGTCATTTCCGCCCTCCATCGGGGTGAGAAGCGGCTGGTGTTTTGCGATTCCCGTTCCCGGGTCGAGCAAATCGCCGCGTTGCTTCGCGAGCGACAGATCGAGACCTACCTTTCGCACAGTTCCCTCAGCGTCGATCAGCGACGATTGGCCGAGGCGGCATTCAGCCAGGCGTCGAATTGCGTCATCGTTGCGACCAGCACCCTCGAACTGGGCATCGACGTCGGGAACCTCGACCGAATCATCCAGATCGACTGCCCCAATACCGTCGCCTCGTTCCTCCAGCGGATAGGGAGAACCGGACGACGCCCCGGCACACGACGCAACTGCCTTTTCCTGGCGACGTCCCTTCCTGCCCTGCATCGAACGATGGCATTGGTCGCCTTGTGGGAGGCAGGATACGTCGAGCCAATCTCGGCACCCGCGACTCCATTCCACATCCTGACCCAGCAACTGCTCGCCCTCATCCTTCAGGAAACCGGTCTGGGAATCCACGGACTAAAGGACTGGTTGGGTCGCATTCCGTTTGTTCGGGACATTGCACCGGAAGAGGTCAAACGCCTTTTCGAACATTTGGAGAGCGATGGGATTCTGGCCAATGACCAAGGGGTCTATGGACTTGGGCCGAAAGCCGAGACAGACTACGGCTACCGTTACTTTTCCGAATTGTTGTCGGTGTTCACAACACCGCCGGTTTTCATGGTGCTGCACGGCAATCAGGAAGTCGGCACCGTCGATCAGGACAATTTCCTGTCCAAGGCCGACGAGCCCCGATTCATCGGGTTGGCTGGACGGACGTGGCGAGTGCTTCACGTCGATTGGAAGACGAGAAAGGCCCACGTCGAGCCGGACGGCTCGGGAGGCAAGACCCGATGGATGGGTGGATCACCGGGACTTTCCTTTAAATTGGCCCAAAGCATTCAGCAAGTGGCCGCCGACGAAACCACTCCCAACCATCTCTCGAAGCGGGCGACGGAAGCGTTGAAGGAGATTCGAGATGAATTTGCGTGGGTCCGGGCCGGACACACCCATTTACTTCCTGCCAGGGAACGCGGTCGGACCGAGTGGTGGACCTTTGCGGGTGAACAGGTGAACAACACCCTGGCGGAACTCGTGCGCCACGACTGCGATATTGGAGCCGACTCGGATAGCCTCACCGTCCATCTTCGGGTCGACCTGCAGTCGGCGCGTGACTGCATCGAGAAGCTGCGGAGCCTGGCAGATTCGGAAATCACCATCCAGGTTGACCCGAACGCAGAATCGGCCTTCAAGTTTGGCGAGTTACTACCGCCGAAGATGCATGAGCAGCTGATTTCCGGACGGATGATAGATATGGATCGAACACGATGGATTCTCGAAAGACCCACCGTCGGAAGCTTAAGCCACAACCGGGCCGGAATTGCGTAACCGGCGTGGCTTGGTTCTGCGGACGGCCTATTGGCATCGCCAGTGAAGAATTGGATAGTGGCAGTGGCGTCCCGCCGCTTTGGCCGTGCGTCCGCCGCTCGCCATCCGCAAAACAAAGGTGCCTTTCGATCGGGACAGGTAATGATCCCCGCAATAATTGGGGACTTGCGGGAGCGCGTCCCTCCGTTGGATGTCCCTCCTTCGGAGG
>CAITXU010000129.1 GCA_903896505.1 uncultured Verrucomicrobiota bacterium | reverse complement strand
TCACTGCGGGGATCATCACGACTCCCAATCGAAAGGCACCTTTTTCGTGCAGCTCCTCCCCAGCCATAGGCGGTCCAGAGCAGCACACCGCGCACTTCGGCTAACGCAATATCCGGCCTGACCCCGGAGCGCAACGGGTGGGGAGGACCCACCCCACGAAGTTGGTCCATCCGGACGCCTCACCATAAAATCCAGAGTCATGGGAGCTCAAAAATGTGACACTCATCTATTTCTGTCTTGACAGAAATTACCGTCTGAGCGCAAATCATCCAAGTTATGGAACGACTCCACGTCCTTCGCTCTTCCAAACCTTGGGTCGCCTTCCTTCGCGGACGCGCTGTTTTAGGTCCCCTTCCGTTCTTCCTCATCGGCTTCGGGGCTGCCCTGTTCAAATTTGCACTCGACCGGTTCTTCGACCTGATGGCCGGTCAACCATGGCAAATCGACGATTTTCTGGGGCCAAGGTTTTTGGAGGCTTATCTTTTCCAAAACTTTCCTCTGAATCTGGAAAATAAGACCCTCGTTTTCTTTCAGGGAATCTGTGCGGCCGCTTTTGCGTACATTGGTGTGGTCACCATTCTCGCCCGTCTCCGCTCTGCGCGCCTGTCGCCCTACTGGGTCCTCTTGTTCTTTGTACCAGTCCTTAAACTGATTCTTTTTGGACTGCTCTGTGTTCTACCCAATCGCCCCAAGGCGATGGATGTGGAAACAGAGGAGGAATGGAAGAAGCTCGGTCCATTTCTATGGACTCCTCAGTCGCCATTGGGGTCTGCCATCGTGGCCATTTTAACCGTGGGGGCGGCCGGCGTGGCCCTGATCTTTTTCGGAACAGAATATCTCGGAGAATACGGCTATTCACTTTTCATCGGCATTCCGTTCTTCCTCGGTTTCATCTCCACCTTGATTTACAACCTGCGGGAACCGCGCAGTCTTCGCAGTTCGTTGCTGGCCTCTCAATCGACTCTTGCCCTGGTTGGAGTGGGTCTTTTGTTGGTCAAAATGGAGGGGGTTATCTGTCTATTGATGGCCGCTCCCCTGTCCATTCCGTTGGCCTCTCTTGGCGCGGTCGTTGCCCACGCGATCGTGGCAACGGTCCGAGCCTCCAGGAAACAATATCCATCGCTTTCCGTTGTGGCGCTCTTTCTGCCCGGGAGCATGATCCTGGAGCACCAGGCAGAACTTCCGGCACCGTTGCTCAAGGTGGTCACGGCCATCGAGATCAATGCTCCACCGTCGGTGGTCTGGCGGCACGTGGTAACGTTCAGCGAGCTCCCACCACCTACGGAGTGGGTCTTTCGAACGGGGGTGGCCTTTCCCATCCGAGCCACCATTGACGGGAGCGGCCCTGGTGCGATTCGACGTTGCGAATTTTCCACCGGTCCCTTTATCGAGCCGATCACCGTCTGGGACGAACCGCACCTGCTTCAATTTCGGGTGACGTCGAACCCGGAGCCACTCCAGGAATGGACACCCTATCGGGCAATCCATCCACCGCATCTCGATGGCTATCTGGCCTCACGACAGGGCCAATTCCAATTAACTGCTCTCCCAGGAAATCGAACCCGACTGGAAGGCACCACCTGGTATCAGCATCACTTGTGGCCGGTGGGATACTGGCAACTCTGGTCGGACTTCATCATCCATCGGATTCACGGCCGGGTCCTCCACCACATCCAGCATCTGTCGGAGGCATCCGCTCCTTGAGGCCCGGCAGGAGACCCCTCATCGAAATTCCTGATATAAAGCGGCGGGACGCCGCTTCCACCTTGAATGCGCAGCAGAAGGTGCCAGTTTCCCGCCTCTCCATTCAGGCAATACGGTCTGAAGGATTCATGCCGAACCACTGCTATTCCATGGCCCACCTCCACACGCTGATCGGTATCGAAATTGGCGGCACCAAACTTCAACTCGCCGTCGGAACGACCGATGGATCGATCATCGAGTTGGTACCCATCCCTGCCGACCGTCAAGGAGGCGGGGCCGGGATTCGTCAACAGATTGCGGAGGCACTGCCACCATTGTTGAATCGTCACCGCCCCTCAGCCATTGGAGTTGGATTTGGCGGGCCGATTGACTGGAAGACCGGGGTCGTCTGCTGCTCCCATCAAGTGGAGGGTTGGCATGACTTTCCACTCGGCACCTGGCTGACCGAAGTCTCAGGCTTGCCGGTCCGGGTGGATAATGATGCCAATGTGGCAACCCTGGGTGAGGCCTTGTTCGGAGCGGGACGTGGCTTTGATCCCGTGTTTTGGATAAATATGGGAAGCGGCGTTGGCGGCGGCTTGGTAACCCAGGGGCAGCTTTACCACGGTGCGCGTCCAGGCGAGGCCGAAATCGGTCACGTTCGCCTGGATAAATCGGGCGTTTTGGTGGAGGAACGCTGTTCGGGCTGGGCATTGGACCGACGGGTCCGCGAGGCGATAACAGCCATGCCGACAGGTCTCCTCGCCTCCCTCGCTGGAGAAACGACGGGCGGCGAAGCCCGGTGGCTGGCACCGGCATTGGAGGCCCGCGACCCTGTCGCTTCCGCCATCCTGAGTGAACTCGCCGACAATGTCGGGTTTGCCCTTTCCCACGTGGTCCAGCTTTTCCATCCGGAAATCATCGTCGTCGGCGGCGGTGTTTCGTTGTTGGGCGAACCGCTCCGTGCAGCCATCGCGGAATCCCTTCCGCGCTACGTGATGGACTCTTTCCAGCCCGGCCCCAGGGTTGTCCTTCCTGGATTGGGGCAGAATTCCGTGCCCGTGGGTGCCCTGGCTCTGGCCGCCTCTCAACTCGACGTCAAAACGGGATAACCCTATCCTCGGTCCATGGAATCCTGGATTTCCAATTACCTCGAAGCCCAACACCGGGCACTGGACACCGTCAGCGCTGCCCAACTGGCTCCACTGATTGAGACGCTCAAAGAAGCGCACCGCAACGACCGGCAGATTTTCGCCATCGGCAATGGCGGCTCTGCCTCCAATGCCTCGCACTTCGCCGTTGATTTGGGTAAGGGAGCCAGCGACGTGATGGACCGCCGCTTTCGGGTCCTATCGCTTACCGACAACGTCGGCTGGATTACCGCCCTCGGGAATGACTACAACTACGCCGATGTCTTCTGGCGACAGCTCGCCAATTACGCCCGCCCTGGAGATGTCCTGATCGGCATCAGTGTCAGCGGCAATTCGCCCAACATCGTCAAGGCGTTCGAGTGGGCGGTTCAGCACGAACTGCGAACCATCGCCTTGGTGGGCGGAAAACGGGGCCGAATGGCCGAATTGGCAGACCAGGTGGTGGCCGTTGGTGACACCCATTATGGAAGGGTGGAAGACGTCCAGATGCACATCCTGCACATCCTCTGCTACGCTTTTTGGGAACACCCCGAGTGGGCGGCCTGAAGTTCCGGCGGGCATCTCTTTGCCTATGGAGGTTACCGATGAACCAGCCACCTCACTCAGGAGGTTGGTTCGAACCGCCGCGGCTCACCGGGAGGTTCGCCCAACCACGGTTTGTTGTTAACCGATAACCCTCATTGAATACCAGCCACATGGGTGGGGCAAGGGTCCGTCCGAGCCTTGGGTGGATCGAATCACACCCAATCCGCGAACGGGAAGCCAAAGCGGCAGGATGCCGCTTCCACTTTGGTACCCCCTTCCGCATGGGCGAAGCCAATGGGCCGTCCGCAGGACCGAGCCGTGGGCGGATCGAATCACACCCAATCCGCAAACAAGAAGCCAAAGCGGCAGGATGCCGCTTCCACCTTGGTGCCCCCTTCCGCATGGGCGAAGCCAATGGGCCGTCCGCAGGACCGAACCGTGGGTGGATCGAATCACACCCAATCCGCGAACGGGAAGCCAAAGCGGCAGGATGCCGCTTCCACTTTGATGCCCCCCTTCCGCACGGGCGAAGCCAATAGGCCGTCCGCAGGACCGTCCGCAGGACCGAGGCGATATGCCGAACTCTGATCACATCCGCAATAAGCTGTCGCAGATACCGCATAAGCCGGGGGTCTATCTGATGAAGGACCGTCTGGGGACGGTCATCTATGTGGGCAAGGCGCGGGATTTGCGTCGGCGCGTTTCCCAATACTTTCATCCCTCCCGACGACAGGGCTGGGACCTGAAGCTCAACGCCCTGGTGGAGTCCATCGAGGACTTGGACTGGCACGTGGTACGGAACGAACCGGAATCACTCCTTCTCGAAGGTCGACTCATCAAGGACTTCAAGCCTCGATTCAACATCGACTTCAAGGACGACAAACGCTTTCTGCTGTTGAAGGTCCATCTGGAGGACCCGATTCCCCGCTTCACCCTCACCCGGCTACGCAAGGATGACGGTGCCCGCTATTTTGGTCCATTTGCCCACTCCGGGGCGTTGCGGCGGACCCTCACCATGGTTCGGCGCAAGTTCCATCTGAGGGGTTGCCGGGCGATGACGCCCACGGAGGCGGACTACAAGCATTGCCTCTATGGCAATCTCAAGCACTGCACCGCCCCATGCGTTGGCAATATCAGTCAGGAGGAATACCGGCTTCAGGTGCGTGCCGCCTGCGATTTCCTGGAAGGCCAGGCCGACGAAATGAAGGAACGTTTGGAGGCCGAGATGCAGAAGGCCTCGGACAACCTCGACTTCGAGACGGCTGCCGAATTGCGGGACGCCCTCGAAGACCTGAAGCGTACGACCCAAAAGACGGAGAAATTTGAGCGGATTCCCTACACTCTGCCGGTGGCGATTCGTCCGGAGGAGGACCTGCGCGAATTGGGTGAAAAGCTGGGTCTGAAGGGACCGCCCAGTCGCATTGAAGGATTCGACATCTCGAATATCAGCGGAACATTTGTGGTGTCCTCCATGGTCAGCTTCTGGCAAGGGCGTCCTGATCGCTCCCAATACCGCCGCTTTCGAATGAAAACGGTCATCGGACAGAATGACTTTGCCTCCATGGCCGAGACCATTCGGCGGCGATATTCCCGGCTGAAGAAGGATGTTTCCGGAGAAGGCCCCGTCGATGGCGACGACAATGAGGAACCAACCCCTTCAGAGCAGGTGGTACCCACTTGCGACCTGGTGGAGCCCCCCTCGAAACTTCCTGCCCGTCCCAAGGGCCGACCTGCCGCCGGTGGGTTTCCGGATCTCATCCTGATTGACGGTGGCAAGGGCCAACTCAATGCCGCTTTGGGGGAGTTGAGAAAGCTGAACCTGGATCATCTTCCCATCCTCGGACTGGCCAAGGAGTTTGAGGAAATCTACCTGCCCGATGTTTCCGCCCCCCTCCATCTACCCCTCAACAGCGGTGCATTGAAACTATTGCAACGGGTTCGGGATGAATCCCATCGCTTTGCCAACACCTACAACGCGCAACTTCGCCTGAAGAGAATCAGCGAAAGCGTCCTGGACGAATTCCCGGGAATTGGCGAGGCCCGCAAGCAAGCGTTGCTGAAACGCTTCGGCTCGGTCGAGCGGCTGCGGCGGGCCACAATCGACCAAATTGCCGAGGTCTCCGGATTCGGCGGGGAAATGGCCGGTCGCCTGGTTGATTTCCTTCGGGCCCGGGGTGGTTCCACCGCCAGACCTACAGAACAGGCCGTGCCTGACAAATTGGAATCTCCCTCTCAGACTAATGCCTGAATGTCATTTCTCCGACGCATAGCGATGGGACTGATGGGATGGGGTGCCGTCCTTTCCGCACAACTCCTTGCGGCTGATTTGTATGTCAGCCCCTCGGGCTCAGACAAGGGTACCGGCAGAAGGCCAACCCCATTCGCGACGCTAGCTGCGGCCCAGACTGCTGCGCGCCAGATTTCAAGGAAGGAATCGGTCACAATTCACGTCGCCCCCGGTACCTACTACCTCACCGCCCCCCTGGTGTTTACTCCATCTGACTCCGGAACCAGCAATGCTCCGGTCAACTATGTTGCGGAAGGCGGCGGCTCGGTCGTCCTCAGCGGAGGGACACCCCTCCGGCTCTCGTGGGCTCCCTTCAAGGGCGGCGTGTTCCGTACAGACCTGCCGATGGACGAGGACATCGACCAACTTTGGGTCGACGGAAAATGTCAATGGATGGCCCGCTTCCCCAATCGTGAGTCCGGCGAAGGGCTGAATGTTTTTGATACCTGGACTCTCAATGGCGATGCCGCCGCAGACCCCTCCCGAGACCCCCTGCAACCGACCCGTATCGCCCGATGGTCGGACCCGTCCGGAGGTTTTCTCCACGCTCTTCACCCGGCGCTTTGGGGTGGTGTCGAATGGAGGATTACGGGAAAGAAGCCTGATGGAACGCTGGCACTTGTGGGCGGTACCCAGAACAACCGAGGCTCCGGCATTCATCCCCTCTACCGGATGGTGGAAAATGTGAGGGAGGAACTGGATGCACCTGGAGAGTGGTATTCTGATCGAAAAGCACACGTTCTTTATTTTTATCCTCCCGCTGGAATCCATCTGGCATCGGCAAAAATCGAAATCGTCCGCTTGCGTGAGTTGGTTTCAATTCGAGGAACGTCCACCTCGCCGGTTCGTTTTCTTTCCTTGGTTGGCTTCACCTTTCGCCATACGGCACGAACCTTCATGGAGACCAAGGAACCGTTGTTGCGCTCGGATTGGACCATCTATCGAGGCGGAGCGGTTTTCGTCACCGGAGCGGAAGACTGCCAACTACGGAACTGCTTCTTTGATCAGGTGGGAGGTAACACCATCTTCATCAGCGGCTACAATCGCCGTGTGCAGGTACGAGAATGCCGAATCGAAAACAGTGGAGCCAGTGGAGTGCTGCTGATGGGCGATGTTCGAGCCGTCCGAAGTCCCCTGCTGAACTACGACACTCCTTTCGACTATGCTGGTCTGGACCGAACCCCGGGCCCGCTCAACGACGATTATCCGGCAGATTGTTTGGTTGAAGATTGCCTGATCACTCGCACCGGACGCGTGGAAAAACAGACAGCAGGAATCGCGATGGCCATGGCCCGACGGATCACCGTCCGCCATTGCTCCATCTACGACGTGCCCCGGGCGGGCATCAACTTGTGCGATGGCTGTTGGGGGGGCCATGTGGTCGAATACTGCGATGTCTTCGACACGGTGCAGGAAACCGGCGACCACGGTTCCTGGAACTCTTGGGGACGAGATCGCTACTGGCATCCCGATCCGTCCGTCGTGAATCGCGAAGTGGCCCTCGATCCGCAATTGGTGTCATTGGATACCGTCGAACCCATCATTTTGCGAAATAATCGCTGGCGGTGCGACCATGGCTGGGATGTGGACCTGGACGATGGCTCCTCTCATTACCGTATTTATTGCAATCTCTTCCTGAACGGGGGACTCAAACTTCGGGAAGGCTACGACCGCCGCGTTTGGAATAACATCACTGTCAACAACAGCCTCCATCCGCATGTCTGGCTCAAGAACAGCGGCGACATGGTCATCAAAAACATCTGGATGGGGGCCTACCAACCGGCTGTGATGCCGGGTGGAAACGAGCCGTGGGGACGGGTGGTGGATGACAATCTTTTTGCGACAACCGCAGGCGATCGGGACAAATTCCGCGACCACGGCTGCGATCTGCGTTCCGTCGTGGGAAACCCCCAATTTCGAGACCCGTCGAGAGGAGATTTCCATGTGGCCGACGACTCCCCGGCCATTCCGTTAGGCTTCAAGAATTTTCCCATGGACCAGTTTGGCGTCCAGGATCCGCGCTTGAAACGACTGGCAAAGGCTCCCCGATTCTCTGCTGTTCAAGGCTCACCTTCCGGAAAAGATTCCAATCCCCTTTCAACCGAAGTTTATTCGTGGCTGGGGATGAAGGTTCGCGCCATTTCCGGCGCCGAATTTTCCGCATATGGTGTCCAGGAAAAAACCGGTGGCATCGCCATTTTGGAAGTCCCACCCAACTCCGAAGGGAGCCGCGCCGGAATTCTATCCGGCGACCTCCTGCTGCGCATCGGTGATGGGTCCACATCGGAGACCCGCGAGTTTATCCGTTCCGCCGCAAAAGCCGCCAAATTGGGGAAACCAGCCGAATTGACTCTGTTCCGACAACAGAAGGAACTTCGGCTTCAAATTCAGCCACCGCTTTCAGCTCCCCAACGCATGGAAGTGGCGAAATGAACCGCGTGACGGTCGTGATTTGCCCCCCAGGCCTGCCAGGAGCTTCACTTCCGAGGTGCCTTTGGATCCGGACAGCTGATGATCCCCGCAATAATTGGGGACTGGTCCCACAGCGGCGAGACGCGCCCCTCCGAACGCAAGTCCCTCCGAAGCAGGTACATCCAACGGAGGGACGCGCTCCTGCAAGTCCCAATATGGATTTCGACCACCTTCGTAGCCGCGCCACATCGCCCGGTCAATCTGCCGATCTGTCTCGAAACGGGGGATGGCCAGGCAAAACTTGCGCCGGCTCACCTCCGGCGACTACAGGGATGAGCTCACCCCAGTTCCCGGATCAGCTCATACGTTGCGCCTAACTCTTCTGCCAGGTAGCCACCGACTCGTCGCGCCAGATATCCTCGACCGCCTGGCGTTTGCGCACGATGGAAGCATTGTCCCCCTTTACCAGGACCTCGGCGGCCAGGGAGCGGGTATTGTAATTGCCGCCCATCACCGATCCGTACGCTCCTGCGCTCAACAGAGCCAGATAGTCCCCCTCCCCGACCTTGGGGAGCGGACGGTCCTTGGCAAAGTAATCACCGCTTTCACAAATGGGGCCGACGACATCGCTGGACACCAGAGCTCCCGCCTTTTTGGTGAGCGGGACGATTTCGTGGTAACTGTCATAGAATGCCGGACGAATCAGATCGTTCATGGCGGCATCGACAATGACGAAATGCTTTTTCCCGGTCTTTTTGAGGTACTCCACCCGGGTGACCAAAACGCCGGCGTTTCCGCTGATGTACCGGCCTGGTTCGAGGAGGATTTTAAGTCCCAATGGCTTCAGAAGCGGAACCAGCGTCTCCGCAAAGCGTTGAGGTGTCAGGACCTTGCGTCCTTCCGCCGTCTCCCACCATCCGGCGGCCCCGCTCTCCAAGGCCGGCTTGTACACAATACCGATCCCACCACCGATGCTGAAGAAATCGAATCCATGTTTACGATTGAGCCGGTCGACCAGCGGAACCACCTTTTCGACCGCCTTGCGGAAGGGCTCCACGCTGGTCAATTGGGAACCAATGTGCATTTGAAGTCCCCGCAGCCGGAGATTCGGCAGCTTGGCCGCCCGGGCATAGATCTTCTCAATCTCCTCGAACGCGATGCCGAACTTGTTCTCGTAAGTACCCGTGGTGATCTTGGCATGGGTCTTCGCATCCACGTTGGGATTTACCCGGACGGCAACAGGCGCGATTTGGCCGCGTTCAACCGCGACCGCGCTGATCCGCTTCAGTTCCGCTTCGGATTCGACATTGAGACAATAAATTCCGGCCTCAAGGGCATAGGCAATTTCATCCCGGGTCTTGCCCACACCGGCGAAAACGCATTTGGAGGCATCAGCCCCAGCGGCAATAGCCCGGCGGATTTCCCCTGAACTCACCGTATCAAAGCCACTTCCCAACCCGGCCAAGGTGCGGAGCACGGCCAGATTGGAGTTGGATTTCATGGCAAAGCAAATCAGATGGTCGAGCGGTGCCATCGCCCTATCCAGCTTGGCGAAATGGTCTTCGAGGGTCGATTGCGAGTAGACGTAGAGGGGAGTGCCGAACTGGGCGGCCAGCGATTCGAGGGAACACCCCTCGCAATGCAACTGCCGACCCACGTAATGAAACGAATGCATGACCGGAGGTTTTGCCAGACCGGGACTGTCAACCGCAAGGCATTAGGGCAATGCATTGACATTCCACCCTCAAAGGAATTCGGCTCGGTTGCCCCAGATTTGAGAGCGGATGGGCTTCCACTTGCCAATCGGTCAGCACCCGGCAGACTCATCGCGTGAAGCCTTTACGGTGCATGCTGGCCACATTTTGTCTGGTGCTGGCCGCAGGCTGCCAATCTGAACCCGACCGCTTGCCGTCCGTCAAAGTCCTGTCGGCACATGTCGGGCGCTGGACCTACGAGGATGCTCTGGCCGAATTAGGAGCTCCAGCCCGCTCCTTTGAATTGAGGGACCACTCCCGGATCGCCGAGTGGGCGGCCGGTTGGGACGCCACTCCATCCCTGACGTTTCGCCTGGAGTCATCCGATGGCGGCCACAGTGGAGTCGGTGGCAGCGACAGTGGCGGAGATTCGGGACTATTGTATCGCCAGCTTCAATTTGATCAGGCAGGCAAACTGGTTGAAATCCTCGACGTGAGGCACTGACGCTGATTCTCCATCCTGCCGCATTGCCGCCTTGTCCGGGAATGCTAATGCTAGGGGGTGTCCGATGCCGACCACCCCCAATTCACCGCCCTGAATCTTCCCCCGGACGCGATAGCTATTCGGGGCGCGCGGGAACACAACCTGAAGAACCTTTCCGTGGATATTCCGCGCGGAAAGTTTGTCGTCATCACCGGCGTTAGCGGCAGCGGCAAAAGCACCCTGGCCTTCGACCTACTCTTTGCCGAGGGGCAACGCCGGTTTCTCGACTCCATGAGCGCGTATGCGCGGCAATTCGTGGAGCAACTGGCCCGACCGGACGTCGACCTGATCGCCGGGCTGCCGCCGACCGTCAGCATCGAGCAGAATACATCCCGAGGTGGTGGTAAAAGCACCGTGGCGACCGTCACGGAAATCCACCACTTCATCCGACTGCTGTTTGCGCGCCTCGGAACCCAGTTCTGCCCGGACTGCCAACTTCCGGTGGAGGCTCAAACCCGGGATGAAATAACAGCGCGGATAGCTGCGGAAGCTTCCCGTCGCGGCCCCCTCAAACTGATGGCCAATGTGGTTCGCAACCGGAAGGGATTCCACAGCGACATTGCCGTCTGGGCAGGAAATCAGGGGTACTCGCAGTTGCGGGCCGACGGAATGCTCCGGGAGACCTCGGAAGGACTGCGACTGGACCGCTTTTCCGAACATGACATTGAGGTGGTCGTGGGCGAGGTCAGTCGCAGTGGAAAACCGGGTGGTGAAAAACAGACGTTGCGCGAATTGGTTGAGGAGTCTTTGACCGTCGGCAAGGGGGTCCTCCTTGCCATGGACCGCAAGGGCGTCGTGACTGTTCACGCCACGGAGCGTGCATGCCCCAAGTGTCGTCGCAGCTTCGCTCCCCTGGACCCCAAGAACTTCAGTTACAACTCCAGTCAGGGGTGGTGCCTCAAATGTCGCGGCTTCGGTGAATTGTTTTACCTGCCCGAAGTGGAACGCGGTGCCAACGCCGAGGCGGTCGAGGAAAGTTGGTGGCGTTGGCAGGAGGGAAAACGGGAACCCTGCCCCGAGTGTCATGGGGCCCGACTCCAACCCGAAGCCCGGGCTGTTCGGTTGCGGTTCGGTCCACCCACAGCACAGGAAACACCACCCCGAGTCAACCTGGACCGGCTATACTCGTCGAAAAAGCCGAACGATGCGGTTCCGGCGGAACCGACCATGGATGATTTTGCCCGGGCAACCGTGGCCTCTGCCATGGTGTGGGTGAATGCCCTGACGCTGGAAGGACGGGCGGCTGAGGTTGCCCGAGATATTTTGCCGGAGATTCGCGAGCGATTGAAGTTCCTCGCCGAAGTGGGCCTTGAATACCTGGAACTGGGTCGCGGCGTCCCAACCTTGAGTGGCGGTGAAGCCCAACGCATCCGTCTTTCCGCCCAGCTCGGTTCTAATTTGAGCGGTGTTCTTTACATTCTGGATGAACCGACCATCGGGCTTCATTCAAGGGACAATGACCGACTGCTGGATACCTTGGAGCGGTTGCGAGACCGCGGAAACTCCCTGGTGGTGGTTGAACATGACGTCGAGACTATGCGGCGGGCGGACCACGTGATCGATCTTGGACCCGGTGCCGGTGTCTTGGGCGGATGGGTCATGGCTCAAGGCACGCTTCAAGAAGTCATCGCCAATCCGGATTCACCCACCGGACGCTCGCTCGCCACCGCAACAACCTACCCCAGTCGCGGAACGCGTCGCACGGTCGCTGTCGACACAGAAGCCGCATGGCTCTCCCTACCGGCTTCGACGCTGCACAATCTCAAAGGCATCTCTGCCCGTTTCCCGTTGGGCAGATTCACGGTGGTGACCGGCGTGAGTGGCTCCGGCAAGAGCACATTGGTCAAGCAGGTGCTGGTCCCGGCGGTGGCCTCGGCACTGGCTGCACGAAAAGGCCGTAAGAAATCGTCGCTGCCGGGCGTCGACGCCATCCGGGCCCTGCATGAGGTGGACCAATCCCCCATCGGTCGGACACCACGTTCCACACCGGCTACCTATGTCGGTTTCTTCGACGATATTCGAAAGCTGTTTGCGACCACCAACGAAGCCCGAATCCGGGGATACGGGCCGGGGCGTTTCAGCTTTAATTCAGCCGCGGGACGATGCCCGGAATGCTCCGGAACCGGTTCCATCGCCCTGGAGATGAACTTCCTGGCCACGGCTCACATCCCATGTGAGACCTGTCGCGGCAGGCGCTTTAACCCGGAGACCCTCGAAGTCCACTGGAACGGCAAATCCGTCGCCGATGTGCTCGATCTCAGTGTCGGCGAAGCCCTTGAATTCTTTGCTGCGCACACCAAGCTCAGGCGCCCCCTGGAGGCATTGCGCGACACCGGTCTCGCGTATCTGCGACTGGGCCAAATCAGCCCCACTTTGAGCGGAGGAGAAGCGCAGCGCATCAAGCTGGTGAGTCATTTGCTCTCGGGACTTCGGGGAAATCCTGCCGAAATGCCTTCCCGGGCAGACTTCGGCTCAGCCCTCCCTCAAAGAGACCTTTTCGTTCTGGAGGAGCCAACGGTCGGATTGCATCTGGATGACGTGCGCCGGTTGGTGGACATCATCCAGCGATTGGTGGATTCCGACCACACCGTCGTGGTCATCGAACACAACCTGGAATTGATTGCGGAAGCGGACTGGGTGATCGACCTGGGCCCGGAAGGTGGCAAAGGGGGGGGTCGAATCATCGCCACCGGAACCCCGGAAGACATCGTCCAATCGGAAACCTCCCATACCGGAAGATACCTGCGCCCACTACTCCCGGCTATCCACACTCCGGGAAAAAAACGGGGAGGCTCGGCGTCAAAACTCACCAATTCCGCCAAAGATTAGCCCAAGATTTTCTCAGATGACAGCGCGAGCAGGCGGTCGCCATCCTAAGATTGGCCCATTTACAGACTTTCCGACCTGCAGCGTGAAGATACTCGTCGACGCTTGTGTTCCACGTCCGTTACCACGGCTGCTGGTGAACCACTCGGTCAGCACCGCTTGGGAGATGGGCTGCGGGGGATTGAAAAAGAGTTTTCGCGGTCGCTCAGCACCCGTACACAACCCCTTCAACCAACCCAGCAAAAGAAGCCAGGCGCCCCAGGCAGGTCTCGTAAACCGCCGGAAGTCGGTGGACCTGGGCCTGGGCCTTCACATAAGACTGATCCCGTTGATGCAAAGGGAGCGATTCCGGTGAGCAGAAATCATTCAACAGGATTTTTCCCCGCGCATGGTCAAACGGATAGGGGACACCGGTCAACTCCGCCCGAACCGTGTTGGATTGGCGTTCCAAATCGCGAAGGATTTTCGCCGCAGCCTTTTCCAAGTTGACCCGGTCGACGGGCGGGGACGCAACTTCAGGCAAGCCATTCAAGATGTGTATCGACTGAACCATTTTCGATAGCAAAAGGAGCGTTGATTTCAACTTGGTCAGTACCCCCAACATCTGTTCTGCTTCTTTTAACTTTGATGAAACGTCAGGGATAACGTCCGCCACCGCCGGGTCTGTTAATAGTTGGAGCGCACAGCGAAACCGAGATTCGATCATCAAGCGATAGGGCTCGAGTTCGGCCTCCACCCGCCTTAGCTCATTGGTCGTCCATGCAGCCAATCGGCGTGCCGTCGCTACATCCTCATCAGCCAACCCCAATCGGGACGGATCAAATGAATTTCCCGACAACGCCAGAATCTCACCCATCGATGCCGCTATCCATCGGCTTTGGAGTTGATTCCGTTCTTCGTGAAGCCCCTGGATTGTTGAGCCCGACGACACGATCTGTTCGCTGAGCTGAACGAATTCCCGCTCGACGTCCTCCCTATTCTCCGGGGGGTTCAGCCATCCGAGATCAAAGTCCAGGCGATGCGGCAAGCGATGAAATCCGACCAAATATTCTGTCAGAAAGTCCCTCTCCTGCGCGGCTTCCTGCTGGGCTTCGATCACCGAGTTGACCTCCGCCAGCTGAGGCTCCTGGATCGGAATTTGATGTTCGTCCCGATAAAGTCGAAAAGTGACAGCCCGACAAAGAGCGGGAAAGTCCTGAAAAAGGGCCGTCGCAGGGCCTTCCGACGTGACAATTCCCGGAGTGCGCAATCGGGCAGCAGCAGCCTTGCGTTCCTCGTCCGATGGATGCGATCCCCAACGGGGATGCGCCCTCTTCGACTCATCTAGCGCGGCCGCCCGGTCGCCATCGCTGAGTCGATGCGTCTCGCTGGCCACCAACGACGGGAGATCATCAATTAAACGTCTCTCAAGCCATAATTGCTGTTGCCGTTCCTGTGCCCTGCCTTGTGCTGCCTCCAACAATCGAATAGTCACCGAGGTCGTTGAAAACGCCTCGCTTCCTGCCACCAGCGCACTACAGCGATCGGCGTCAAATTCCTGTTGCCTCGAAAGTGCCCGCGATACCCCATCGCTGATCGCCAGAAGCAAACGCAAAGGAATCCGAGCCAGGGATATACCTAGCTTGCTGAAGGTGAAAACCCACGCAAAGGAGGAGTCTGATCTGGAGGCGTCGTCGATCCATTGATCCCAACTATCCCGCTCCCAAATTGCCCTGGCGAACCAGTGGTTGATGCTTCGGATAATCAAGGCGGCCCGCATCCCCCAGCCCTGACGAAAATGCCCCAATTCATGGGCCATGACTCCGGCAAATTCCCGGATATCCAAACCGGCCACCAACGGAAGCCCGATGGTAAGCACCAAATCATTTTCGAAGAGACTCCGGAGTCCGGACCGAAAATGGGCCGACGCATTGACCTCACAATGGACATCGACGCGACTGGGAAGGGGAGCTCCCACCACTTGGCAAAGTTGACCCAAAAACCGGAAAAGAAGGGGATGCTCTTCATGCCCCAGCGATAAATGAGTATCCTGTGTCTGTCTTCGCGCCAACAGAGGCTTGGCCAGAAAAATGATCGCCACAATTCCGCTCAATAGGGGGCAAAGATAAAGAAAGACCATGACCAACGCCATTCGCGGCGACAATCGCAATCCCCCGCCAAGGATAAGAACCCCATGGACTACCCACCTTCAGACCCATGCCACAATGAGTCCGATAAGCCCTATGTAAACCAGGACCATTAGCAGAGAAACGAAGGCCGCAACGCCAATGGCCAAAATATATCCCAAACGCGGCGATATCCGTGGCAACTCTCCGGAAAACCAATCCTGAGCAACTGCCGGCGCAACGTCGGAATGTTCTTGCATGGACTCCCGCAAACGCTGCCAGCCAAGAGAACCAAGGCAATAAGAACTTCGATGATTGAGAAGTCGAACCTATGCCGGTTCGAACCACACCGAATCCGCCGCTTCGAAGCCCAAGCGGCAGGATGCCGCTTCCACTTAAGCGACCCATTCCGTGCGTGATGAGCCAATTTTACCTCTTTACGGCATAGAGGCTGCGCCTGGCCAAAGTCCATGCCCAAACGCAACCCCTATCCTTTCCCCAACCTCCTTGGCGTCCCTGCGGCCACTGCTAGTGCGAATTTAATTCGCGTCTTACTTAAAGCATGTAACATGCCATGATTTGCTTCGATGGGGACAAATACCCAGTTCAAACGAGGAAAGCACAGACTTGCTTGGTCAGGGGACTTGCCTTGACCTTCACCCCATGGAATGGCTGAAGCATCTCGCATCGCAATGGAATCACCTATCTTCCAGCCCATTGGGCATTTGGAAGCTGATTGGACTGATGGGCAACGGCTTTTTCTTTTCCAGGGTCTTGGTCCAATGGCATGCCACAGAGAAGCGCAAGGAGGTGGTTGTCCCACTGGCGTTCTGGTGGCTGAGTCTTCTTGGTTCGTCCTGTTTGCTGGCTTACTCCATCTTCGGAACCAAGGACCTGATTTTCATTTTTGCGAATGCCTTCAATTGGATTCCGGCCATTCGCAATCTGACCATTCACCGGAAAAACGTTCGGAGCCGCCTGTATTGCCCGGCCTGCAACCATCCCCATCCCGGCTCCGCCCGGTTTTGTATGGCCTGCGGAACAGGGCTAATCCCAATTCCACCCATTTTATAAGGAGACTCCACTTCATAATGGGCGATCTTCTCTGGGAACCGCCCAGTCCAGCGGTATGACGACGGGACGGCGCGCCTCCGGCCAAGGCACCCGGGGCTCGATAGTCCGACACCCACATTTGCCTGGTGTGAGGCTTTCGGTCCTGCGGACGGTCTATTCGCTTAGCGTTGACGGATGAGCGTAGGCTTCGGACCGCCGAGGACACGCGAGACCTGATTCCTAATCTGTGTCAATCTGCGTCAATCTGCGGATTTTCTTCTGCTCTTCATGGAGTAAGGTC
>CAITXU010000128.1 GCA_903896505.1 uncultured Verrucomicrobiota bacterium | reverse complement strand
GACCTTACTCCATGAAGAGCAGAAGAAAATCCGCAGATTGACGCAGATTGACACAGATTAGGAATCAGGTCTCGCGTGTCCTCGGCGGTCCGAAGCCTACGCTCATCCGTCAACGCTAAGCGAATAGACCGTCCGCAGGACTTGGCCGTGCTTGACCGTATGAACCAACCATCCCCGGTCTCCTGTCTTCAAAATCTGCGTTAATCTGCGTCAATCTGCGGATAATCCGTCTTCCGTCAGTCCAGGAAGGTCCAAACCAATCCGGATACCATAAACAGCCGTCTTCTGCCTCCTCTGCGATAATCTGGGTCTCTTTGCCGATCGAACTGCAAACTCGGCAGAAATTTGTCCGCAGATTGACGCAGATTGACACAGATTAAGAATCCGGATTTGGGTGCACTCGAAGGTGACCCAAGCCGATGTGGCGCGACGCAGGCGAATTTCAAAGGCGCTTGACAGTACTTATCCGGATGAACCTTCCACTTCCGCTCTTCTGTCTTCAAAATCTGCGTCAATCTGCGTCAATCTGCGGATAATCGCTATTCCGCTGGCCGTCCGTAGGACCTATTCCTCGCCGTCGTAGTATTCGGCTGGAGTCATGGTGAATATCTGCCGCGGCGGACGCACCAGCCATTTGTTGGAATCCGGATAATGAACAATGTCAGCGGGCGGATTGTCCGCGATCACGTAATAGACCAGGTCTTCCGTGCCGGTATTCCGGAGTTGGTGGGCTTCGCCAGGAGGAAAGATGAAGGCGTCCCCTGGCCCTATGTTCTTCACCTCCTCTGGACCTCGAACTTCACCGGTGCCACTGAGGACCAAATACAGCTCCCATTGGGCTGCATGCGAATGGAAGGGATAGTTGACCGCATCCACGGGGATACGGGCGAGTGTGACTTCAAAGGGATGGCCTCCACCGGCAACCCCGGCATGTCGGGGTGCCCCGAGTGCCTCGGAAATGGTCCGACAGAAGACATGAAACCGGCCCTTTGGCGACCCGCCCTCAATCCAGGGCAGTTCCGACTCTTGAATCATTTTCATGCATCCCAGTGAACCATTCCCGGTGATCGTGTCCAAGCGCCTACCTACAGCTGACCTTTCCCGAAGTTGGACCCCTTCCGAGTTGGGATACAATCCGCTGACCCTTGATTTGGCCGGGTGAGTCTTTACGCTTGAACCATGGACTGCAAATTTCTGTGCGGATAACCGGATGAGCGGCTTTTATAGGATGAAGTGAACGCCAACGACGAAAGCGCCTTACTGCTTCAGGAGTTCGCCAAAAGCCGGTCGGAGACCGCTTTTGTCACTCTGCTGGGTCGTCATCTGAATCTGGTGTACTCCGCTGCTTTTCGCCGTTGCGGTGGGCAGACGGGATTGACTGAAGAGGTTTGTCAGAAGGTTTTCATCGATTTTGCCAGGAAAGCCCATGCACTGCCCATAGATCGACCCGTGGCCGGTTGGCTTTACCAACACGCGTGTTTTGTGGCGTCGGCTACGCTGCGGGCGGAGGTGAGGCGCCAGCGGCGCGAGAAGGTGGCGGTGCAATTACAGAGCCTTACGGAGGAAACTAACTGGTCGGATATGGCACCGGTGTTGGATGAGGCCATGTTGGATCTTTCAGCTGCTGATCGGGACTCGCTCGCACAGCGCTTCTTCGAGAAACGCCCTTACGCAGAAATAGGTGAGCGCCTTGGATCGAGCGAGAACGCAGCTCGTATGCGCGTATCCCGCTCTCTCGACAAACTCCGTGCCGCCCTGGAGAAACGCGGTGTGACTTCGACCGCTTCCGCACTGGGTATAGCAATGGCCGGACCCGCCATTATAGCCGCGCCAACTGGATGGGCATCCACCATCACTTCCTTGGTGATGGTCAACACGGTCAAGACAACTTCGACCTTCGGCCTGATTTCAATCATGACCTCTACCAAGTTTAAAATCGGATTCCTTGCTGCGGTTCTGACGGCCACAGGGACAGTGCTCGTGCTCCACCAAATCGGCAACCGTCTGCGTGCCGCCGACAACGCCGTCCTTAAACATCAGGTCGCTGAATTGACTGAGGAGGCGCTAGCGGCGCGTGAAACTGCCGCTCGGACCACAGAGGAACTGGAGCGACTTCGCCGACCTACGGAAGAACTGTTACGGTTGCGCGGAGAGGTTGCCAAGCTTCGGGGTACTCAGACCCAACCGGCATTGGTGAAGGTTGTCTCCAATTCTGGTTTGTTTTCAACTGGCGAGAAAGCGACGGCATCGGGTCCCCTGGCGGACATGGGCACCGACACGCCAGAAAACGCATCGATCTCATTATTGTGGGCGGTTACTACTGGACAAATGTATCGGTTTGTCGAATTGGTGAAATTAGCTGACGATATCTCCGAAGCAGACGCTTCGAAGGTCAATGACCAATTGTTTCGACAGATGACGAATGCTTACGCTCATTGGCAGTTCGGCTCGGTCAAAAGGACCGAAAATAGAGACGATGGCACACAAAAGCTCTATTTTGAATATACAGATATCGACACAGGACGTGTGGGTGAACTCCTTGTGTGTCTTAGGAAATATGAATCAGCTTGGAAGGTGGTTATTGATGATGTGCCGTAAACATAGCTTTTGGATGAAATAGCAACATTTCTTCCACTCCTTACGTTTCAAGTGTAACCTATTGGATCAGTAAAACATCGGTAGGGCGAAGCTCCCGCTGAGCCGCGGCGGTTCGAACCGCGCTCGCCCTGCAAATGATACCTCTCCTGACCCCAATCACCCCGGTTGGGAGGCTGTCGACCTGCGACGCCTCATTTCCTGCCTGTCGTCGAAACCGGTCCAGGGGGCCATTACTTCACGTTCTGCCCGAGGAACTTCAGGATATAATTGGCGATGGCGTCGCCCTCCTCTTCGAGCGCGAAGTGGCCGGTATCCAGCAGGTGGATTTCCACTTTGGGGACATCTTTCTGGAATGCCAGAGCACCAGCGGGTGCGAAAATGGGGTCGTTCTTGCCCCATACAGCCAGGACAGGCGGTTGAACCTTGCGCAACGTCGAATGCCAGAGGTCGTATTGGGTTAGGTTGTTTTGGTAATCGTAGAACAAAGCCAATTGGATGGCCTGATTGCCGGGACGGTCGAGAGTGGCCTGGTCGTGGGTCCACGCATCGGGGCTGATATGATTCGTGTCATGGAATCCGGCGGTGTACTGGAATTGAGTGGTTCCGAGAGTCAGTAGACCACGGACCTTGGCCTCGGTCTCGGGATTCTTCTCCTTCCAATAGGGGCGAAGATACTCGTCCCAGAACGGGCTCAGGCCCTCGTTATAGGCGTTCCCGTTTTGGGTGATGATGGTTTCGATTCGTTCCGGGTGCTTGACGAAGAGTCGGAAACCCACTGGGGATCCATAGTCCTGAATGTAAATGCTGTATTTCTCGAGCTTCAGGGCATTCAGCAAATCGTCGGTCACTGCGGCGAGATGGTCGAAGGTGTACGCGAATTCGGACACTGACGGCTGGTCGGAATAGCCGTATCCCGGATAATCGGGCGCCACCACATGGTAGCTGCCCGCGAGCTTGGGGATCAGGTCGCGATACATGTGAGACGACGATGGAAAACCGTGGAGCAACACCACGGTGGGCCGGGCCGGATCGCCAGCCTCACGATAAAACAGGTTCAAGCCGTCGACATGCGCGGTGTGATAGGTCACCTGATACGGGGTGGCCGCAGTTGATTGGGAAGAGAAGGTGAGGCTGCCCAGAGTCAAAGCCAGGGCACCAATGGATTTCAGAGTCGTTTTCATGAGGATGTTGTTCTTGGTCTGGACCGTTGATTTGGTCTGCATGGGAGACCATTCGAGAGTTGGTTTTCTTACCCCGAAATCTTTGCGAATCGTGTACCCACCCGATGGGGTACGTCGGCAATCCCGGATCCGATGGGGAACTTTATTTCCTGAAACCAAAAATAGTTTGTCCGGTTTGACGAAACGGAGCGGTTTACCAGTGAGTCCGCTGTTGGACTCATTCCTTGAGAACGCCATGAATCCTTTTTTCGCATCGTTCGTAACGCTGACCCGCTTGCTCCGCCGGTTCGCGCTTCTCGTCACCGCCGTTTTTCTCTGCGGCACGATCCCACTTCTCCATGCCGAATTCCCCCCGCCTTTGCCGACGCTCCGATTGAATCTGCCAGCGAACTCACCGGCGTTCTCCTTGCACTGGGAGGACCCATCGGCTTCCGGGTCGAATCCGGGGACCAATTTTGTCCTGGAGACGACCCTCATGACTTTGATTCCGGCGTACTGGACCCCGCTCCAGCCCGTGTCCCAATCCCTCGTCGTCCCTGCGGAATCGAGCCCGGTCGCGTTTTTTCGCCTGAAATGGTCGCCCTACTGGCGTTCTCAGATGGACTCCGACGGGGATGGAATCAACGACTGGGTGGAAGAGCAGAATCCGCAATTCCTGGCACCGGACCGGGCATCGGATGCGGTCGAAGATTGGGACCGCGACGGCGTCAGCAATCGTAATGAAGTACTGGCCGGGACGGACCCGGACGATTTTCCGGGGCAATTGGCCGCCACCGATGGCACCGGATGGGGAATCAAAAGGGAGGGCAGGTTATGGGGTTGGGGAGCCAATCCGGCGGGGCGATTGGGGGATGGAACTGTCCAACCGGTCAACACTCCACGACCCGTCGCCGGTGGTCATCCGTGGCGGTTCATCGCAGCGGGCTTGTGGCATTCCCTGGCCGTCGACCGGGAAGGACACCTCTGGGCCTGGGGATTTAATGACGCGGGGCAGGTGGGTGACGGTTCGACCAATGAGCACAGTGTCCCTACACCCATCGGCGACGCCCAGGCCTGGGTGGACCTCGCTGCCGGCGACCACCATTCTCTGGCCGTGGCGTCGGATGGAAGCCTTTGGGTCTGGGGAAGCAACACCCAACAACAACTGGGACTCTCTGGAATGAACCAATCCCTGGTGCCCGTCCAACTCCCCGCCAGCCATGGTTGGAAGCGGGTCTTTGCCGGGGGCGACAGTTCCTTTGCCCTATCTGATGACGGTCGGCTTTGGGCGTGGGGAGCCAATGATCAGGGTCAGTTGGGTCTGAGTGATCGATTGCCCCACCCACTGCCGACGCTTCTCGCAATGGCCCGGGGTTGGCAAAGCCTGAGCGTCGATCGGCAACACACACTGGCAGTTCGAGAGGATGGATCACTGTGGGAGTGGGGATCGAATCGTGCCGGGCAAGTGGCCGATGATTCGGTCACGCTGAACGTGACTCAGATTGATACCGCGAGCGATTGGTGACGCGATGACCACGAAATCGGACCACGCCCTGCTGGCCGCCTACGCCGAACAGCGTGACAACGACGCCTTTGCCGAGGTGGTCCGTCGCCACGCCGGTGCGGTCCATGCGGCGGCCTGGCGACAGACCGGTCACGCTCATCTCGCCGACGAAGTGCTCCAAATCGTTTTCCTGAGACTGGCTCAAAAAGCAGGGAGCCTTTCGTCCGAGACGGTTGTGATCGGATGGTTAATCCAGGCCACGCGGTATGCCGCGCTGGATATCGTCCGAAGGGAGGTCCGTGTACAAAAGCATCAGGAGAAACTGAAAACCATGGAAACCGTCCATTCATCCCCCGCTTCAGAAGCGGATCCGGATTCTTGGGAACAAGTTGCACCGGTCCTGGACCAGGCTTTGGCCCGGATGCGGGAATCAGATCGAACGGCGCTGCTGTTGCGCTTCTTTTCCCGTCAATCTCTGGCCGAAGTGGCCGCCGCCCTCGACATCGCCGAGGAGGCGGCCCGCAAGCGGGTGACCCGCGCGCTGGAACGTCTGCGTGAAGAATTGGCGGCACTCGGCGTGACGTCGGTCGGACTCAGCCTGCCGGATTTACTCCAGCGCGCCGCTCCGGACTCCACACCCGGTTTGGTTCATGTGGCGCTCCACCCGCAGCCCGGTGCGGAACGGTGGGTCCGGCAATGGAACCGTAGGGTCTGGTCGCGACCTCTCACCATCGCTGTTTCGGTCGTGTGCGTCAGCTTCGGCGTGATCTCGCTGGTCGTAGGAATATCAGAGCAGAACCACATGTCGAAGAAGGGTTACCCGTGGGACCGGTCGTATGTTCAAGCTGGATTTCAGGATGCCCACACCGTCCATCGCTTTCTCGGTCGTCTTCAGAAAGCCATTCAAAAGAACGATCAAGAGGTCGTTATCAACGCCGTCAAGTACCCACTTCAAGTCCATCGAGGTGGCGAGACACTCATCATCCAGGACGAGGCTGGATTTCGCCGTGAGTTTGACCAACTGATGACCCCGGCCATCCGGGCCGCGATCTTACAGGCTCCCGATCACGGATTGTTTTGTGCCCCTCAGGGAATTATGGTGGGAGCGGGTTATGTTTGGCTGGGCCCGGTTGAGGGCACTCCAGAACAACCTAAAATCATTGCGCTAAACCTTCCGTGATCCGTTCGCCGTCAACAGCTGAAGACCACCGCGTCTGGGAGAAATCCCGCCCGACGGCGGCATCCTCCGGGTTCACCCTGGTGGAGCTGTTAGTGGTGATTGGCGTTGTCAGTGTGCTGGCGGCCCTGCTTCTCCCGAGCCTGGCCCAGGCACGACAAAAGTGTCGGGCGACCCAATGCCTTCAGCAAGTCCACCAACTCGGGGTTACTTTGCGCATGTATGCCGACGACCACGGCGGACTGCTTCCCGAAGACCCACCCTTCGTCCAGGCGAATCCATGGATTCCGTTGCTTCGCCCATTTGTCGGTTCTTCGACCAACCTGTTTCGCTGCCCCGCCGACGACTTTGGTGAAGCCCGGGTCGCAGTCGGTCGTTCCAGCTATGTCTTGAACGAGGACACCGCCTCCGGCAATGGGGACTCGCAGCCGTACCCGATCTTTGGCCCGAACGGGGAACCGATCCCTGCTCACGAATTCAGCCAACGCATTGATGCTTATCCCCGTCCATCCGACACATTCCTTGCTTTTGAAGTCAGTAATGTTGGTAACTCCGGACCAGGTGCGCTCTGGCATGACGACCATACCCATCCCGTGACCTGGAGCTTCGGCTGACAACATGTGCTGGCCGACATCGACCCGACGCGTCACGGACGTTCAGCCGATTACCTCTACGCAGATGGCCACGCCGCCGCCACCGTAGCCGCTGAACTCCAACGCCGGATTGACCAAGGTGATAATCTTTCATTGATAGCACGATGAGGAATGGAATTTTGGTCCGTTCCGTTACGACGTAGTGCAGACATGCTTGGCATCCATCTAACAGCTTTTGACCTCAACGGTTGATTCGTCTGCAACCTAATGAATCACAATCACATCGGTAGGGCGAGGCTCCTGTCGAGCCGCGGCGGTCCGTGCCACGTCAGCCCCGCAAGTTGTATCCGGCCTGACCCCGGAGCGCCACGGGTGGGATGCTGCTGCATCGCCGACTTTCCAGTGGGCTCACACCAACGCCATTGAAATAAGGTGGACGCAAAACATCGGCGTTTGGAAGCCCCAACGGGGCGAAATAGGATAGCCCGGGGCAACGCCCCGGGTGAAGGGTCCTAAATTGTTTTGAGCCCTGAAGGGGCGAAATTGCATTCACACTGGACAGCACAATCAAGCCGCCATGGGAAGGACATTTTGCGGGAATTGAGATGACCGATGGGGCGGATTTCGCCCCTTCAGGGCTTATAAAACTTATGGGAACGTAAACCCAGGGCGTTGCCCCGGGCTATCGCATTTTGCCCCTTTGGGGCGGTCCAAATCACATCCGCTACTCGATTCATCCCCAGTTGTATCGAGCCTGAACCTGCCCCCAGGTGCGCCGGGTGGGTCGCTGCAACATTGAAAATTCGGAGTAGCCCACACCGAGCATGCCCCGTTTCCCATTGACCGCCCATGACACCCCCGACAGGTTTCCCTCCATGAAACGAGCGGCTTCTTCCATCCCCTCCAACGTACAGCCCGTCATCAGTTGCCTGACGCGCGTTGCCCATGCGAGGAGCCTGGGTTGGCTGCTGACTGCGGCCCTGTTCGTGTCGCTGTTCGACGGTTTGCGTCTCGCTGCCGCCGAAGAGGTAAAGCCCTTTCTTCATCCCCTTTTTACGGATCATGTGGTGTTGCAGCGGGGAGTTCCAATTCCCGTCTGGGGCTGGACCACGCCCGGGACCACCGTCACGGTAAAGTTCCATCAGCAATCAGTCACCGCTCAGGCCGGGACCAACGGGAAGTGGATCGCCCGGCTACCGGCGGAAGTTGCCGGTGGGCCATTCGAATTGGAGGTCACCGGACCCAGCTCGGTCACGGTGCATGATGTCCTGGTCGGCGATGTGTGGATTTGCTCCGGTCAATCCAACATGGAAATGGGCATCCAGCAGGTCAACAACCCGGATGCTGAAATTGCCGATGCACATCGTCCCCAAATCCGGCTCTTTACCGTCCCTCACAAGACGTGCTTTCACCCCATCGAAACGGTGGATAGCCAATGGCTGGTCTGTTCCCCGGAGACGGTGAAGAAGGATGGCTGGGGCGGCTTTTCGGCGGTCGGCTACTTCTTCGGACGGGCGCTTCAGGAGGACCTTCAGGTACCGATTGGGCTCATCCACACCTCCTGGGGCGGGACGATTGCCGAGGCGTGGACCAGCGGTGACCGGTTGCTGGAGATGGACGATTTTGCCGATGCGGTCCGGGAAATTCGCAAGCAGGATGCAGCCGCCAATTCCACCGTCCCCTTGGCCCAACGAATCCAGAAATGGTGGTCGGACAACGACCCCGGCTCCCAAGGCGACACATGGGCCATTCCGTCGGTAGATACGGGCACGTGGAAATCGATGAAACTCCCGGCGCTCTGGGAAGAGGCGGGCCTGCCCGACTACGACGGCGTTGTCTGGTTCCGGAAAGAGGTGGAGTTGCCTGCGGATTGGGACGGCAAAGCGGCCGTGCTTCACCTGGGCCCTATTGACGACAACGACACCACCTACATCAATGGACAGCAGGTTGGGTCAACCGACGGATACAATATCGACCGAAAGTACGACGTGAAGCCATCGGTCCTGAAGGCCGGTCGAAACGTGATTGCCATTCGGGTCCTCGACACCGGCGGTGGCGGCGGGATTTACGGTAAGGCCGATGATTTGCGGTTGATCCGCGCGGATAATTCGTCGACTTCAGTGGACTTGGCCGGTGACTGGAAGTATGTCGCAAGTGCGTCGCTGAAGAAGACGGCTCCGTACCCGGACCGACTCGACAATAATCCGAATGTCGTCACCGTCCTCTACAACGGAATGATTGCCCCGCTCATCCCCTTTGGGATCAAAGGAGCCATCTGGTACCAGGGGGAATCCAACGCGGGACGGGCGGCTCAGTATCGCACCCTGCTGGCGACTTTGATCGAGGATTGGCGCAGCCGCTTCGAAGTGGGGCCCTTCCCTTTCTTTGTCGTGCAACTGGCCAATTTCATGGCGGCCAAGCCGGAGCCAGGTGAATCGGCGTGGGCGGAGTTGCGAGAGGCTCAGGTTTTTGGTGCTGCGCGGGCTGGAAACTCGGGAGTGGCCCTGGCAATTGATATTGGCGACGCCCAGGACATTCACCCGAAAAACAAACAGGAAGTGGGCCGCCGACTGGCGCTCGCGGCTCGGGCCATCGCCTATCACGAATCCATTCCGTATTCGGGTCCGGTTTATCGCGAACTGGAAATCAAAGGCCACCGTGCCGTCGTTCATTTTGATCACGTCCACGGTGGCCTGACGGTCCATGATGGGCCGAAATTAAAGGGCTTCGCTATTGCCGGAGCGGACAAACACTTTGTCTGGGCCGATGCCGTCGTCGAAGGCGACACCGTGGTCTTGTCTGCGGCGTCCATCGCTCAACCCGCCCATGTCCGCTATGGTTGGGCCGATAATCCGGATGGGAATCTGTACAATCAGGCCGGCCTGCCGACAGCACCCTTCAGGACCGACGCGCCTTAAGTTGTTTTAAAAACACGGCCTGACCATCGGATTGAACACAACGGGCGAGGGGAAAGTCGGTGGTTTTGCTGGAATTAATCCAAAATCGACATCATGAAAAAATCCGTACTTCTACTGGTTTCCCTGGCCGCAGGATGCTCCGCCCTCTGGGGTACCCTTCAAGCGGGAACCGCCCCGGTCAAAATAGGGGAGCCACCGCCTGCTCTGCAGGTTGGCAAATGGGCTCAAGGGGAGCCCGTGACCGGATTTGAGAAAGGCAAAACCTACATCGTCGAATTCTGGGCCACTTGGTGCGGGCCATGTCGGGTCTCCATTCCGCACCTGAATGAAATCCACCAGAAATTCAAGGACAAGGGACTGGTCGTCATCGGCCAGGACTGTTGGGAAAATGATGAGACCCTGGTGGCCCCATTTATCAAGAAGATGGGGGACAAAATGACCTACCGTGTTGCCTTCGATAACAAAGAGGGGAATTCCAAGGGAAAGATGGCCGAAAACTGGATGTTGGCAGCGGGACAAAACGGTATTCCAACCGCCTTCATTGTGAATCCGGACGGTCTGTTGGCATGGATCGGCCATCCGATGAACCTGAACGATGGCATCATCGCTTCGATCATCGACCGGACGTTTGATATTCAAAAAGCGGCGGCGGCATTCCTGAATCAGGGGAAAATCAATGCGTTGCAGCAGGCCTTTGGCAAAGGAATACAGAACCAAGACTGGGCTGCCGCCGAAGAGGCCGTTGCGGAACTGGAAAAGGTGGGCGACAAGGATGAGGCCCGGGAGATGCGGGTCTACCTGTTGAGTTCCAAGCGGGACTACAAAGGGGCCTATGGGGTATTGGAATCGATCCATCCCAAGTCCGGCACCCTGAAGCCGTCCAATCAAGCCTCGCAGGCCTTTAATCAATTCGCTTGGGGAATTGCGATTGACGAGGCCGCCACGCCCGAAGACCTCGCCCTGGGAAGCAAAGCCGCCGATCGGGGCATTGCCCTGGCCGAGGACGGAGGAGCAGCCATTCTCGATACCCAGGCCCGACTCTTATTCCGCACCGACAAACGGGACGAAGCGATTCAGACGGAAGAAAGGGCCCTCAAGCTGGCCCCAACCGAATTAAGAGCCGAATTGGAGAAAACCCTCGCCAGTTACCGGAAGGGCGAATTACCCAAGGCCAATTAGTTGGATCGGAAGGTTGGAGCCCCGGCGATTGAGTTTCGGACGTAAGTCCCTCCCAAGGAGGGACATCCAACGGAGGGACGCGCTCCGGCAAGTCCCCAATTACTTCGGGGATCGTCACCTCCCCCGTCCTAAAGGCGCCCCGGTAGTGACTATCTGCCAAGCCGGGGGAGTTCCAAATTACGCATATTCCGTACGGGCGAAGCCAATTAGCCGTTCGCAGGACTGGGAACGCGGACGTCTCGTGCGTACGGCGGTCCAAGGCGCCCGTCCCCGAAAGCTATTCTTCGCCCGCCCCAGAGAGTAGCCAACTAAGGGACAGGTCAGTTATCGTATACCGATGAAATCGCCATTCTCTGGGACAAAAAATCGACCCCGGGTGGCGACCACTCACGTCGTCCCTGGGGACCCCTCCTTCGCGAAGTGTGCCTGCTGGACGGATCGAGGCGGGTGAGTCTGGATAACGATTGGGGGGCCTTCTCCAGCAACCAAGTGGAACTTTTGGTCCGGGAGGGAATCCCGCAAGCCACCGCACAGCACTATTATGATCTCCGATAGGTAGTCCGGAAGAGGAGTGGTCCGCAGATGTCGCAGATAGACACAGATGAAGAAAGAAAACAGTCTTGCGATAGAGGTGAACAAGAAACCGTTAAGAGCTGAGTGATTCCTGCCCTGTATTATCTGCGGAAATCTGCGTCATCTGCGGCCAATCCGCTTACCGATCCGTCCGCTTAAGAAACCTGTCGGCGCCGTTTGATTTCCAGCTGGGTGGTCGCGTGGGCCATGGAGGCCTCGGTGACGGCAATTTCTTCGTCGCTCAACTGCTGGTTCAATCGGACCTCGGCCTCTCTCCGGGCTTTTTCGACCTTGGCCTCGTCGATCAGATCCGCGTCGATCGCCATGTCCGTCAACACCGCGACATGATCGCCGGTGATTTCCACAAAGCCTTCTCCAACTGCCAGGTGCCGGTTCTTGCCATTTTGCCGGATCACCAGCTCACCGCAGTTGATCTGGGTCATCAGGGGCACGTGCAACGGATAGATGCCGAGTTCCCCATCGACCCCGGGCAGGGCGACATTCTCGACGTCCGCCGAGAAAACCCGTGCTTCCGGAGTGACGATTTCAAGTCGTAGCGTGGCCATGAATGATGATTCCTGCGGTTGCGGTTCCTGCAGTCGAAAGGCCGAATTTTGCTGGCCGATCGACCACAGCACCGGGTTACTCCTTGATCTCGTCGATGCCACCCTTCATGTAGAAGTCGTTTTCACCGACCGCATCGTGCTTGCCTTCGAGGATTTCCTTGAAGCCACGAACGGTCTCGGCGACAGGAACCTGCTTGCCCGGGCGTCCGGTGAACACTTCCGCCACCGAGAACGGCTGGCTGAGGAACTTCTGGATTCGGCGGGCGCGGTACACCGTCGTCTTATCTTCGGGGCTGAGTTCGTCCAGACCCAGAATCGCGATGATGTCCTGCAAATCCTTATAACGTTGCAGAACCTTCTGCACACCGCGGGCGACTTGATAGTGCTCTTCGCCAACGACGTCCGGAGCCAGGGCGCGGGAGTTGGAAGCGAGGGGATCGACCGCAGGGTAAATACCCAATTCGGCGATGGAACGCTCCAAAACGATGGTGGCGTCCAAGTGGGCGAAAGTGGTCGCCGGGGCCGGGTCAGTCAGATCGTCCGCAGGCACATAAACCGCCTGGAACGAGGTGATGGAACCCTTCTTGGTCGAAGTGATGCGCTCCTGAAGATTGCCCATTTCCGCTGCCAGGGTCGGCTGGTAACCGACGGCGCTGGGCGTACGGCCCAACAACGCGGAGACTTCCGAACCGGCCTGCGAGAACCGGAAAATGTTGTCGACGAAGAGCAACACGTCCTGATTGCGCTCGTCCCGGAAATACTCGGTGACGGCCAATCCCGACAAGGCGACGCGGAGACGGGCACCCGGAGGCTCGTTCATCTGTCCGTACACGAGGGCAATACGGGACTCTTCCAGTTTGTCCTGTTTGATGACGCCCGCTTCGGACATTTCGTGGTAGAGATCGTTGCCTTCGCGGGTGCGTTCACCCACGCCAGCGAACACCGAGACGCCGCCGTGCAGCTTCGCGATGTTGTTGATCAATTCCATGATGACGACGGTCTTGCCGACGCCGGCGCCACCGAACGCACCGACCTTTCCACCCTTCAAGAAGGGGCAGATGAGATCGATGACCTTGATGCCGGTGGAGAGCACCTGAGGGTTGGTCGATTGGTCGACCAGCGGAGGGGCCTGGCGGTGAATCGGATACCGCTTCTCAAACTTGACCGGGCCGCGCTCGTCGATGGCTTCGCCGGTGACGTCGAACACGCGTCCCATCACGCCGTCGCCGACGGGCATGGAGATGGGGGTGCCGAGGTCGACCACTTCCTGGCCCCGCTTGAGGCCTTCGGTGGTGCTCATGGCCACGGCACGGACCCAGTTACCACCCAGATGCTGCTGGACTTCCAGCGTCAGCACGGTGCGACCGCTCCCAGGACGAACATAGTCGATGGTGAGCGCATTATAGATTGTCGGCAGGGTATCGGGGAACTCGATGTCCACCACGGGACCGATAATCTGAACGATTTTTCCTTTATTCATGGGGGCAAATTCTGGGCAGGGATAAAAATGGAAAGGTGAGGGGGCGGGCGGGAAGACTAACTTCCCATCGCCATGGCGGCACTGGTGATTTCGAGCAGTTCCTTGGTGATGTTGGCCTGACGAATCTTGTTGTATTCGAGAGTAAGGTCTTTGATGAGCTGCTTGGCGTTGTCGGTGGCGTTCTTCATGGCGACCATTCGGGCGCTGTGTTCCGACGCCTTCGCTTCGAGCAGAACCTGATACACTTGGTAACTGACGTATTTGGGCAGAAGGTTGCCCAGAACATCGGTGGCACTCGGCTCAAACTGATACTCACTGACGGCCAGATGCGATTCGGTACTCTCTACCTTGAGATCAGCCGATAACGGCTTGAGCTCGACAATCGGGAGCAACTGACGGACCACCGGTTTCTGATTCAGGGTGGAGATGAAGTTGGTGAACACCACGTCCACCTGATCCACCTCGCCCGAGGAAAAGAGCTCGGCGGCCTTTTTACAAATGGCCAGGGCGTCGGTGAATCGTGGATTGTCGTGGTAGGTAAATCGTTCGGCCACGGTTCGCTTGGCTCGGCCGGTCCACTGGTCGCCCTTGCGTCCGGCGGTCAGAAAAACGGTTTCTTTGGCGTCAAAGCGTCCAGCTTCCCTCAGCAGGTTGGTGTTCAGACCACCGCACAGCCCCTTGTCGGTCGAAACCAGGATCACCGCCCGCTTTGCAATGGGGCGTTGCTCCATCAGGGGATGGGTGAACTCGCCCGCGCTGGCCGTCGCCGCCGCCAGCATCTTGTTCATGAGGTCGACGTACGGACGTCCCGCGAGGGCAGCCATCTGGGCCTTGCGCATCTTCGCCGAGGCGACCATCTGCATCGCCTTGGTGATTTGCGCTGTATTCTTGACCGACTTAATCCGTCGGCGTATGTCGCGGGTACTGGGCATGGGAGCCTGTTCCGATCAGCCGGGTTACCGGTAGGTTTGCTTGAACTCGCCCACCGCCGCCTTCAACTCCGCCCCGATGGCGTCGCTGATGGCTTTTTCGTTGCGGATTTTTTCGAGCAGGGCGGGTTTTCGGGAACCAAGGAAATCGGTGAACTTGTTCTGCCAGTCCTTCACCTTTTCCACGGCCACGTCATCCAAATGGTTGTTTTGCATCGCCCAGAGAATGGCGCACTGCACTTCCACCGAAATCGGGTTGTATTGGAGCTGTTTGAACAGTTCCACGATGCGCTTGCCGCGCTCGAGGGTCGCCTGGGTCTTGGCATCGAGGTCCGAACCGAACTGGGCGAAGGCCGCCAATTCGCGGTACTGCGCTAGGTCCAGCTTGATACGTCCGGCCACCTGCTTCATGGCCTTGATTTGGGCGGCGGAACCGACGCGCGACACCGACAGACCGACTGAAATGGCCGGGCGGATACCCTGATAGAAGAGGTCCGTTTCCAGGTAAATCTGACCGTCGGTGATCGAAATCACGTTGGTCGGAATGTAGGCCGAAACGTCGCCCGCCTGCGTCTCGATGATCGGCAGGGCGGTCAAAGATCCGTTGCCGTTCTCCTCGTTCACGCGTGCGCTTCGCTCCAACAGGCGGCTGTGCAGGTAGAACACGTCGCCCGGATAAGCTTCGCGGCCCGAAGGACGCTTCAACACCAGCGAAACCTGACGGTAGGCGACGGCTTGCTTGGACAAGTCGTCAAAAATGATCAGGGCGTCCATCCCATTGTCCATGAACCACTCGCCCATGGCTGCACCCGAGAAGGGCGCGAGATACTGGTTGGCGGCG
>CAITXU010000127.1 GCA_903896505.1 uncultured Verrucomicrobiota bacterium | reverse complement strand
GTCCCTATATCGATTTCGACCACCGTCGCCTGCGCACTACCTCACCCGATCGCCCGGAGGTGGAGAAACGCTGTTAGGCGGTATGGCGTGTAAAGGTGTGCCCCAAAGGGGCAAAATGTGAAAGCCCGGGGCAACGCCCCGGGAAAACCGAACCCAGCGTATTTTAGCCCTGTAAGGGCGAAACTCATGCCGTGATTCTTCGCCCAAATTCTGGGGCCGATGGTTTCCTGCATTAGGTTCTGAGTCTCACCGTTATCCGATGAGATTCGGTATGAAGGCCATGAATTGGAGGGCATGATTTCGCCCCTTCAGGGCTCAAACAATCGCCAGACCTTTCACCCAGGGCTGGCGCCCTGGGCTGTCTCATTTCGCCCCGTGGGGGCTCCAGAACTCCCATTTTTCAGTCGCAAGCCGATGAACTGAAGGTAGGTCGTCGATTGAAAGAGACTAAGGGAGACTAAGGGACAGGTCATTTGTAGTCCTGCGGACGGCCCATTGGCTTCGCGTTTGCGGAACTGGCCTCATTCGAACCGCCGCGGCTCGGCAGGAGCCTCGCCCTACCGATGTTGCTCTATTTCAATAGGTTGCAATCTATTCACGTCGTTTCAGGTCGTTTGTAACCCCTGCGGATTGGAATAGCCAATGGGCTTCAGCCGTGCGGAATTGGCCTGGTTTGGACCGCCGTGCGGACGAGACGTCCGCGTTCCCGGAAACGCGGAACACAGTTCTTCTTCATCTGCGAAAATCTCCGTTCATCTGCGGACGAACTTCTTCGCAACTGAACCCTTGAGGCCCACTCACCGGCACAAAGAACTGCGGACGACCGAAGGTTGATGACTACGGGAGGCGCTCCCGGATCGAACGACAGGCAGCGGCGATATCGGGACTTTGCAAGATGGCGGACACGACACAGATGCGGGTGGCCCCCGCCTCCAAGACCTCATCGAGCCGACCCAGATGAATTCCCCCAATCGCGAACCACGGTACCGCTATGTGTTGGGCCGCCCAACGGACATACTCCAGCGTCACCGGACGTGCAGTCGGTTTGGTTCCCGTTCCCCAGACCGGTCCGACCGCCAGATAATCGGCACCGGCGGCCATGGCTCGTTGAGCCTGTTGCGGCGCATGAGTGCTTAATCCGATTTCCGGGCGAGCCGAAGGTCCGCGAAGCTGTTCGACCTTGAGCCAACCGGCATCGAAGAAGTCTTCCTGTCCGAGATGGCAAACCTCGGCGTCCAGGCGGCGAGCCAAGTCGAAATGGTCATTGATAACCAATCGAACCCCAGCAGGGCGGGTCACCGGAAGCACCGCTCGGGCAAGAGCCTCGACTTCGCCCAACGAGGCACCTTTCGCCCGCAACTGGATGAGATCACTTCCCCCGTCACACAACGCCCGGGCCACATCGCCGGCATCACGCCCCGCCAAATAGGCCGTGTCGACAAAGGTATAAAGACGGCACTCGGCGAGCGGTTTCATGCGAGGGTCACCCATCGAGCGGTCAGGATTCAGCCAGGTCCGCGAGCAACTGGTCCATTTCCTCCAGCGGCCCTTCATGATTCTGGGCGATGGCGAGCTCACGGGCCTTGAGGAAGGAGCTGCGGGCCAACTCGGTGCGCCCCAACGCGAGATGAGATTTTCCGACCAGAATCACGACCATCATCCAATCCGGTTTGGCGGCCAGGGCCAGCTTGAACTGATCGAGAGCTTCCTCGAATTCGCCCTGATCAAACAGGGCCTTGCCGAGGCTGAATCGGGCCAACTCATTGGTTGGATGTCGAGCCACCATATCCCGTTGACGAAGGAGAGGGTCTTTCATGATGAGCCAGCCATTCCAGGGAAACGCACGATGGAGTCCCATTGAACTTCAACGACGAAATCGGTTTCTAGCAGTGGTGAAAATGCCCAAAGCGGTCCGGGTCAGGTCGTGCGCCTGGGGCAGTTTCATCCAGTGGGACAACGCGAGATAGACCATAGAAGCCAGTCCGATGGGAACAAAAACCGCTCCCAAACGGGCCGGAAAGTGGGCGTGTCCGACCCAGGCCTCCCATTGAAAATTCGTGACCCAGGCGGCGCCGGCAGCACACACAGCGGCACCCGCCACCGAGGCAGCATTGCCAGCAAGTTCCAGCAGGGAAAACTTGGGCAGAGCGCGTCGGAGGGCATAAAAAAGGAATCCGGTATTGGCAATGGCACTCACCGAATTAGCCAGACCCATTCCGGCTTGGTACAGGTACGGAATCAGGAAAAAGCCAAGGATCAGGTTCAAAGCCAGGCAAGCCACGGAAATGACCATGGGCGTGCGGGTGTCGCCCAGGGCGTAGAAGGCCCGGGCGACGATGTTGTTGAGGGAAAAGGCAATCAAACCCGGGGCAAGACAGCGGAGAGCCACTGCGGTAAGACGGGTGTCGCTATCCCGAAACACCCCGTGTTGGAATAGAAGTCGAATCATCGGTTCCGCCAGGACGAGCAGCAGGACCGTCGCCAGACCATTGATGAAAATCAGCTGCTGCATGCCTTCCCGGAGGGTCGCGCGAAACTCGGGAAACTTGCGGGCAACGGCCAGGTGACTGAGTTCCGTCAGCAGGTACGTGGCCAGTGAGACCCCCACGACACCTTGGGGTAGTTCCATGAGGCGGACGGCATAATTGAATGACGAGATGATGCGCTCGCCGGATTGCAACGCGATCATGGCGGTCAGCATCACGTTGATTTGATAGGCTGCCACACCAATGGTGGCGGGAGCCATCTTGCTGACCACCTGGCGAACGGTTGGATCCTTCCAGGGATGAACCCAGCGATAACGGAAGCCCTCCCGGTGCAGAGACGGCAATTGCACGGCGGCCTGGCAAAATCCGGCCAGTACGAGTCCGGCGGCGAGCCCGTACACCTGGTCCCATTTTTCCGGCCCAAACAATGGAGCCAGAAAGTAGACCGATCCGATCATGACCAAGCTCAGAATGGCCGTACCGAGGGCCGGCAGGAAGAAATGCCCCCGGGCATTGAGAATACCAATAAACACCGCCGCCAGACAGGCCAGGCCGACATAGGGGAACATCCATCGCAAAAGGGACGCGATGAGTTCGTGCTTGGCGGTCATCGGCACAAAGTTAATAGCGACCGTCAAACCGACCAGCACGAGGACCACGAGAACACCGGTCACCGCCAGCAGACCCGATATGACCGCATTCACACCACGCCAGACAGCGGCCTCATCCGCTTCCGCTTCGTGGGCCTTGAAGATGGGGACAAACGCCGCCGTCAGGGCACCCTCTCCCAAGAGCCGACGAAAGAGATTGGGTACTTGAAGCGCAAACAGGAAACAGTCGGCGACGAAACCGGTCCCCATGAAGCCGGCATAGGCCGACTCTCGTAGGAAACCGAGCACACGACTGATCAGGGTGGCTGCCGCCACCGCGCCCGACGATTTGATGAGCCTCGACATTCAGCCGGGCTAAACCGTCAGGATTTCTTTTTCCTTGTGGGCCAGGTGCTGGTCGATTTTGACGATGAAGTCGTCGGTCAGTTTCTGGATGTCCGTCTCCGCTCCTTTGATGCCATCTTCGGAAACTCCTGCCGTTCCCTTCAGCTTTCGAACCGCCTCAATGGAATGACGGCGCTCGTTGCGGACTGCCACCCGACCGTCTTCGGCCATCTTCTTGCAAATCTTAATGTACTCCTGCCGACGCTCGGTGCTGAGTTCGGGGAGAACAATGCGAATATAGCGTCCCTGGGTCACGGGGCTCAGGCCGAGATTCGCTGCCTGAATGCCCTTTTCAATGGCCTTCATGTTGGTGGCATCGAACGGCTGGATCATGAGCATGCGGGCTTCGGGAGCTGAAATGGTGGCCAACTCCTTCAGGCGCATGGGTGATCCGTAGGCGTCAATCATCACATTTTCAACCAACCCCGGGGAGGCTTTTCCTGTGCGCACACCGGCGAACTGATGAAGCACGTGCTCCTCGGTCTTAATCATCTTTTCCTCGGTATCGAGGAGAATTTCATCGATGGACATAAAAACTCAAATTGGACTATGAGGTCGGACTAGGAGGTAACGATCGTTCCGATGGATTCACCGCGGACCACCCGCATCAGATTGTGCGGTTTGAAGAAATCGAACACGATAATGGGCATCTTGTTTTCGCGGCACAAAGCGAAGGCAGCCGCATCCATGACCTTCAAATTTTGGTTTAAAGCGTCATCGTAGGTCAGTTGCTCATACCGCTTGGCATCGGAAAACTTGTGCGGGTCTTTGTCATAAATGCCATCGACCTTTGTGGCTTTCAGAACGGCATCCGCATTGATCTCGTTGGCTCGCAAAGCGGCCGCGGTGTCGGTTGAGAAATAGGGGTTGCCGGTGCCTGCCGCAAAAATAACCACCCGCCCTTTTTCCAAATGGCGGACGGCCCGACGACGAATGAACGGTTCGGCGATTTGGGTCATGGTGATTGCACTCATGACCCGGGTGCTCACCCCGGTCTTTTCCAAGGCGTCCTGCAAAGCCAAGGCATTAATTACGGTCGCCAGCATTCCCATGTAGTCCGCCGTGGCCCGTTCAATCCCTTTGGAACTTCCCTGCAAACCACGAAAAATGTTTCCTCCACCCACCACAATCACCACCTCGACCTTTAAATCGTGCACCTCCTTGACCTGCCGGGCCATGTCATGCACCGACTCCGGGTCGATGCCCCCTCCCTCCTGGCCTCCCAATGCTTCGCCACTGAGCTTGAGCAGAATCCGTCGGAAACGGGTGGGAGTAGCATCGGAGGTAGGAGTCGTCATCGGGGACTGAATTAAACAGGGAGCCTCCCCGCACGTCAAACCCTTGTCCCCGCCGATGATCCGAAGGAAACTCATGCCGTGAACCGCAGAACTTTTCTAGCGTTAACGCTATCGGCCTCCGCAGCTGCCCCGGTTCAGTTGAAGTCCACCCCTTGGACGGTTCCTGAAATTCTTGTTGTAGGTGGCGGACTGGGCGGGTGCGCGGCTGCCCTGGCGGGCGTTCAGGCCGGTCGGCGGGTGCTTCTTGCCATTGAGGGAGAATGGCTCGGAGGTCAATTGACCAGCCAGGCGGCACCACCGGACGAACATCCCTGGATTGAAAGCCACGGATGCACCCGCACTTATCGGAACCTGCGAAACGCCATTCGCGACCACTATCGCCGAAATGAAAGACTCGCTCCGTCGTTCCAAAACACTCAGGAACTAAATCCAGGGAATTGCTGGGTCAGCCGACTGGGATGCGAACCCCGCATGGCCGCAACCGTCTTGGAGACGCTGTTGGCCCCCTGGATTCGTCGGGGAAACCTGCGCATTCTCCGCCACCAAAAAGCCATTCAGGCGAGAGTCGCACGGGATCGCATCCAGTCGGTCTTGCTGCAAAACACCAGAACCGGGGAAGAAACCGAGGTGAACGCCCGATATTTTTTGGACGCGACGGATCTCGGCGAACTCCTGCCAATAACAGGAGCTGAGTGGGTGATCGGGGCCGAGGCCGCCTCCGAAACCGATGAGCTTCATGCTCCCAGTCGCGCCCAACCCGCCAGCCAACAGGCATTTACCTGGGCCATGGCGTTGGAGTATTTGCCGGGAGAAGACCATCGGACCGCACCACCACCGGAGTATGCCTTCTGGCGCGACTATGTACCGAGGACGCAGCCCGCTTGGACGGGACCCCTCTTTAGTTGGGATGGACCAAATCCGGCCACGCTTGTCCGACGACGACTGGGATTCAATCCAGGGGGAACGACCATCGAACCCAACCTGTGGACTTATCGACGGATTCGCGAGGCGCCCCAGTTCGAAGCGAATCCGGGCAATCGTGATATCAGTGTCATCAACTGGCCGCAGAATGATTATCTGGGCGGGCCCTTGGTGGGAGTCTCTCCCATGGAGGCCGAACGTCACCGAAAGGGAGCTCGTCAGCTCAGCCTTTGTTTCCTGCACTGGCTTCAGAACGACGCGCCCCGAGCGGACGGGGGAACTGGATGGCCTGGACTTCGAGCCTGTCCTGGCGTGCTGGGCTCGGACGATGGACTGGCCTTGGCCCCCTACATCCGGGAGTCCCGACGGATTCGTTCCGAATTGACGCTGACGGAAAAGCACCTGGGGGTCGACCAGCGGATTGCCGGGAGAAAGGTTGGGAACGCCAGCCCAGGTGCCGAGCCATTTCCAGATTCGGTCGGGACCGGGGCCTATCGCATCGACCTCCATCCGACCCCTTCCGGTGACAACTACCTCGATATAAGTTCATTTCCGTTTCAAATCCCATTGGGTGCGCTGATCCCGGTGCGACTCCAGAATCTGCTGCCCGCCGCAAAGAATTTCGGGACCACGCACATCAGCAATGGCTGTTGCCGCCTTCACCCCGTGGAATGGAATGTGGGCGAGGCGGCGGGGCATTTGGCGGCCTTTTGTGTCGAGATCAACGAGCCACCCCGGTTTGTGCGCAACAATCCAAAACGGTTGGCGGAATTCCAAAATCGGCTCCGGAAAGCCGGGGTGGAGTTGGAATGGCCGAAGGACAATCGATCGGCCCAACTCTAACATTTTGGACACGATCCGCGGACCAACAGGTTAAAACCGCACGGCAAAACTCAAGGTCAGGACATAGTCGGCAAACGCGGCGTCGCCGTGCACGTCGTTGCCGGAGGCTGCAGAAGCCTTTTGGTCTGCGAGGCTGCGCTCGCGATTCCGATAGAGCGCAAAGGGCACGCTGACGTTCAAGTTGTAACGCCCCTTCATCCAGACCAGTCCCGGCTCAAAGCTGACGGCAAAGCCCGGACGCCGAAAACCGTCACTGCCGCCTAAAACGTCCTCCACAGGAACACCCTCAATTCGACCGGCGGCCGTTAACGCCAGGCCCCACTTCGGAACAATGGTGTAGGCAAGCCCCGCCCGCCCAAAATACTGGTCGGGAATGGACATGAAGTGTTCATAGTAAGACGCCTGTCTGGGCGTGGCGGTAACCACACCCGGCTTGGTGGTGCTATTGTCACGCCAGGTCAGGACGCCATTCTGATTCTGTGGATTGAACAGATAGGAAGCTTGGGCGAAGGCCACGGTGCGTGGAAAAATCTCCTGATAGGCGTTGGCCTCCAGGGCAAATCCCCATCCGCCATCGCCTGGCTGAATGGATTGGTCGAGGGTTTTGACCGAGGGGCCATTGGTCGAATAGAAGGTCCCGGTCAGTCCGTCATCGCCCGTGGGTGCCTTTAAACTGATTCCCAATTGGATGTTTCCTTTACGGGGAACCGTCGGGTTCCACAACCAGGCATAGCCTCCCAATCGGATGTCTCCGATTCCGCTGGACTGGGTGTTGTAGCGAACGTTCTGCGGAGAATAGAAAAAGGTGGAATTAAAGGCAGGGGTTGGAACTTCAGGCTTACCCAAAACCCGCTGGGATCGCTCGGACGTGGCGATTGGAAGGGTGAAGGAAACATTGTAGCGGGGAGTGACAGCGTACTGAATGCCCAAATCGATGAAATGCGAATTGTTGATGATCTGTGTACCGTCCGCCTGTCGGTAAGTCTGTTCCTCATCACCAACAAAGTGACGATGCGACCTCAGCCACCGATACGAGATACTGGCCAGCCAATCGCCCCCGCTAAGCGCTGCATCTTCCGGGCGGACACCTTCCGAAAGGCTCAATGGATTGGCGCATCCGCGAACGGCCACACAGCCCTGAGCCAGGGATATCTCCGGTGCAGCCAGCCAACTGGCAGTCAACAGTCCGAAGGCCGTAAGACGAATCGCCGCCGCATAGGACAATGCCGAAGAAGAACGGGGTGACAGTCCCAATGACACTGAGTTGAAAGCAGTACATTTCATGCGATGCCTGAATATTGCCTTAACTTCCTTCGTCACAACGTTTGACTGGGGTGAACCGGTTGCTTCCGGGGGCAAACTGTTGAGTTTCTGGGACTGGCTGGTCGGTTTCAGCGATCCATTTCGCTTTTGCAGCGCCCAATTTTCACTTCTTTGAAGTCCATGGCACGACGCCTCCTGCTGGTTTTGAGTCTTACTCTTCTGGAACTGAATGCCGGACCTCCGGAGGCCATCGACCTCGGCGATGCGCTACAGCAAGGAGCCGATTGGCTGAAGGAAAATCTGGATGACCGCGTTGCCGCCCAGTTGCCCGAGTTGGACCGCCCCAAGCTGGAAGGATATCTGAAGCAGTTCCAAGCCGAAATGGGCGGCGAATATGTCATCGACCTGGCCCAGGCAAAAACCACCGCCCACACGGTTCTTCCCGTCCTTGAGGCCACCCCTGCCCTTCGGCCCTACGCAGCATGGTTGAAAACGCGCCTGGATTATTTTGATGTGGCCGACGAATTGCGGCTTTCCGCCCCGGCTCCCCAGCCTTCAGCACCCGGGCGACCACCCACACGTCCTCCCAATCCCACGCCTCAGGCACAACGGATGGCGTGGACGCGACAACTGAAGACGCGGCCCGCGTCACCCGGAACTCCGGCGATGGCCGAGGAACTTCGTCCCATCTTCACGGCCGCCCACGTCCCCGGTGAGTTGGTCTGGTTGGCCGAAGTGGAATCATCGTTCAATCCCCAGGCACGAAGTCCAGCCGGAGCGGTGGGTCTCTATCAACTCATGCCAGTCACAGCGAAGAGCGAGGGACTTCAGTTGGCTCCCAGCGACGAACGACTGGACCCCGCGAAGAACGCCCGTGCAGCGGCCACATTGCTCCATTCATTGCACCGGCAATTCCCGGACTGGCGCCTGACGCTCGCCGCCTACAATGCCGGGCAAGGACGCGTCCGGGAACTGCTGGGTAATGACAAGAGCCGAGGTTACGACCAAATCGCCCGCCACCTGCCTGCTGAGACCCAATTATACGTTCCCAAAGTCGAGGCCACCGTTAAAGGACGCACGGGCATGAGTCTCGCCGAATTGAAGACTCCTCCCTGAACGCTGGACACCGGCCGGGAGCACGGCAGGCTTCCGACGTGCCGGAAGATTCCCAGTCCCACCCCGCCGTTGCGGTTCGCCCCCCGGGCGACCCGATTTCGGCACCGGTTTCGCTGGTTCGCGGTGTAGGTCGGGAACGCCAACAACAACTCGAACGGCTCCAAATCAGGACCATTGGAGACCTTCTTCTTCACGGACCTCGCCGATATGAAGACCGCCGGCAAATTGGCACCATTCGGGAGTTGGTTCAGGGACAAGCCATCACGGTCAAAGGTTCCGTGGTCGCTGCGGGTGTGAAGAAGTTTCGAGGTGGATTCAAGAGCGTTTTTGAAGTCGTCCTGGATGACGGTACGGCCCGACTCCATTGCCGGTGGTGGAATCAACCCTACATGGAGCGGTTTTTTGCGGTCGGAGACCAACTGTTCGTCCACGGCAAACCGACCAGCCTCAAGCCGCGGGCGATGGACCATCCCGAGACGGAAAAAATCACCGACGACGGAGATGAACAGGTCCATTTAAATCGGATCGTCCCTGTCTACCCATCGACCGAAGGGCTCACCCAACGGGCACTTCGTTTGTTGGTCTGGCGGGCCATTGAAGAGTTTGGCGCGGCGATCGGTGAGCTGACTCCCACTCTGGTTCCCATCGCCCCGGATCCATTAAACCCCACCCGGATTCCGTGGCTCCCCCGATGCCAGGCGATTCGGGACCTTCACTTCCCACCTGCCATGGCGGCTGCCGAACAGGCCCGGCGACGGCTCGCTCTGGACGAATTTGTCGAACTGCAACTGGTGATTCAGCAGCGCCGGTTGAATCTGGAGCGGAAATGGCAGGCGCGGCCCTGCGGTGGAGACAACCGCCTGATGAAGCCATTTCTTGCCAGCCTGCCATTCAAGCTCACGGGGGCACAAACCCGTGTCCTGCGGGAACTTCGAGGTGAACTGTCCGCCACCGTTCCGATGCGTCGATTACTTCAGGGCGACGTCGGCTCCGGCAAATCGTTGGTTGCCGCCTGTGCCTCCCTGATGGCCATCGAAAGTGGGTTCAATGTGGCGGTGATGGCTCCCACCGAAATCCTGGCGGAACAACTCTGGTCCAATTTTCGCCGTTGGTTTGAGCCCCTCGGCATCACGGTCGACCTTCGAACGGGCAATCGGAAAACTGATCAGGAACTGCCCCTCCTGTCATCGGCATCTCCCCTCGCCCGCCGGTCAGAACGGGTCGTGGTCGGAACCCATGCACTGGTCCAGGAATCGTTTCAACTGGAACGAATCGGGTTGGTCATCATTGATGAGCAACACAAGTTTGGCGTCGCCCAACGGGAAACCTTGTTGCGCAAGGGCCGAAATGCCAGGGAAGCCCCTCACCTGCTGGTCATGACCGCCACCCCCATTCCACGGACATTGGGGCTGACCCTCTACGGGGACCTGGACGTGAGTGTCCTTGACGAATTACCTGCCGGACGCGGCCAAATCCGCACCTATGTCCGGGCACCCGAAGCCCTGCCCAAGGTCTGGGGCTTTGTCCAAAAGGAACTGGACCAGGGTCGCCAGGCTTACGTGGTTTACTCCCGGGTGACGGAGGCAGAGCAGGAAGAAATCAAGGCCGTGACCAAGGAATTCGCCAAGGTCCAAGCAGCCCTGGCACCGCATCCCGTGGGGCTGCTTCACGGGCAACTGCCAGCCGAGGAAAAAGAGCGTGTCATGGCAGCCTTCCGGGTCGGCACCCTAAAGACCCTGGTCACAACCAGCGTGATTGAAGTCGGTGTCGATGTGGCCAACGCGACGGTCATGGTGATTGAAAATGCCGAGCAATTTGGCTTGGCCCAGCTCCACCAACTCCGGGGGCGAATCGGACGGGGTGGCCATGACTCCCATTGCATTCTACTGGCTCGAATGAAAACGGAGGAGGCGGTGGCCCGAATGAAAGTCATGACCGACACCTACAACGGCTTTGAGATCGCCGAGGCCGATTTGCGCCTGCGTGGTCCGGGGGAATTGATTGGCCGGGACCAGAGTGGCTTGCCGGATTTCCATTTTGGGCACCTGGCCGGGGACCGGGACCTCGTCGAGACCGCCCGGGAGCTGGCGCGAAATCATCTGAGAAGGTCCCCATCCGCCATGCAGCACATCTAGTATCGTGTTGCCGAAAGGGACACCGTATTCGTCCCGGGATATGGGAATCCACGGGCGACATGCGTCTGGTGTCGGAATCCTCCGAGCGACCTACCATTCTGCGCATATTCTTGGTCGATTTGCATATCCCGAATGTACAACAGGGCGAATCGCCTAGGCCCCACCGGGGCCAAATGAGATAGGCCAGGGCAACGCCCTGGTTCGAGGGACCCACAAAATTCTTAGCCCTGAAGGGGCGAAATGTCGTTCAGTCCCACACATAGCGTTCATCGGATGAGACGCCGTATTTATCGAGGAGACGGCGGTATTCTTCTTGAAAGCTGACCTTTCGATGATGTTCGGCTTGGGTGGCTATGTATTGCTCCAAAGCGCCGCGCTGGATTGGCCTAATTGAAAACATTCCATAGCCACTCTGCCAATGGAATCTTGCGAACTCTGCAGACTTGGTTTTCAGCCATTTTGAAGAGCTGATTTTGATCTCCTGAACCAAATCCGACGGCGAACAGACACGCGGATGGGCAATCAGCAAATGAATGTGGTCCGAAACCGAGCCAGTCTTAAGGAGGGTACCTCCCTGATTCTCAACGATCCCACCAATGTACGCATGGAGTTCGTCCCGAATGGTCTCGCTCAAGAACGGCTCCCTGTTTTTGGTCGAAAAAACCAAATGTACCAAGATCTGAGCGAGGGACTGCGGCATCGGTTTTGCCCCTTCAGGGCTGGAAAATGCTTGTGCTTCGTTTATCAGGGCGTCTCCCTAGCCTATATCATTGCGCCCCGTTGGGGCAAAAATTCCGGGGCGAATATCCACCGGTCCAAGCATCAGGGTCCCGCACGTGGCGGACCCGTTCATGATCTACCAACCTGCGCGAAAGAAGAGACCGTTTGCCTCGTGCGTGCGGTCATCACGAAAACCCCGGGGCAATGGAGGATGTCCGGTGGCGACAGAGGCTGGAACCTGATAATAGGTCACACTGCTCACACCGTACTCCGTGGGAGCCAGCGGGTTGATTAGCTGGAGAATCGAGGAAGGCTCATGCCGTTGATTCCACATAAACCGGGCGGCACCGCCCCGGGCTTCAATGTTCTGAACCGAAGGACGAATGCGCTCCTGAAGTGACTCCACTCGCTCCCGGGTCAAATAATGGTTGAGTGGGTCCTTGGATGCCAGAGGGACCGCCATGATTGGGACTTCTCCAGCGGCTGAATTGGTCGAAGCTGGGGTGGAAGGTGCCGCAGATGCAGGGGGAACCGACGGAGCGGAACCCACCGGCGCAGAAGCCGACGGATTCGACTCGGAGACCCCGGACGGAGCACCGGCAGCGCCGGCCTGTTCTTCAGCCAAAGAGATGGATGCCCCCAAGGCGAACGACGCCAGGACAGACAATGCCGGGAGGCGCGAGATGACGGGATCAAACATCCCGATTGAGGTCCGTCCAGAATTCCCGCGACTTCTCTTCATAAAAACCAGGGGTTATTGGCCTTCTCCTCTCCGACAGTAGTCAATGGGCCATGGCCGGGGCAAATCAAGGTTTCAGCCGGAAGTGAAAAAATCTGCTCGCGCACCTTCGCCCGAGCCAGCTCCAACTGGTCGCGAGCACCGCCGATGGAACCCGCAAAAATCGCGTCCCCGACAATGGCGACGTGGGAGGCGTCCTCCGGCCAATTTCCGACCACATAGGTCACGCCGTCATCGGCATGCCCCGGAGTATCGCGGTTGGTGATTCGAAGGCTGCCCAGGTTGATGAAGTCGTTGGCGCGATTTCTTGACTCGGCGGGTGCCGCTTTCGAGCTGGAGTGGAGGCGTGCCTTGGGATGGAGCGATCGCAAGGGGGTCAACGCAGCGACATGGTCCCCATGCGAGTGGGTGATGAAGATGTGCTTCAATTGCAACTGATTCTCATCGACGACCTTCTGAATCAAGTCGGCTTCGAATCCGGTATCGAAAAGCGCTGCTTCCCGGGTGACTTCATCCCAGACCAGGTAGGCGTGCACTTTCATGCCATCCTCGGGGTCCGCTGTGGTGATGACACGGAGCTCCCTCCAAAGGGAAAGGTCCACTGGAGCGGGCAACCAACCAGAGCTGATGCGCTCGAGCTTTTTAGCGTCCAAGGTCAGCAAGCGGGCGACTGCCTGATATTGAATGGCCTTGGAGGCGCGACCGCTGTCCTCCAACTTTTCGTAGTCGGCCGTGCTCAATCCCGCCGCAGCGGCGACCGATTCCAGGGTTGCGGAGACAGATATCCGGGCTTTTCGTAGAATATCTCCTATCGAGTCTTCAAGCATCACGCTATCCAGCATCCAATAAAATTCCCGAGCTGGCAATGATGGTCCGAGCTTCCTTTAGACTCGTCCCCGATTAAACTGACGTCCTCCCATGGTAAAACTCGCCGAAGTTGTCGCGTCCGCTGACGCCTGGCTCCAACCATCCCTCTTTCAGGATTACGACCGCGCCTGGAATGGATTGCAGGTTGAGAACGGCGGTACCGTAATCAAGTTGGCAGCCGCCGTGGATGCTTCGATGGCCACGATCAACCGGGCCATTGAAGCCGGGGCCAACCTGATGGTGGTGCATCACGGTTTGTTTTGGAGTGAAACCCGTCCTTGGACCGGTCGGCGCCATGCCCTGCTCAAGCGGTTGATTGAAAACGACCTGGCGGTCTATTCGCAGCATCTTCCGTTGGATGGCCATCCCCGTCTGGGCAATGCGGCTCAATTGGCGTCTGGCCTGGGTTTCAACGACCATCAGCCGTTTTTCTTCCGCTCCGGCGTCTCCCTTGGCGTCCAATCCACGTTGGCTACGCCGATGGATCGGGACCAACTGGCCCTCCAACTCAGAGTCTGCCTCGGGAGTGCACCTATTTTACTTCCTGGCGGACCGACGCTCTGCCACCGGATCGGGATTTGTACGGGCGGCGCCGGTTCGGAATTGGCCCAGGCCGTCGCGGAAGGGGTCGACACCTTCATCACGGGCGAAGGGCCTCATTGGACTCATGCTCTGGCCGAAGACCTCGGATTGAACGTCTTCTACGGCGGCCACTATGCCACCGAAACCTTCGGTGTGAAGGCGCTGGCTTCGGAGCTCGCCGCGACCTTTAGACTTCCGTGGACCTTCATCGACCACCCGTCGGGTCTTTAACCGTCGGCACTGCCATCCCCAGTCGGATGGGGACCCCGGCCCGGCGGTAGGGTGCCAAGTCCACCGTGACATGCTGATATCCGATTTCCTTCAAGGACTGCTGGATTTTATCCGCATTTCCCGCCTCAAGGAGTCGGACCAACTCGCCAGGGCCCACCTCAATCCGGGCCAGATAGCCCGGCTTCGCCGAGGTCGTGGGCGCTGGCATTTCGTGATGTCTCACCCGCACATCATGGAAACCGAGGTCTTTTAGAAAGTATTCCGCTGCCTCCACCATTCGCAACTTGGCCACCGTCACTACTTCGCCCGTCGGAATTCGGGAACTGAGGCAGGCCATCTCAGGCTTGTCGGCCGTCGGCAGCCCCATCTGCGAGCTCAGAGATCGAATTTCCGATTTATTCAGACCCGCCTCTTTCAGAGGCGCACGAACAGAAAATTCAGCGGCGGCCTGGCCGCCGGGACGATGATCCCCAATATCGCTGGCATTTTCGCCATACGCGACCACGGCGAACCCGCGGACGCGGGCAATCGGTATCAGTTCGGCAAAAAGGGCATGCTTGCAGAAATAGCAGCGATTGCCGGGGTTCTCGAGATACCGGCTGTCAGCGAATTCGGCAGTGGACACGACTTCCACTGGAAATCCAAACTCCCGCCCCAAACGAAGCGCCTCCTCCAACTCGCGACGAGGAAGGCTTGGAGAGTCGGCGATGACCGCCAATGCGCGATCACCAAGGACCTCAAAAGCTACCCGGGCGAGAAAAACCGAGTCGACACCTCCAGAATAGGCCACAATGCAGGATTCATAGCCCGCGAGCAGATTTCTCAGTCGACTCAACTTTTCAGCGCTCACGAAGAAATAATAGCGGAGGGGTATCGACCGTGTCGAATTTCGATCAAAACAGGCCTTCTTCTTCAACCAATTCGGCCCCAACCGTTATCTGTCGTCTGTGTCACCAAATCGTGACAAACCTTCCAACGAACGATAACTTCACCCGGGGCTCACGTCCTGAAGGGAAAGGTCCAAGGAACCCTGTGATTCGCTGGATATACAATTTACTGTTCAACCTCGGTTTGGTGTTCGCGGCCCCGTTCTATTTTATCAAATTGCAACGGCGCGGGGGATGGCGCGAAAACTTTGGGCAGCGCTGGGGGCTCTACGATGGGGTCCTCAAGCAGACGCTGACCAATCGGCGGGTGATCTGGCTCCACGCCGTCAGTGTCGGGGAGGTCAACCTCTGCCTTCAATTAGTCGATGCCCTGCAGCGCCGATTGCCCCATCACAAATTGGTGGTTTCAACCACCACCTCCACCGGAATGGCCGAGCTGAAAAGGCGTTTACCGCCATTCGTCACCCGCATTTACTATCCGATTGACCGGCGGCGGCAGGTCCAACGGGCGCTTTCTGCGATCCACCCACGCGTCATGGTCTTTATTGAATCCGAGTTGTGGCCCAACATGATTTGGGGTCTCCAACGCCGGGGCATCCCCTATTTTCTGGTCAACGCCCGCATTTCCGAACGCTCCTACCGACGGTACCAGCAAGGGACCTTTCTGTTTCGCGATATATTTGGGGGATTCCGGGGCATTGGCGTTCAAACTCCCGGGGACTGCACTCGGCTGGAATCACTGGGGGTCCCTGCTGGAGCGCTGCACTTGACGGGAAGTTTGAAGTTTGAGGCCGCAGTCCCATCCGACAAACCGGCCATTGATGCTCATGCCCTGCTTCGGCAAATCGGCGTGGCAGACGATGCTCTGATCATTGTCGCCGGAAGCACCCATTCCGGAGAAGAAGTCATTCTGGCCCGTATTGCAGCGCGTCTACGTCCTGTCTTCCCGAATCTTTTCCTTATTTTAGTTCCACGCCACCAGGAACGTGGGGGAGAAGTAGGAAAGGCCTTGTCCGAAATGGGCGTTCGATTTGTCTTTCGGAGCCTCATCCACCCGGGATTTCATTCCGCTGCCGGTTCAACCGACTGCCTTGTGGTCAACAGCACTGGAGAGCTGCGAAGCTTCTACGATTGTGCCCACGTGGTCTTCATCGGCAAAAGCCTGACAACCCAGGGTGGACAAAACCCGATCGAGCCAGCCGCACTTGGAAAACCGGTTGTTTTCGGCCCCCACATGGAGAATTTTTCCCAGATTTCAGCCATGTTCCTTCGTCAACGGGGTGCCATTCAAATCACCGATGAAAACGAACTCGAGAAAGTCCTCGGCAGGCTTTTGGCGTCGTCATCGGAACGGCAGGAGATGGGGTCTCGAGGGCTCGCCGTGGTTCAAGAGAATCAAGGAGCCATGAACAAGACGGTAGAGATGATTGCGTCGGTCCTGGATGAAACGGATTAAACGGTCGCCTTTCCTTGCAACCTCTAATTGTAGCGATCCGGCGAAAGGAGACTCAGGTTCATGGAGGGCTTTCGACCGTTGACCAACTCGGCGACCAACCGCCCGCTGATTGGTCCCAGACTCAAACCCATCATCGCATGCCCGGTGGCGATCACCAGGTTTCGGTATTTACCGGCCCGTCCGAGGTAGGGGAGCCCGTCGGGTGAGCAGGGGCGAAGGCCAAACCATGGACGGATATCGGTAAAATCGGACTCTTGAAAATCAGGGTAATACAGGGGCACTGAACGAATAATCCCCCGAACCCGCCGAGGGTCGATTTGACTGTTCAGACCACCGACTTCCATGGTTCCCCCGATCCTCAAGGTCGAACCCATCGGTGTCACAGCCACTCTGGCCTCATGAAAAATAGCGCACTTCTGTGGTAATTGACGCGGGTTTTGCAGGGTCAGGCTGTACCCTTTCCCTGGCTGCAGCGGGAGTCGAATGCCCAGGCCTGATGCCAGTCCCGGGGACCAGGAACCGCCGCAAACCACCAACTCATCCACCTCAACCCGGGATTGCGGGGTAATGACCGCAGAAATCGTTGTTCCCGACGATTCGATGCGGGTCACCTCCTCGCCCCAATGCCAGGTGCCGCCCATCCGGCTGATTCGGCCCTGCAGTCCATCCATCAGCCGGGAAGGTGACAAATGGCAATCCTGGGGGAAATAGACCGATCCAACCACCGACATGTTGACTCCGGGATCGAGTCGGGCGGTTTGCCGGGTATCGAGCAACTCCGCCGCCAGGCCCAATTCGTGAGCACGTGCCACTGTCTCCCGCTCTTCGTCCAATGCCTTCTGCGTTTTGCACAGCATTAATAATCCCTGTTCCGTCAAGCCAAAGCCGGGCTCGAGGTCCCTGGCCAACTGTTGAAAGGCGGTCCGACTCGCGAGACTGAGGTCCCGCAACAACGGGGCCGCCTGACGCACCCTCTCGAATGTAGCCGCCCTCCAGAAATGAAAACCCCACCGGGCAAGCTCCCAGTCCAAGCGTGGCCTGATCCAGAAGGGCGACTCCGGGTTCCACATCCATTTCAGTCCCAGAGCCACCATCCCCGGGGCGGCCAGCGGCGTGAAATGACTGGGCACGACCATGCCGGCATTGCCAAAAGAACAGCCATCCCGGCGCTCTGGCCCACGGTCAATCACGGTCACTTGGTGCCCCTCGATCACACAGGCGTGGGCGCACGACAACCCAATAATTCCAGCTCCAATGATGCAAACTCTTGCCATATCTGCCCCGGTTGACTGACTTCAATTCGAAATCCAAGCGGTCATTCTAGTGGTCCAAAACGCACCCGGCTTGGCGTTGGTGCCTTGATTCATTGGGGAGCATGGCACAAATCAACGGAGTGTCCGTGGAAAACCCACGGCATACAGGTCGGTTGCGGTTGAGACATAGACAGTCCCATTGGCAGCGGTGGCCGTCCCGCTGATGGCCTGACGGAGGTCCGTGCTTCCAAGCAACTGCTTTGTCCGTCCAGCGGCAAAAACGCAAAAATCGCCCCGTCGACTGCCGACATACACCTTGCCATCAGCGACCAGAGGTGATGCCCAGAGTTCTCCTGCAAACTCATGGGTCCAAACGGTGTCGCCAGTCGCCGCATCCAGACAATGCAGTTGACGTCCGGTGTCGGTAACGAACACCAACCCCTGCGTGATCGCAGGTGTCGACATGGTATGGCGACCGAGTGGATGTGACCAGATTTCCCGCCCCAAGACCGCGCCGGAGGCCGGCTCCGCCAGCCCTCCGAGGTCGACACATTTTAGCCATGCTTCATTCTTGCCCCACCAAAGGTCGCCTCCCCCGGCGACGAACAACCGCTCGCCCACCACCACCGGCAAACCATAAATCGTGCTCGGACCTTCCCGTCGATTCCCATTGAACCGGTGGACGTCGGACTTGGGTCCGGAAGGATCAAAATCAAACTGCCAGACCTTCCGGAGACGGGTGACACCTGGAGGTGGGAGGGACCCGGTCAGCGGTTCAAATCCATAGACAATGCCGTCGCCGCCCGCCATCAGTACGACCCGACGCCCGCGAACCGTGGCAATGGAAGGCGAAGACCAAGTGGCATGAAAAACCCAGGGGGCGATATGTTCTTCTTCCCGGGCCACCAGACGTCCGGTCGCCTTTTCGACCACCACCAGACTGGGTGCGTTGGGAGTACGAATCTTTTTGTGGGTATTATCCACTCCGGTACCCGTATTGAGGTAGAGATAGGCACCGTCAATAAGAATGGAGGTGTGGGCCCCGTCATGCGGCCAGATACCGGCGGTACCGACCAAATCCAGCTTCCAAAGGACCTTGGCCGTGGGAACTGTATCGGGGGCATTGCCATTCGCGGCATCTGGAGCATTTCCCCGCGCATCCAGGCACATCACTTCCGCCCGGTTATTCACGAAGTAAACTTTCCCGTTTTCCACCGTCACAGGGGACGACATTCCCGTCTTGGGCCAATCGTAGTAAGGGTCTCCCTCCAGCTTTGGGGTCACCAACTGCCACAAACATTGGCCGGTGGCCTCGTCAAAGCACATGAGGACACCCGCATCCTCGCGTCGACGGCTATCGCGGGGTCGTTCATTGTTGGTTCCGATGTAAACGCGGCCTCCCGCCACGATGGGAGTGGCGTAAGAATCCGAACCCAGGGCGGCCTTCCAACGCAGATTGCGCCCGGATGCGGGATCAAAATCGACCGGAAGGTTCGTCTCTGTGGAAACAAGGTTTCGCGTCCACGCTTGGCCCCACTGCGGTTGATCTGCCCCCAATAGGCAACCTGCCAGCCAGAAAGACGCACACCATGTCCTCCAGGAAAACCCGGGAACGGAACTTTGGGAAATTCGTAGAACCGAACCGTTGAAGCCCATCCCGGTCAGCGTGAAGGTTGCGGACCGTCCCGTCGAGCCCATCTGCTTGCCCTCCGGACGATTCAGCCTAATCTCCGCCTGAATGTCGTCACTTATCACTCCGGGAGACATTGGCCCGGTATCGCGGGGATTCAAACGGGGCCACGGAAGACAACACAAGCCTCGCCCCTCGAGCATGCCCGTTCCCGGACAGCCATCAAAGGTGCCGGCACCGCAGACAGACGCAGCGGCGATTCCGGAGGAAGTACCGTTTCACTTTGAGCTGAAGCCAAGGGACGTCAAAGCACACCTCGACCGCTTCGTGATCCGTCAGGACGAAGCCAAGAAAGTCTTGAGCGTGGCGTTGTGTGACCATTTCCAGCACGTCCGGATGCGCGAGGCGGGAGATGTCGCCCACCATTACGTCAAACAGAACGTCTTGCTTCTGGGTCCGACCGGCGTGGGAAAGACCCACCTGATTCGATCTGCCGCCGAACTCATCGGTGTCCCGTTCGTGAAGGCGGACGCGACAAAGTTTAGTGAGACCGGCTATGTGGGCGGCGATGTTGAGGACCTGGTCCGGGACCTCATTCGCCGAGCGGGGGGCGATCTCCGGCGGGCGTCACACGGCATCATTTACCTCGACGAAGTCGACAAAATTGCAGGCAGGGAAAGCAGTGGGCGGGATGTGAGCGGACGCGGCGTCCAAACCAACTTGCTCAAACTGATGGAAGACGCCGATGTTCCGGTGATCTCCCCCAATGACGTCATGGGTCAAATGCAGGCGATGATGCCCAAGCCAGGCGGAGCTCCCAAGTCTACAGGGGAAACCATCAATACGGGGAACATCCTGTTTATTGCGAGTGGGGCTTTTGCTGGAATCAGCACGCTGATTCGTCGGCGGATATCCCTGACCTCCGGCGAGGATATCTCGCATCAAAGCGATGAGGAGGTCTTGGACTCCGCCACGACTGCGGATTTCATCGCCTTCGGCTTCGAGCCGGAATTCATCGGTCGATTGCCGGTCCGGGTCGCCTGCCGCCCGCTGGCAGCCACCGACCTGTACGATGTCATGAAGGAGAGCGAGAGCAGCTTGCTTCGGCAGTACGAGCGGGCATTCAAAGCCTACGGCATCCGAATCAAATGGCGGGCCGATGGTCTGCGTCAAATTGCCAAATTGGCGGCCACGGAAGGAACCGGTGCCCGCGGACTGATGACCGTTTGCGAGCGGGCACTTCGGGACTTCAAGTTCGAGCTACCATCGAGCACGGTGCGGGAATTCACCGTGACCCGGGAACTGGTGATGAACCCCAAAAAGGTCCTTGCAGGCTTGACGGAAAACCCATGAGGGGTATTGGAATCATCGGGCAAATCCCCTGAGGCGGGGACAAAAGGGAATGTCGTGACCAGCCTCCCATACAAAATTGGCACCTTGCTCTACGCCTTCAATTCGGCGGACGAAGTCTTGTTGTTGCAACGGGCGAAGGCCCCGAATCTGGGCTTATGGTCGCCCCCTGGCGGAAAGCTTGAGCAGGCCACTGGTGAATCCCCGCATCATTGTGCCCGACGCGAAGCCTTCGAGGAAATGGAAATAGACCTCCCCATGGAAGCCTTTCGATTGGTGGGCTTGATCAGTGAACGGGGATACGAGAACCAGGCCCATTGGTTGATGTTTCTTTTTGAAATCAAGCCGCGGCTGGACCGGCTCCCTCCCCTTCATCGGGAGGGAGCATTTGGTTTTTTCCCGCGCGCCACCATTGAGGCATTGCCGATTCCCCGAACGGATCGGGAGAAAATCTGGCCCTGGTTCTGGAGTCATCGAAACGGGTTCTTCGTGGCACACTGTGATTCCGCATCCAGCGGACCGGACTGTTGGCACCTCCTGCAGAGTACTGCATCCATCGATTCCCCCTGACATGGATTTGGATACCGACCAATTTTTTATGGGTGAGGCGTTGCGCCAGGCTCAAAAGGCATATCGTGCCGGAGAGGTGCCGGTCGGTGCCGTGATTGTTCGCGACGAGCGGATTATCGCCCGGGCCTGGAACCAGGTTGAATTGTTAAAGGACGCCACCGCGCATGCAGAAATGTTGGTCCTGACAATGGCCCAGGAGGAGGTGGGAGATTGGCGACTGAATGACTGCACGTTGTACGTCACCAAGGAGCCCTGTCCCATGTGCGCCGGAGCCGTTGTCCATTGCCGCCTGGCCCGGGTCGTCTACGGCGCGGGTGACGCGCGCGGGGGAGCCGCCGGAGGAGCACTGAACTTGCTGCAATTTCCAGGCCTCAATCACCGTTGCGAGATTACCCCCCTGGTTCGAGCCGAGGAATCGGCCAACCTGCTGCGGACATTTTTCCGAAATCGACGATTGGAAAGTGGCGGAACAACCACCCGGGAAACGACGGCCCCTGAAACCTTCCTCCCAGACCGAAACGGGTGACCGCAGTCCACGTCTGTCCGAGAGAGCCTTGCCAAACCGCCGTCGACTGAACGACCATCCCCTCTTTCGAGCGGACCGCTTCGCTCGGAATCCTGGGTTTCATTTGATTGATTCATGAACCGTTCCGCTTCGTCACCGCCAGAGCTCGGCCAGATCCTGGCTGACGATGATTATTTGCGAGAACGCCTCCAGCCCCGGTGGAGGGACATGAACTACCTCGTCTTTGTTGACCTTCTGGTTCTCATTCAACGATTCGCCAGCAACCTGAAGCCCGGGTCCGTCGTCTTTGACTATGGATGCGGCGGTGCGCCTTACGAGCGGCTGTTTGCGCAATGTCGGGATTATGTCCGCGCAGACATCGTTCCCGGCCCGCGGGTACAACGAGCCATCCGCCCGGATGGTTTGACAGACGAGTCGTCCGATACATACGACGGCATTCTTTCAACGCAGGTCTTGGAACACGTTCCCGACCCCCGCTCCTACCTTGAAGAGTGCCTCCGAATCTTAAAGCCAGGCGGAACGGCACTGATCACCACCCACGGCATGTTCGAAGAACATGGATGTCCGCATGATTACACCCGGTGGACCAGTGCCGGTATCGAGCGCCTCGCACGGCAGGCCGGTTTTGAAGTGACGGCCAGCCACAAAACGACCACTCAGATTCGGGGAGCACTCTATCTTCTCCATTATTTTGCAGAAACCCTGCGCCTGCCCGGTCAGCGGACGGTGCGTTGGTATCTTTTTGACTTTACCCGACGCGTGTTTCGAAGGGCGGTGCGGCCCGTTCTCAATGCGGTGGGCTCCTGTTTTGAAAGTCAGGGGGTCGTTCCGGGGAATGATCCCTCGGCAATCTACGTCGGTGTGACCGTTCAGCTACGGAAGCCGACTTCGATCCCCAAATAGTCTGGCCATGTATTCCAAGTCCCACGCCCCGTCGGCACCGCTTTTCCGACGCATCAAGGCGTTTTGCATTCCATCCCGACGTGACGGAACATCGCCATGAACCGCAAATTCTCCTCCGCTGTGGCGTGGCGGGTTGCATCCATGTTGAGCGGCATTTTTTCGGGGATGCTACAGATAAAAATCCTCTCGAAATACATGGGGATTGACCAGTTCAACGTACTCAACGGGGTTCAGACCCTGTTGATCTACCTCCCTTTTCTGGACCTGGGTTACCGGACGGCGATCAACCGAAGACTCCTTGCCGGCTGCTCCGGGGATGACCGAAATCTGCTCATCTGTTTCGGTCAGGCTCTTTACCTTCGAATTGCCGGGGTCCTGTTGCCGGTGGTCCTTTTGGTCGTCGGTCTTTACTCGCGTTTGCCCTCCGTCCAACTCGCCAAGCAGCCCGTCTCCTTTTATCTCGCACTCGGTTTCGCCGGATGTTTGTCCATGCTGGTGTTTGCCCAGGTCAACCTTCTCGTCGGGTTGGGGGAACAGCGCCGGGTCTTTCAACTCAACACGCTCGCATCCTGGGTCACTCTCTTCACTGTCTGGGGTGCCCTGCGGCTCCAATTTGGGCTCTGGGCAATTCCGATGAGCATGAGCATGGTGGCCGTCCTTCAGGGCGGCATTGCCTGGTTGCTGTGCGCCCGGATCATTCCCGGCTTTCGGCTGGTTCAGAGGGTCTCACCCACCGACTTCAGACGTTTGTTCCGAGACCTCCGCCCCGAAGCGGTGGCATGCTTTCGGTCTCAGATTGCCATCCTGTTGCTTTTTACCGGGGACACCCTTCTTGCCGCCAACCTCGGGATGGGGAAAGCCGCGGCAAGCTCAGGTGGACGTTATGGAGGGGCCGCCAGAATCTTTGCCCAAATCCGGAATCTGCTCCAGGCGGGGAGCGAAGCCGTTTGGCCATTGATCGCCCAACATCAGAAGTCGGATGCCAGTGATCAGTCTGCAGCCGTATTGGCCCTCTCCAAATGGCTCCTTTGCTTGAACGCCTGGCTATATGGTGGGGTCATGGGTGCCGTGATCATTGTGCTGGCTCCGTTCGCGGAATGGTGGACCCGCAATGAGATCAGTTCCTGGGCACCCGAACAAACCTTGGTGATCCTCATGTCCCTTCGTTTCCTCATCACGGGTATTTCGTCCCCCGCAGCTTACTACCTGCTGGGAGCTGGACGATTTGCAACTCTGGCGAAGTCTTGTGAACGCGAGCTGGCCATGGCGGTCATCCTGTCACTATTCTTCGGCCCGCGCTTCCACGGCATTGGTGTTGCCGCTAGCTTCCTCGCAGCAACGGTCTGCGCCACGTTGACTCCGTTGTTCTGGGCCTGGGCCCGGTCCGTCGGACTAAAACCGGCAGCGTGGTACTTCAAAATCGTTGCACGAGCCGTGGTCAGTGCAGTCGCGTCAGGAGCTTTCGCGTGGGTGGGGCTCCAGATATGGGGGAAAAACGCAGGGACCTTCCTTTCGGCAGTCTTTGGATGCACCGCCGCTCTGTTGGTCGCCGTAGCATGGGCATCCCGCAGCACACCATCCCAGGAAAGCAATTTTTTGGGTAAACTTCGGTATCTCGGTAATATTTAGTCCTGACATGAACAGCGGCACGGCCACCACATCCCACCCTGGAACCACCTGGGCTGACCGAATCGTCAACCGGCTACTTGGTCCCTTTGGGCGTCAGGTTCTCCCGCGCCCCCAAAACCAGACGATTCCTCCGGGAATCCCTGATCAGGAGCTTTACGGGATACCCGAGGATTTCAACCGCCTCTATCAGCCATGGCTTGGCCCGGAAAACGCCTCACTACTCCGCCCGGAGGTCACTGCCAACACCCTGTTAGACCCCAGAAAGTTGTATTTTCTCCGCCAAATGGCTCGAACGTCCCTTCCCGTGCCTGGTGACATCTTCGAGGCGGGAGCCGGCAGCGGCGGCAGCACGCGGGTGATTCTTGATGTCCTCCAGAAGGCAGGGTCCAACAAGCGCATCTGGTCATTGGATACGTTCGAAGGGTACAAAAAAATTGACCCGGCGAAGGACGGGGACCATCTGAAATTGGAAGGATGCCGTTGTGCGAGCCTCGCAGACGTCACCCGGTTACTTTCAACGCCGGATCAGCAAGTGGTCCTGATCCCGGGGCTGATTCCGGGAACACTCAGTCAGGTGCAGTCCCCGTTGCTCTCGTTCGCCCACATTGATGTCAATCTCCACGAACCTACCCTGGCAGCTACGGAATTTGTACTGGAACGCCTCTCCCCGTGGGGAATCGTCGTCTTTGACGATTATGCATGGCCGGCAACGTATGGTGCCCGGACCGCCATTGATGAGGTATGTCGAAACCGTGGGTTGGACGTCACTGTCGTCCCACATACCACCCAGGCTTTCTTGATCAATTCCCCTTCGAAAGCCAGGTAATCGCTCCGGTTCGCTTCCAGACCGAATCGGCACTCTCGGAATGACCAAGCCTCGCATCCTCGTCTTTGCCCACAAACCCCCACCGCACCATGGGCAGAGCCAAATGGTGCAGTTCCTCGTTGACGGACTTTCCGATGGGTCCAGCGGTGTTGAGATTTACCATGTCAATGCCCAACTCTCTGCCGGCGCGGATGACATTGGACGGATGCGCCCGGGGAAAGTGCTTCGACTCCTCGGTTTTGTCCTCCTGGCGCTCCGGGCACGTTTCTTCCACCGGTTCACGGTATTTTATTATATCCCCGCCCCGGCCAAAACGTCGGCTGTGATTCGGGACTGGATGGTTCTCGGACTGTGTCGTTGGGCGTTTCCGCACTTGATTCTTCATTGGCACTCTGTCGGTCTCGGGCAGTGGCTCACTCGCTCGGCGCGACCCTGGCAGCGACGACTGACCCACTGGGCTCTGGGGCGGGCAAGTCTCAGCTTGAGCCTCTCGAAACTGACCGCGGACGATGCGTCCATCCTCCGCCCGCAAAAATCCCGCGTGGTTCCCAATGGAATCCCTGACCCGGTCCCGAAGGATGATCAACCCCTGCTCATCGCGCGACATCAGCGTCAGATTCAATTGCGGGAGGCTCTTCAAAGGAATGGTGGCGAATCCATCACCATTTCGGTCCTGTTCCTGGCACTCTGCACCCGGGACAAGGGAGTCATTGATGCCCTGCAATCAGTGATTCGCGCCAACACCATTCTAAAACTGCGCGGGTGCCCGGCTCGCTTCCGGTTGACGGTTGCAGGGGAATTTGTTGATCCCGAGGATCGGAGGGAATTTGATCGGATCAATTCCGAACACGCCGTGGCAACGGTTCACGGATTCCTGGATCGCGAGCGGAAGAACGCAAAATTCGAAGCGTCCGACCTATTCCTGTTCCCCACCTACTATGCCAACGAGGGCCAACCGCTCAATTTGGTTGAAGCCATGGCGTGGGGACTTCCCATTGTGACCACCCGCTGGAGGGCAATTCCCGAAATCCTGCCGGTGGGCTATCCAGGGATCGTCGATCCTCAGGATATCGAGGCGCTCGCCATCCAGATGCTGACCCTTTTTGACCAAGACCTCGCTCCGAAGCTCCGGAATCGTTATCTGGAGCATTTTACGGTGAAGCGACATCTTGACGTATTGGCGGAAGCATTGCGAACCTCCTTCGATTGAGGCAAGGGACTACATTCGCCGGTGCTGGCATGAATCATCGAAATGAGTGGAATTGAACTTCAGTGGCAGTTCACCCGGGGCCTTTGGCTATTTGGAGCCATGGTTTTTGCTTCTTTCTGCGGGCTGTTGCTGGCTCTGACCGGCAATGCCGTGGCCATCCTGGCCCTCTTCGTGCCCATCGGTTGGTTGGTCCTGCTACCGTACCATCTGGACATCGCAATCGTTTTTGGAACGATCCTGTTCAATTCTGCACTGATCGTTCCCTTTGCGACGGGGCGACCATTTCTTTGGGAAGGATTCAGTGTCCTCGGCTGGAGTGGGCTCATTGTGACAATTGCCCTTCGCGAAGCGGCGCCCGGGACGATGTTCAGACTCCGGCGGAATTGGGCACTGTACCTCGGGTTGCTTCTGTTCTGCGCCGTTCTTCTTGTAACCATGTATTTTCGAGGCGTCGGACTCCGCGTGTTTGGAAATGCGCAGATGGGTGGGCGAATCTACTTCCAACAGCTGCTTACGGCCGTTTTCCCGCTTCTGTTTCTTTTGAAGCCCCCAACCGAGCGGGTTCTGGTTCGGCTTTATGTGATTCAATGCTTCCTTTCAGTCACCTTTATTGCCGCAGATTTGATCTTTGCCTACGCCTCCGGACCGCTTTTCCAACTGCTCAACTTCGTGGAGCTTCCGACCGATGGTCTCAACTTTGAACAGCAAGCCATGACGGGCGGCATCCGGAGATTCCAGTCGCTGGCATTCACCGCCCAAGCCCTGTTATCCGTCCTTTGGATTCAGTTTCCCCTCTCCAACTATTTCAGTCGACGCGGATTTTGGCTATGGCCCGCAACCTTCGTCTGTCTTGTTTCCGGGTTGTTGTCGGGCCATCGGCTGTTGATTTACTTCACCCTCATTACCCTCCTGACAACGGCCTGGGCCCAACGGCTTTTCACAGTGGTTCGGGCATGGGCCCTCGGAGTGATCCTCGCCATCCTCTACATCCTTCTTTTTGTCTTCAGCTTGGACATGCCCCTCAGCAGCCAGCGGACCCTTTCAGTCATACCCGGTATCCCCATCAGCCCGGTGGCGTCCTACGACGCATGGATCACAGCCAACGGTCGCCGGTTGGTGAGAGATGCAGGTTGGGAGGAATCGAAAAAGTATCGTTGGCTGGGGCGGGGCTTTAGCAAGCAGTCCGTTTCCCAGGAGTTCTATCATGACCCAACCTATGCGTTCGTCGATGAGGGTATTTTCTACAACGGCACGGTGGGGACTCTCGTTAATTTGGGCATTCCTGGTGCCGTGGTCTTGACCTTGTTCCTTTTTGGAGGCAGCAGGGCGGCAGTGCGGATTATTCGATTCGTCCGGAGAAAGAAAACCAGTGACGATTTCTCACGGCTGGCGTGCGTCATCGCCGGAGGCTGGTTCGGGCAGTTGGTTTCCTTCATTTTCCTGCATGGCGATAGCGAGTTCACCATGCGCACTTTTGCGCTGCCGGCCGCCATCCTGGTGGTCTGTGATTATCGCCTCACTCGACGCATCTCGGGCTCTTCCGAAGTTGAATCAAAGTCCACCGCCCCGGTACGGCGGGTCATCCCCTACGCCTACCCGGAACCTGCGGTCTAAACTGGTTGATTCAGCGGAGCCAAGATAGGCCAACAGACCGGTCCGGTTGCTTCCAGTATATCGGCCAAAACCAACCGTCACTGCGATGGGTGTCAGACAAAAGCCAGCCCATTGAAGGCCAGCCAGAGTTCGGTCAGCAAAATCACAGCTCCCAACAAGCCGACGGCTGCCTCCCAGTGATGGCTTGGCCGCTGCGGGACGGGTGCCAATTCCAGACGAAAATGCTCAGAACCGATCTGGAATGTTTCGCCAAGCTTAAGTCGAAGATGGCGAAGTGTTACCCCATTGGACTGAAGAGTGGTTTCAGGACGACAGGTCAGGTTGAGCTCTCCGGAAACTCCCTGATCAATGACGGCATGCTTGTCCCAAATGCCCGGTCCACTGACAGTCAGATCGTCAGAAGCCCGCCCGATGACAAATGGAAAACGGTCCAAGGAAACAGAGATTTTCTTCTCCGATTCCCGCCTCAAGACCAAATTCATATTCCGAAAGCCCCGAGTCCCCGGCGAGGCACTTCGATTTTGTCACCCGGATAAACCTTGAGGTCCAGCTTCGGGTTCTCCTGCGCCTTGATCACATCCACAGTCGTCACAACCTTGGTGCTTCGGGTTAAAAGAACACGCCATTTGGCGGCGTAGTCGGTCATCCCCTTGGCGGCGTTGATGGCACTGGTAACCGTCATCCCAGCCACCCACGGCACATTGCCGGCTTCGCGGACTTCTCCGCCAACCGAAACCGTTTGCCCTAGGCGCTCGATATTGATGGTGATTCGTCGGAAGAGCTTTTTCTCTTCCACATAAATACTCTCTATCTCCCGTTCGAGTTGCGGGACCTTCTTGCCAGCAAAATTTGCCTTGACCCCCAAATACAACGTCAGCGTGCCGTCTCCTTCAGGTACCTGCAATTCAGCGGGCTCAACCCGATCCGGAATGTCGTTATAAACCACCCGAATTCGGTCGCCAGGACGCAAGACATCGGCACCCAGGTTGGGTTCATTGGTGGTTCCCGCATCGACTCCAGGTCTGATTCCCGAGTCTCCCGAAGACGACTTTCCCCAGTCGCAGCCAGCCAAAAAGAATACCAGAATAAGGCTGAAAACCGCAGCCTTGGAGTTAAGGGTTGGATTCGTCGACAACTTCATCCTGCTTCCTTCCTTTGCGTGAGTTTGCCCGGACGTCAAACTTTTTCCTTCACACCCCGTTTGGAACCAGGTGCTTTAGACGATTCTGTCCGCAATTCACCCTCCGGACGGCTTTCTGGACTCTTGGAGTAATCCCCGTAGTAGTAGCCGCTGTAGTAGTAATAGTAGCTGTCCTGAGAGATGTTGATGTTGTTGAGGACCACTCCCACCAATCGACCACCCACCTTCTCGACCATCTGCTTGGCTCGAAGGGTCATTTGCTGGGGATATTTCCGGTATTGAACAACCAGCAAGGATAAATCGACCTCACTGGCCAGAATGGAGGCATCGCTGACACCCATGATCGGAGGCGAGTCAAAGAGCACGAAGTCATAGCGCTTCTTCGCTTCCTCGATGAAGGAACGCATCGCGGCAGAATTCAAAATCCCCATGGACGAACTGGGCAATTTGCCGCTCGGCAGAAAGTGCAACTGCGGATGTGCCGTATTGATCACCACTTCCTCCAATGTGTTTTGCTTGAGAAGGAAGGAGGTTAACCCGAGCTTGTTCTCGACGTTGAATTTGCGATGCAGACTCGGGCGCCGCAGGTCCGAATCCACCAGCAATACCCGGCTCCCCTGCTGGGCGAATACCACTGCCAGGTTGAAAATCGTAGTGGACTTACCTTCACCAGCCCCACCGCTGACCACGGTGAGCGCCGTAAATGCAGCGTTTTTCCGAGAGAAAAGGATATTGGTTCGCAACACCCGGTAAGCTTCCGCATGCGGTCCCTCCTCGCCTTCGTCCAAAAGCGAACTGACATTCTGAGGGATGACACCCAAAACCGGACAGCCCAACGCCTGCTCGACATCGTCGATGGTCTTGACGCTCGTATCGAGGTATTCGATGAAAAATGCAAGACTGACGCCCAACAACAGACCAGCAACAGCACCGAGGGTGATATTGACGATTTTCTTGGGCTTGATGGGACGAAGCGCCGGTTTGGCTTCGTTGACGATCAGAACACTGGACTGCCGGGACACGCTGGAATCCATATGTTGCTGCGTCATCTGCATTTGCATGAAATTCAGCCGCTTTTCCTTGGACTCCAATTCCTTCTTTGCCTGGAGGTAAGGCCGCCATTTCGCGCTGAGTTCATTGTCCCGATCCCGGGTTTCTTCCAAAGCCGTGCCCAGTAGAGTCAAATTCTTCTTCGCAATCTCCAAATCGCCCTCCAAGACCTGCATGATTCCAGCAACGGCCAAGTCGACCTGTTCATTGATCGTCTTGAGAACATCGTTCGCTTTTTTGAGATCAGGGTGATTCTCTCCAAGAGCTACCAAACTCGACCGCTTCTGCTCGGCTGCGCTTAAGCTCACCATCAAATCCTGGAGGGTCGAGGTGGAGTGCGAATAGTTCAAGGCATGACGACGTTCCTTGGGGGTCAGCCGGGATAAACGCGTGAACTCGGTCTCCAGTTGACTCACTTTGACCCTCAATTCCGTCTGCATTCCCTGGAGCTTCTGCATCTCCTGGGCCGAGAGTGATTGAAAGGTTCCGCCCTCGCTCACGATATCCGGAACTTTGAGGTCCTTCTTCATCTTGTCGACCACGCGGGTTTGTTCCTCGACGTCTTTCTCGAGCTGCACCACCTCATTGGTCAACGCTTCCATTCCGCGGGAAGACTTTCCGGTCCGCCCCCTGTCACGTTCATCGCGGTAAACTGTGGCAATCTTATTCGCAATTTCGGCGGCAAGCTTTGGGTCCCAGGATACCACCGATATATCAATGAGGGAGGTGTTCCGATCCGGCTTGATGTCCACGTCCCGGACCAATTGTTCAAAGGCCTCCTGAGTCGTAAATGGGACTGACGATTTGTAGTGCTGGGTGTATTTATCCGCCAGTTTCAGCTCACGTATGACGGGAAGGAGGATGACCTCGGATGTGAAAATCTGGATCTCCGTATTATAGAAATAAAAGTCGTAGTTCGGCTGGGACATCGAACCCGTCAGGAGAATATCCGGGGAATCCCGCTCAACCCGCATTTTGGCGGTACTCGAATAGACCGGTTGGAGAACGAAAGTGACGGCGGTCGCCGTAATCAGCACTAGAAAAAAGACGGCAACGATAATGACCTTTCGAAGCCGTACGATTCGCCAGTAATCGAGAAAGTGCTGACGGGAATCTGGCGCCCCCGCCAGTTTTGGTGTCTCCATGGAAAAATGAGGCCAGAATCTGTTTCCGACCTCCGAAACCTGACCTATTTCGAACTAGTAGCTAGCACGAATTCCGAGGAATACGCGATTCCGGGAGAATCCACGGGCCGCAAGTGCCGGTTCGCTCGACGTCGCAAGCTTGTCGTAGAAATAGGAGGCTTCCGCAGAAAGATAGGCGTTCAACGCGTAACTAAGAGATACACCGGCCCCGTAGAACTGTTCCGACTTCCCGTCGTAGGTGCCCCCGTTGTAGACCGAGTCCTGGAACTGACCATTCACGGATACACGCAGAGCCGGGGTGATGTTATGAGCCAACACCGCGTAAAGCAGCGTGCTCTCCTGACTGAGAACGATGTCGTTGCCCGAACTCGATGCGTAAAGAGCATCGGTCGCATTCAGTTGATGACGCAATCCACCGTTCAAATAGCTATCCTTGGCGAACTGCCACTTGGCGCTAACGTCAGCGAAGGGAGAAGTGTCCGACTTGTTCCCTTTCAGATGGTACTTCTCAAGATTGGAGTAGTCGGTGAACTCACCGCCCGCCCGAGCCGCAAACGACAGAACTGGCGAAGCCTGCCAGTCTGCTCCGCCATAGACGAAATGAGAGGAGCGATTACGAGCATCGCTGTAGACGACCGACGTCGATCCGTCCACGGGGAGGATCTCATGCTTATCGTAGGCAACATCGGAGTAACGATAGCCCAGGATGCCGTACAGAGTCGGATTGATACGATAGCGAAGATCAACGGACGGAATGTTCTCCATCCGGTTCAGCAGCGGCTTGTAGTTAGGGTCGCTGTAATCAAAAAGGTTATTTCGATAGGACACCGCCAAACCAAAAGAATCGGTCAAGCCGACTTCGCCTTTGAGAGAAGCATAGTTGATGATTGCGTCACCCTTGGACCGGGCCACCTGACCTGAAAGGAACTCCTGAGGCTCGCGGGTGATGGCAAACGAATCATCCGCTTGAATGGAGACCGTATCGCTGAACTTATGCTTGATGTTGGCCTTGATGTAGTGCGAGTAGTCCCAAGGATCGGCCTTCTGAGCAACCGCCCCGGTCGCATCGACGGAATCCCGAGAGCGGCGTTCGAACCACTTGGCGTCCAAGGTGTACCCAATCGAAACCGAGGTGGCACCATTCGACACCTTGTAAGCAATACTCGGAACAACTTGAAGACCGAAGCTGTCCACCTTTTCCGGCCCAGACGGACGGGTGAAAATGTTGTCGTCGTAGAAGCCCTTGAGTCCCAAGGCCAGAGTCAGCGGCTTGGCATCACTGTCGGCAGCCAGAGCCACGGTCCCAGTTAGGGTGGCAATGCCAATGCTCCATCGGCCTGCTGCGCGATAAATTTTATTCATACAGTCGATACTTCGATGCTTTCCCTGTCAACTCTCGCCCCTACGTCAAACGGATGACGATGGCAGTTGAAGTATTTACGGACACGGGAGTAAAAAGTCAACAGTCAATCAGCGTCGAATTGCTCATGAAGCGCCTTTTCCGAACGCCCGTCCAACGCCACCAAGGCATCCGCCGCCGATTGCACGGTCCAAAGCCGATGGTAGAGCCCGTTGGAAGCTAGAAGCTCCTCGTGGGTTCCCCGTTCCACAACCTTTCCGCCGCTCAACACCAGAATCAGGTCGGCGCGCCGGATGGTCCCCAACCGGTGAGCGATGACGAGTGAGGTACGCCGTTCCATCAGTCTCTCCAACGCCTCCTGAATCGACTTTTCGGTTGCGGTATCGATGCTGGCCGTGGCCTCGTCCAGGATCAAAATGGGCGCATCCTTCAGCAGCGCCCGCGCAATCGAAACCCGCTGTTTCTCGCCGACACTGAGTCGGATTCCCCGTTCCCCAACCCGGGAATCATAGCCGTCCGGCAGTCGGCAGATGAAGTCATGGCAGTTGGCAGATCGCGCAGCCGCTTCAACCTCGGCGACCGTGGCCTCCAATCGCCCATACTGGATGTTCTCGCGGAGGGTCCCGTTGAACAAAAAGGGTTCCTGACTCACCACCGCGATTTTGTTGCGCAACTCGGCCAGGGAAAAACCCCGAATGTCTTGGCCATTAATGGTGATTCGTCCCAAGATCATCTCGTAGAAGCGTGGCAGCAGGTTGACCAACGTGGATTTTCCAGCCCCAGTGGGCCCAACCAACGCCACCACCTCTCCCGGACCGGCAACGAAGGAAATGTCCTCAAGGATTTTCCGTTTGCCGTCGTAGGACGCCCCGACGTTTTCAAAGGCGATTGTCGGTGCGGATGCCCGTTCAGAGCGCGTTTTTTGCTCTGCCTGGCGGCCTTCGTCAGGCTCGGTGGCGGTGTCAAACACATCGAATAACCGCTCGCCCGAGGCCCGTGCACTGGAGAGCATTTGGTTGAGGGTGTGAAGCCGCCCGATGGGGTCATAGAGCAACGCCAAATAGCCCATGAACTTGAGAAGCCCACCCAGGGTCAATTGTCCGGCCAGGACCTGATGTCCGCCCACGTAAAGGACCGCCACAGTTCCCATGGCCGCCGCAAAGGACATGGCAGGGCTATAACCCGCCCAGACCTTCATGACGGTCAGGCTTCCCCGCCGGAGTGCATCAGCGCGGTCGGCAAATCGTTGATCTTCAAACTCTTCACGACCAAACGATTTGACCTGCCGAACTCCTTGAAGATTGTCCAGCAACAGCGAATTCATGGCCGCACTGGCTTGGCGTTGAGCCCGATAGCGCCGATGAGCCGTTCGCGTGTACCACCAAGCCCCACCCGCAAGGAGAGGAATGGGCAACAACGCCACCGCCGCCAGTTTGGCCTGGCTTAAGAACAGCACGGTCAATCCGCCCACAAGGCTGAGCACCGCCACCGTACCCTGTTCCGTGCCATCGATCAGCAAGCGCTCGACCCCGTTGACATCCTCCAAAACCCGCGTCGCCAAATCCCCGGATGAGCGCTGGTCAAACCATCCGACAGGTAACCGTTGGAGACGACCGTAGAGGTCCCGACGGAGATCAAAAATCACGTTTTGCTCCAAGGCATTGTTGAGGCGAATCCGAAGGCTGTTTCCGAGGTCCCGGACAAGAAACGCCCCCAGCAGGCCGACGGCAGCCCAAGGCAATCGGTCCGGGCGACCTGCGACGATCACTTCATCCACCAACCACTGCGTCAACCATGGGTAGGTAAATGAGCCCGCAAGGGACAGGAGGGCACATCCGATGGTCCCCACCGCCATCCAGGGATATGGCCTCAGATAGCGCACCACCCTGCGAACAATTTCCCACGTGGATCGGGAACGGACTTGAAGCGAAGGATCCGTCGACATGGAAATGGCATGAGCGCCCATTCGGGACATTCCGTCTGATTAACCGACAATGGGCGGAGAGACAACTATTCCGTCCTCGTCTCTCATCCCATCCGCCCATTGACACCTCTCAACCCACAACCGAACTTCCGTCATCAAATCGCTGGTCAATCAGACCGACCGTTCGATTCAACGCTGCTTTCTGGTCGGAGTCGAAATGCCCACCAATTCTGCGGGCGAAGTCCGGGATGCCTTGGACGAGCTGGCGGAATTGGCGGTCACCGCAGGTGGAGTTCCCGCCGGGGATGCCATTCAAAAGTTGGCGGCACCGCATCGCGCCACCTACATCGGGTCCGGAAAAGCCCAGGAGCTTGCAAACCTCTGCGAAGCGGGCGAAGTGGACACCGTCATCTTCGACGAGGAGCTGTCGGCCGCCCAGGCCCGCAATCTGGAAAAGATCTTTTCCTGCCGGGTCATGGACCGAACAGCTCTCATCCTGGAAATATTTGCCGGACGCGCCCGAACCCGCGAAGGCAAGCTCCAGGTCGAACTCGCCCAACTCGAATACCTCCTGCCGCGATTGACCCGCTATTGGACCCACTTGTCCCGTCAACGAGGCGGTGTGGGAGCCATCGGCGGCGAAGGTGAAACCCAGTTGGAAGCCGACCGGCGCAAGACGCAGGAGCGAATCGAGAGACTGAAGGAAGAACTGGTCCAAGTACGTCAACATCGGTCCACCCAACGAGCTGGTCGTCAGCGGCATCAATGGCCCCTGGCTTCCTTGGTCGGATATACCAACGCTGGAAAGTCCACCCTGCTGAATTCCCTGACCGGAGCTGATGTTCTGGCGGAAGACCGGCTGTTTGCGACTCTGGACCCCACCACTCGTCGACTCCGGCTTCCGACCAACCAAAGCGTCCTGATTTCTGATACCGTCGGTTTCATTCGAAAGCTACCCCATGGTTTGGTGGAAGCGTTCAAGGCCACGCTGGAGGAAGTGGTCGAAGCCGACCTGTTGATCCATGTGGTGGATGCAAGCCACCCTCGGGCTGAACAGCAAATCGAGGCCGTTCAAGCGGTCCTGTCCGAAATTGGCGCGTCCGAGAAGCCCACCCTGATGCTGCTCAACAAGGTCGACGGCGAAGCCGGTGCCCACGGTGCCCGTCAGCTCCAACTTCAGCATCCCGGGTCCGTTGCGGTATCCGCCCGAACACGGCATGGCTTCCCGACGCTGATGTCGGATCTGGGGGCCATGTTGCGCCCCATCCGCGATTTCGTCGCCCTCGAGATTCCCTACGCCCGACCGGAGCTCATTGCCCGCCTCCACTCGGTAGGGCAAATCGTTGAAAGCGATTTCAACGGGGAAAAAGCCCGTTTCCGAGTCCGACTCCCCGCTCACTTGCGCCATGAGTTTCATCGGTTTCAGGTCGACGAAGACGACTCGGTGGCATCACCCCTTCCCGCCTGAGGGACGGCATCGGACCAAGCTGAGGTTCGAAAGGTATCTCCCCAACGCTGGTTCAAGTTTTCCGTCTGGCTTTCGCTGGCGGGTTCCGGAGCCGCACCTAAGTTTTAAGCTCGTGAATACCGACACCTTTCACTCGATTCCGGAAATCCTCGACGAACTTCGGGCCGGTCGGATGGTCATCATTGTCGATGATGAAGACCGTGAGAACGAAGGGGACCTTGTGATGGCGGCCGAGAAAGTCACGCCAGCGACGGTCAACTTCATGGCCAAACACGGTCGTGGCCTCATTTGTGTGCCCACCACCGGGGAACGCTTGGTGGAACTGGGTATTGCCGAGATGGTGGCCCGCAACCGGGAATCGTTCCGAACCGATTTTCAAGTGAGCGTCGACGCCGCCGAGGGAATTTCCACTGGCATTAGCGCGGCGGACCGGGCCATCACCATTCAGAAACTGGCCAACCCCAAAACCGTGGCGGCAGACCTGGTTCAACCCGGGCATATCTTCCCACTTCGAGCGAAACCCGGTGGCGTTTTACAGCGAAGCGGCCACACCGAAGCCGCTGTCGACCTCTGCACACTCGCCGGACTTCGCCCCGTCTCGGTCATCTGCGAAATCATGAACGACGACGGGACGATGGCCCGTCTGCCCGAGTTGCGGGAGTTTGCCCGGCTTCACGGACTCAAAATAGGCTCCATCGAAGACTTGATTCATCATCGGCGAGCCTCGGAAAAATTGGTTGAGCACATCGAAGCGGTTCGGATGCCAACTGATTTCGGAGATTTCACGCTGCATCTCTACTTCTCCCGCATCGAGGGAACCCATCACCTTGCGCTGGTTAAAGGAGACGTCCATGGCACGGACCGTGTGATGGTTCGCGTCCATAGTGAGTGCCTGACAGGCGACGTTTTTGGCTCCCGACGATGTGATTGCGGCCCTCAACTGCACGCCGCCATGGAACGAGTTCAAAAAGAGGGGAACGGAGTCATCCTCTACATGCGCCAGGAAGGGCGCGG
>CAITXU010000126.1 GCA_903896505.1 uncultured Verrucomicrobiota bacterium | reverse complement strand
TATTGATAGATGTGGCAGAAGGATGGGAGAAAGGGTTTGTGAGCGCATGGACCCTGGAGGATCTGTCACTCATGTCGCAAGTCAGGTCGCTTCCTGGATAGACCGAATTAGACCGGATCTCGTTAATATTGACGTTGGGTCCAATGGGGCAGGAGTTTACGATATCCTCATGGATCGCGGATACGGCTGGTGTATCAATGCCGTGAATTTTGGTTCATCTCCAGTAACCCAAGGGCCTACAGGGGATAAGCTCTATGCCAACCGCCGAGCCGAAATGTACGACACCATGAGACATTGGTTTCAGTCGGAAGGCGGTGTTCAGGTTCCTGATGACGATGGTCTTCAAGGGGATTTATGTGCCGCCCAATGGGGACCGGGACAGACCCGATACAACACAGGAAATGCCCTTGTTTTAGAGGAGAAGGACAGCATCAAGAAGCGCATTGGAGCCTCTCCGGACTTGGGAGACGCCGCTGCCTTGACGTTTGCGGTGCCCTATTCCCAATATGCACAAGCCCAGAATCAGCCTACAATGTCTCGACGATCATCCCGAAAGACAGGATACTGACATGGCAATGCGTGGAAATGCCAAGGGAAAAGCCCTCCCCACTTCCTCGGAAATGGTCTTTCGCCGTGAAGGCTATCAACCCAAGATCCGCCCCTCGATCTTTGCGGAGCCTTGTACCCGGACCCTAAAGGAAATCCATCACGCCAAGACCCTCTCCCAGAACGAGGGTCCAAGGTTCCCGTGGATGGTCGAGGGAAACAAGAAGGCCCGGTTTGAAACCCAAGCTACGGTTGCCCGGGGAAAAAGGATGCGGGCTGACGGGGATTTTGTTGGGGGCAAGGATTATAACGAATGGTGAGCTACTGCGACCTCTCGAAGGCTAAATCCAGAAGTCGCATAACAGCGGGATCGGTCGCCCATGCCAAGCTATCATCTGGTCAATCTGCTGGTCGTTCTCGTCCTGTTCCTCGCCGTCCTTTACCTCCTGAAAAGCCTGAACAATGACGACACCGGCATGTTATAACTGCTTCTACTATTTCCCCAGGCCAAGCGAGCAAGGGCTTTGCCGTTGCAGCCCACCTACGGTGGTCACCATGACGCCGAACATGCCGGAAAATGTCTTTGCCGTATGGCCTTCAGTTGCCTCGGATGATTGGTGCGGAGCCTACAAAGAACCCCCCCCTAAAGGAAACTGACATGTCTCGCGAAAAGCCTGTCTGGGACAAGCCAAGACCGAAGGATCTGGGTAAGTCCAAGCCCTTGACCCCGAAACAGAAGGCAATGGCCAAGCGTGAAGCCAAGGCCAAGGGACAGGTCTATCCCTCTCTGGTAGCTAATATGAACGCTGCGAAAAAGGCGAAGAAGCGATGAGCAAGGTCATTTCTTTGGATGGGCGAGTGCCGCTTGTTGACCGAGATCCTGAAATTGTTCGGGTGCTTGAAGAACTTTTGGACGATGCCAAGGCTGGACGCCTTGAGGGCGTGGCAATCGCTGCCGTTTCCAAAGACGGGTTTATTCATTGCGTGTGGAAGGGTGCGACCAAGATCACAACCATGCTTGGAACAATTCGGCTGCTTGAGTTTGATATGGTGTTGGCAAACCGCGAGCATGAACGATGAGCGGCGCGTGGACAAGGAAAGAAGGAAAGAACCCCGAAGGCGGATTAAACGCCAAAGGGAGGGCTTCTTTGAAGGCCGAGGGCCACGACATCCAGGCTCCGGTATCTTCCAAGGAGGCCAAGAGTTCCCCGAAGAAGGCTGCGCGGAGGAAGTCCTTTTGTGCGCGGATGTCGGGCATGAAGGGCGCACTCCACGATGAAAATGGAAAGCCGACCCGCAAGCTTCTGGCTTTGCGTAAATGGGATTGCCACACAAGATGAGACAGCCCAAGTCCGTTGGAATGAAGACGGTGCAACGCCGCCCCCTCCCCGTTCCAGAAGCCAAGATCCCCGACGCCATGCCGGTGCGATCGGGTCTTATTCCCATGTTCACCGACGAAAAGGGCCTGGAAGAGCCAGACGACAATTTTGACGGCCAACTGGAACTTCTTCAGTCTTTCATCATGGTCGGCGGAAATATCACCGACCTCCTGTCTGAAGGCCAGGTTCAGGAAATAGGCGTCAATGCCGTACGCGAATGGCGCACCGATCTTGGATCAAATGAGAAGTGGCGAGAGACAGCCAACCGTGGGCTCAACCTGGCCTCCCAGGATACCGACGAGGATGAAGAAAAGAACTACCCTTGGGATGGCGCGTCGGACATCCACTATCCCATTCTCACTCAGGCTTCCCAACAGTGGGCCGCACGGGCCTATCCTGAATTGGTGAAGGGCGACAAGGCCGTCGGCATCAAGGTCTTCAATCCCCCGTCGAAGTCTCCGTCTCCGGGTGAAATTGCAGACCTTGGCCCAAAGCCCACAAATCCGCAGGATGCTCAGGCCAGCCAACAGGCCATGCAAGCCGACCAGCAGCAAAACGACATGATGGAACTTGCTGCCCGGGCAAAAAATGCCCGGGGAGAAAGAGTTGCCCACTACATGAACTGGACCATCTTCTACAAGATGGAAGACTGGGAAGGCGAGACCGACCTGATGCTGAACCAGCTTCCCATCACCGGAAGCGGCTTCAAGAAAATCTATCGCGGAGATGAAGGCTTCTGTTCCGACTACGTGGCCCCCTTGAGGCTCACGGTTCACTCCGGAACGAAGTCCATCTATCGGTGCCCGAGGATTACCCATGATTTTGACCTCTATCCTTATGAGATTGAACAGGCCCAGCGTAGTGGTCGGTATCGTGCTACTGAACTGCCTTCTATGGGTGCTGATCCTGAAACTCCTCGGCTGGTTATTGAACAGCATCGTCTGGAGGATCTTGATGGTGACGGTCTTCCAGAACCTTATATTGTTACCGTTGACGTAGAGACCCAACAGGTCCTTTCCCTCCAACCCGCCTATGGGATGGAAGACGTCATCATCAACCAGAGGGACCGCAAGATCGTCCGCATCGATCGGGACATGCCCTTTGCGGATTTCAAGTTCCTTCCAGACCCCCGTGGTGGCTTCTATGCCACTGGTTTTGCAAGGCTTTTGGAGAGCATCACTGACAGCATTGATACTTCCATCAACCAACTGATGGATGCGGGTAACGCAGAGATCGCCGGTGGTGGATTTATCGGGTCAAATCTGAGGCTTACGGGCTCCGGACAGGGCGGTTCCATCTGGTTTCGACCAGGTGAATATCAAACGGTTTCTACTCCGGGAGCCGATGTTCGTGCTGCCATCTATGAGCGAACCGTTCCCCATCCGTCCGGGGTCACGATGCAGCTTCTCGATATGCTCTTGGGGGCTGCCAAGGACATTGCCTCCATCAAGGATGTGATCACCGGAGACGGAGCCACTACGGCTCCCGTGGGGACTACCTTGGCTTTGCAGAACCAGGCCCTTCAGGTGTTTTCCTCGATCTACAAGCGGGTTTACCGAGGCTTCCGCGATGAGTTCCGCATCCTCTATCGGACCATGAAACGCTACGCGACGGATGAGGACAAGTTCCATTACCAGGAATTGACCGGCGGGAATTTTGATCAGGATTTTTCTGGAGATGGAACGGACATCCAGCCTGTTGCTGATCCCTCTGTAGTTACCAAGATGCAGAAGATCTCCCGCATTCAAACCCTGATCCAGATGGCCGAAAGCCCGGTGGGACAGGCTGCTGGCATGACACAGGCCAAGTCTGCACAGGCCCTTATCCTGGATGCTCTGGATGTGATGGATATTGATCGGCCCGAAAGGTTCATTGCCGATGTGCCACCGAACCCCATGCAAGCGGGTATGGCCCAAGCGAAGATCCAGGAAACGCAAGCCGCAAGCCAACTTAAGATGGCTCAGGCCATCAAGGCTAAAGCGGAAGGCACGTTGAACCACGCCAGGTCTCTAAGAGAGGTTGGCCTGGCAGCCGTTGATACCCATGAGCTTCACGGAAAATCCGAGGAGCTATTAAACGGGGGCTTAATGACCCCCACGGAAGGAGCGAACAATGCCACCCAACCGCCAAGCGCGGCCATCACCTGATGAGAGGTTCAAGGACGCCGTTCCTGAACCGACAGCCTTCACTTTCGTACCGACCTACGATGAGTTTGCAGCATGGTGCCGCCACCCGGTAACGGGTTACGTGGCAACGGCCATGAACGAAATTGCCGATCGGTACCAGAAAGAATGGGCCCAACTAAGCTGGGACCAGGGAACCTGCGATCCCCTTATTCTCACCCGGTACAAGGCATTTGCCGAAGCCTACCGTTCCTTCGCACTTTCCAAGAGAGACGATTATGTCAACATCCTTGAAGCCTAAGGGCTTGACCTCCCCCCTGCCGCAAGCCCCCAGAGGCATTGTGGGCATTCCGACGCTTGGCAAGATCGGGGACGTGTCCCTGACGTCTGTTCCCCTGCTTGATGATTGCCATCCAGGCTTCAAGCCCACCGAATATAACGTGGTCATTGCCCCCGCTGAAATGGCGGCAAAGGTCGGCTCCATCCATATCGCAGACGAAACCCGTGAACGGATGAGTGATGCTCAACAGGTGGGTCGCATCATCCGCGTCTCTCCAGTGGCCTTCAACTATGACCGCTGGCCCGATGGCTCTGCGCCTCCCCAGGTGGGAGACATTGTGTGGTTTGCCCGGTATGCCGGTGCAACCTTTGAAGGACAGGACGGTCGCACCTACCGAATCGTCAAGGACAAGGACATTTCCGGTATCATCGAGGAGGTGACCCATGCCCCGTCCTGATCGGTACCGAGCCCGCGAAACAGGTATGAAGGTGGGCGACGAGGCACAAGATGTTGTGTCGCCAGTACAAGAGCCGCTTGACGACGAAGACAGTTCAAGTCAATCATCCAAAAGAGGTCCGATTGCACAAAGCGAATTGGATGTTGCCCGATCCGTCGCAAGGCGAATGGGATGGGTCCCTCTAGAGGAATGGACGCGAGAACCCTCAAGTTGGGTTGAGGCGGATGAGTTCCTCGATACCACCACCAAAAAGATCGACAACCTGAAGGATCGTCTCAAGCGGACGGGTCAGGCCGCAGATGCCGCGATCGAAGAAGCGCGTCGTCGGGCGAGAGAAGAAGCCGAGATGCAACTGCGTCAGGCCGCTCGCACTGGGAACGAAGAGCTAGCAGTCCAAGCCGCCCGACAGGTGGCACAGAATGCCGGTCCTGATCCCAGAACGGTAGCCTGGATAGGTCGCAATCCCTGGTTCAATGAAAACCCTGCCGCTCGCATGGTGGCTGCTGCCATCTGCGACCAGGAGGCGGCAAACGGGGCCAGCATTGAAGACCAGTTGGAACGGGCCGAGACCGAGGTAAGACGACGTTTTCCGGAGCATTTCTCGGTCACGGACCGGGAGGAACCGGAGATGCGTCGCTTGAGCGAGATCCGCAAACCCCCGAGCGTTCAGCCGGGGAACCGTGGGACATTGCCGAGGTCATCAAAGTCTAATGGATGGAATGACATTCCGTCCGGTGACCGGGTGCAGTTGAGCAAGTTCGTCAAGAAGATGGCGACACACAATCTGTCTGAAGCGGACGCGCAAGCCCGACTTGCAGCATCCTATTGGGCAAACAAGGGTGATGAACGATGAGTACGGTGCCTGAATTTAATCCCGAACGCGGCCCGGTTGACCGTGCCGATCAGGTCGCCGCGACCCGTCGTCGTCGCCGTGGCGGCAATCTCAACCGCATGGCTCAATTCAAACTTGATATCTTCGAGCCCGACCAGCTTGATCTGGAAAACTTCGTCTACCGTTGGGTGAATGACGAAGATGGTCGTATGCGTATGGCGACCCATAGCGACGACTATGATCATGTGGGGGCCGGTGAGATAAAGGGCTTCGACAGCGGCACCACCGACAGCGAGAGCGCCGAGCGCATCCGTATGCTGACAGGCCGCGACAAGAATGGCAACCCGATCTATTCCTACCTCCTCAAGAAGCCTCGGGCCTATTTTGAGGAAGACCAGGAAAAGGCGGTCCAGTTCCGCGAGGACATGATGCGAGGCATCGTCTACAACGGGGATGTGGAAAGCCTTGAGGGCAAAGCCGCCAATCTGGCTGGCAATGCGTACGTCCCTAAAACCCAAGTCTCCATAGGCGGCGCTGCCCAGCGTCGTCGTGGTCCCCTTCCGCGCAAGAAATAGGAGCCTCAAGGTGGCGAATAACCTTAATACTCCCTACGGTCTTCAGGTCACTCGTCGCCTTGACGCCGCAAAGTGGGGCGACAGCCTCCGGACTTATTATGTCCCGCAAGCCCAAACCAATGCCATTTATGTTGGCGACCCGGTGGTGAAGCTTACCGGTTCCGGCCTGAATGGCGTCAATGGCGTCGATCTGGCCGCTGCCGGTTACGCCAGCTCAACCGTTGGCCACCCGATCACGGGTGTGGTTTGTGGCTTCGTGGGCGTCCTGCCCGCTGGTGCCACCAATCAACAGCCGGGTCTTTGGGGTCTGGCCGGTTCGCCGGGTCCGCTCTATCGCCCGGCCTCCACCCCCTACGACTGGTATGTGCTGGTCAATGATGACTTTGAAAGCCAGTGGCAAATTCAGGTGGACAGCACCAATACCATTGCTGAAACCGACATTGGCAAGTCCACGACCCTCGTTTCGGGTGCGGGCAACCCCTATACCGGCTGGTCTGGTTGGACGCTGAGTTCGGCAAACGTTGGTGCCAACCAGGGTCAGGTGAACATCATTGGTCTGGTGCAACAGCCGAACAACGATCCCACGCTTCCCTATGCGAAGTACATTGTTCGCCTGAACAGCTCGACCGAAATTCAACCCCAGCCGGGCATCTAAGCCCTCAAGCAGCATTAGGAGGCTAAGATGGCCGCAGTTATTACACGCAGTAATCACCCCGACGCTCTTTGGCCGGGGGTTCTGGAATGGTTCGGTCTGGAATACGACGAATTTCCGGATATCTATCCGCAGATCTTTGACGAGATCGACGGTGAACTCGCCACCGAGCGTCTGATTGAAGCCACCGGCTTTGGTCTGGCCCAAACCAAGTCGGAAAGCGCCCCGATCGCTTATGACGCCGACAGCGAAGGCTATGCCACCCTGGCAACGCCGACGGTGCTGGCCCTGGGTTACCAGGTGACCCGTGAAGAGCTTGAAGACAACCTCTATACGGAAGTCTCCATGCCCCGTGCCGAGAGCCTCGCGTTCTCCATGCACACCACGATCGAGCTGACCCACGCCAATGTATTCATCAACGGGTTCTCCAGCTCGTATGTGTACGGTGACGGTCAGCCGCTCTTCTCGGCCAGCCACCCCACCAAGTCGGGTCCCCAGTCCAACCTTCCGACCGTGAATGCGGACTTCTCGGAAGCCTCGCTGGAAGACATGATCAAGCGGATCTATCTGGCTCAGAACTCCCGTGGCTTGCAGATTTCGCTCCGTCCCCGGAAGCTCCAGGTTTCCGCCGCTGACATGTTCAACGCGACCCGCGTTTTGGAAAGCCAGCTTCGGACCTCGACCGCGAACAACGACATCAATGCCATCAAGCAGATGGGTTTGATCCCGGAGGGCGCGATCGTCAACCCGTACCTCGGCGTTGAAGCCACGCAAGCCTGGTTCCTTCTGACCTCGACCAAGAAGAACAAGGGTCTGGTCTCCATCTGGCGTCGTTATCCGGAACTTGAGAAGGACAACGACTTTGATACCGAAAACCTGAAGGCCAAGACGACCGCTCGATTTGTGGCGAGCGTTGCGGACTGGCGTTCGGTCTACGGTACCCCTGGCTTCTAAGCCGGAAAAGGTGAGCCATGCGGTGCACGACCGTCAATACTTGGCGTTCAGGCAACGCATGGTTTACCTGTGACCGCTGCTCCCAGCGGTGGCGTCGGGGAGACATGCTGACAGAGTGGACGAACCTTCGGGTCTGTCCCGTCTGCATTGATCCCCGTCCGCCTCAGATGATGCCTCCGAACGTCTATCCGGAAGGCATTCCGTTCTTTGATGCCAGGCCCCCGCAGGACAATCCTGACAGGCTTTCGGACGATACCTATCTGCATCCGGCAACAGGCGGAATTTTTGCTCCCAATGGTGGGCCTCCGCTGATGCCCAATGGGCAGACGCTTCCGATCGGTGCCTTGTCTCCGAAGGAATTGATCGAAAATCCAGTTCCTTACATCGATCCCTATTTGCTCGATGACAGCGATACTTTCGTGAATGCAGACGATGATGGGTTGTTTGATACGGGTGTAATTGGTCCTCCGCCGCCCCTTCCGCCTATACCGACCATTCCCGGCCAGACGACG
>CAITXU010000125.1 GCA_903896505.1 uncultured Verrucomicrobiota bacterium | reverse complement strand
GATGGAGTTTCTCCAGCCATTCGAGTTCTACTGGTTCACCCTCATAGGCCATGGATTCCGCAACCCTTCGCGGAATAAGCGCCCACCAGATTCGACGTTGCTCTTCATCTGGAAGGCGACGCCATTGTTTGATGGATTCCTGCCAGTTCACGCCTTGAAGTAAGCAGCAGCCCCGTTTCATGGCAATTTCCATGCGGCTCAAGCGTCATAAAAGAAGCCCAGCTCCCGAAGTGATGAATAGTCCCGTTGCCGTTCCACGGAACGGGTACCGATGATCACATGGTCGAGAACCTCAATTCGGAGGAGTTGACCGGCCCGAATCAGGTCACGAGTGACCCGGATGTCTGCCTCACTTGGCGACGGGTCGCCGCTCGGATGGTTGTGCGCCAGAATAATAGCCGAAGCCCGGCGAGCGATAGCCACCGAAAAGACCTCCCGAGGATGCATGATGACCTGGTCGAGGGTGCCTTGGGCCACATTTTCAATGGCAATCAGTCGTCGACGGGTATTTAAACAGACCACCTGAAGATGCTCGACCGTATACAGGCGGTTGGTTTCACGTAGGACATCGGCCACGCGGTCGGGACTGTCCAACAAGGGTGGATCGGAATACGTCTCCTTGCTCAACCGTTGCGCGAGCAGAAAAGCCGACCGAATCGCCTCCGCTTTGGCCTTCCCAACGCCTTTGAGTTGCTGGAGTTCCTCAACCGAGGCTCTGGCCAGCGGTGCCAATCCTCCAAAATGTTGCATCAATAACTGGGCCGGCTTGGGGCCGGCAATGGACGACAAAAGCTCGGCGTTGGTGGACTGATCGATGGACTGCATGTGAAACCTCCTGCCAGTCGGGAAATCCGACTGTCGCCATTGGTTATGATCAGAGTCCGAAAAGTGTGTTCTTTGAACGCGAGCGTTGAAGGTGCGGCGGTCCGCAGAGATCGGCCGGGATTGTAGACATCAGCTTTTGCCGTCTCCGTTGGCAATTATTTCCGTTTTCCGGATCGTCGTTCGTGGGAACCTGTTCCGATTCGGGCACCTGCCTAGTACAAAAATACGACAACTCTTGCCTATGTTCGGCCATGCGCTCCCATTTACCTTTTTTTAATTGAATTTGCACAACTTACCATGAAAACGTCCATCCCACTAATTCCGATTGCTGCACTTTTCATCAGTTCGATATCAGCGTTGGGTCAAAATTTCTTATCTAATCCTTCGTTCGAAACCCCTGTAGCTCCTGCAGGAGGATATCTGCTCTTTCACGCTGGAGACACAATTGGTCAGGGTTGGACTGTTCAGAGTAGCTCTATCGACACAGCCGTCGTTGATAAGGGATACACGGGCGGAGGAGTCACATGGGCACCGCCAACAGACGGCAACCAGTTTCTATACCTTGCAGATCAGGAATCAAATACAGAAATTTATCAGAACGTATTGTTATCGGCCGGAACTAGTTACAAACTCACTTTTGATCTTGGCAGCTTCTTAAGCGGCTACTACAATGGTGCCTCCGTCACTCTCGACATCATTAAGAGCGGGACATCGATAAGCGCCATCGGCGGCCCCCATTCGTTCTCTCGACCGGCAAGCTCTGGATTCGCTTCTCAGGTGCTTGATTTCAAAACTACGGCAGCTGGCAGTTATAAACTAGTCATAGATAACGTTAATTCATACGGCAGTGAACTGGACAACTTCTCCCTGACGCCTGCCGTTCCCGAGCCTGCTGAATATGGTGTTCTGGCGGGCATAGCCTTGGCGGCATGGGCATATTTCCGTCGATTCCGGCAGTCGTAAAACAGGTTCTTGGGGACAATTTCAGAGCTTAATCAAAAACAATCTCGGTGGGCCATCTATCACCGAGTAATTTCGTCGTTCTGCTGCCGCCAAAGGAAAAGTAAACAAGTAAGTACAGACAGAAATGGCCCTGCGCTACGGGCTCTTCTTGGGCCCTTCGCTCCGGACTGTGTTTTGTGCATCGGCACCGCCGCTGCACCTGCGGGTGGCTTACTGACTTCACTCAATCCCGCCCTC
>CAITXU010000124.1 GCA_903896505.1 uncultured Verrucomicrobiota bacterium | reverse complement strand
GTCCGAATCGTGTTCGCCCCCGAACAGCAAATTGCCTTTTACGGGGGTGACCCGGACAATTTTGACTTCCCCCGGTTCGACCTCGATATTTGCCTGTTCCGCGTCTATGAAAACGGCCATCCCGTCAAAATCGATAATTACCTGAAATGGTCGAAGGCAGGGGCTGCGGACGGTGAACTGACCTTCGTTGCCGGCCATCCTGGCCGAACCGAACGGCTGCTCACGATGGATGAGCTCGAGTACCAACGGAGCATTGCCCTACCCTACCGGATGAGTCTTTTGAAGCGGCGCGAAACCCTCTTGACCGGCTGGAGCGCGAGGTCCGAGGAAAACGCACGCCGCGCCAAGGAAGACTTGTTCGGTGTTCAAAATTCCCGCAAAGCGTTCGATGGCCGATTGGCGGGTCTGTATGACCCGGTCTTGATGGGTCAAAAAGCCACAGCCGAACAGGCCTTTCGCGCCAAACTCAACGCGGACCCTCAATACTCCGAGGCGGTTGCCGCCTACGAAAAAATTCACCAGGCACAGTCCACGTTAGCCACCCTGGTTCCGCGGTACCAATTGCTGGAAAGCCGCGATGGATTCAATAGTGAATCGTTTGTTCTGGCCCGGACCCTTCTCCGAGCAGCCGAAGAGCGTCCGAAACCCAATGGCGAACGTCTCGAGGAATTTGGTGAATCTCAAAAGGCCTCGCTCGAACTGAGCCTCTTTTCGGAACGGCCCATCTATCCAGATTACGAAATCACGACTCTGGCGGACTCGCTGACGTATCTTACCGAAAAACTGGGCTTCACCGATGCCACCGTCCAACGGGTTCTGGCCGGCAAATCACCCCGGGCACGAGCCGCCGAACTCATCAGTAAAACCCAGGTTCGGGACGTCGCCTTCCGAAAACGCCTCTACAAGGAAGGGGCTTCGGCCGTCGTTGCCGCCAATGACCCGATGATTGAACTGGCCCGAAGCATCGATGAGGAGGCGCGACAACTCAGGAAAACCGCCGAAGCTCAGCAAGAGGTCAAACGGCAGGCGCAGGGGGCCATCGCCCGGGCGCGGTTCGCCTTGGAAGGGACCGGATCATACCCTGATGCCACCTTCACCCTGCGGCTCGCTTACGGACCGGTCGCTGGTTACACCGAGGATGGAAAGCCAGTCCCACCATTCACCACACTTGCGGGCCTTTACCAGCGCGCGGCGGAACATCAACAGAAGCCGCCCTTTGATCTTCCGTCGCGCTGGATTCAACGCAAATCCCACCTCGACCTGAAGACCCCGTTCAACTTCGTCAGTACCGCCGACATCATCGGAGGCAACTCGGGAAGTCCGGTCATCAATCGCGCCGGGGAATTTGTTGGCATCATCTTCGACGGGAATCTGCAGAGCCTGGTCCTCGACTACGCCTACGAGGACACTCAGGCTCGCGCGACCAGTGTCCACAGCAGCGCCATACTTGAAGCCCTGACCAAGGTTTACGGAGCCGACGACGTGGCCCATGAATTGAAAACCGGTCGGGTAAAAAAGTAACGCCCCTGATCGTCCCACGAGAGTTCTGATCAACCGCGTATTCGCAAGAAGTTTCCGGCTGGGCAACCCGGAACTTTCCTTCCGATTTGCCGTGAGAGCGACCGGAGTGGGCCACCGACGAGCGACCCCGGAAGGCTCGGATGGGGCGCGATCACTTGGACCCTTTGGAAAACCTGGCTCCTGCCGGGAGAATGGAAATCGCTTCATCGGCTCCGACCGATAAGCTTAGCTTTCTGCCGGACACGGGGACATTCCTTTTCAGTAGGACACCCCCCTCGATGGTGATTTTATAGAGGTCCACTTTCGAAACCCATTTCCACGATTCAGGCAAAATCCAGGACTTGTCGTCATAGCCTTTCTGGCTGTACGCGATGATTTCCCGCTGCGTTTTCCACAGCGCGGGAACGAAGAGATCGTCATTTTCGCGGAGGAGGAAATCTTCCCTACGGATGATTTTCCTCCCATCCTCCATTCGCGCCATAACACTGTTGCTGTAAAACAACACGCCTTGATTGAAATCCAACCGATCGAGACGACTCAGGTAATACCAGGGAAGCGTTGTCCGGCAAAACATCCCTAAAAAGCCGGGCATGTTGATCTTGTCTTCCCGCCATATTTCTTCCCCGTGCATGCTCGATCCGAAGCGGAAGTCCCCATCACCGCCGCGGTCGGTGCGGCCGCGCGCTCCCAGACGTTCCGGTATCTCCATCGGGTTCCAGGAATACCACCAGGACATCGGTTGCAGCCCGACAAAGTGCTCTCCCGGCGGGTGCGCCCATCCGGTTCCCTCACCGGTGACATCGAAACCACGGTCACGCCAGTAGTGGAAAATTTTCCGCTGAGTTTCCACCCATTTCTCCGGGGTCAATCCGCCATTTTCGGGTTTGGCATGCCAGGGACTGATCGGCCTGCCGCCATCGCGATTAGCGATGAACACATCGATGTGGATGGTGTGCCCGTCTTTCAATTCGGGAATCATCTGGATCAACCGGTCGATGCGTCGTTGGGCCAGGCCCGCCTCCCATTCCCTGGGATAGACCACATTGTACATGTCCTCGCCTTGGACCTGAATTCCGACGGTGTACGGCTGGCCCTTCTCGTCCCTGGCAATGCAGTCTTTGGCCAGGTACTCGTCCCACAGAGGACTTTGTTTGTAGGCATCTGCCATGTTGATGTGCAGGCTGACCGTTGTATTGAACCTCCGGGCTTCGCGGATGAGCCAACGCAGGCTTTCCAATGGGGTGACGTCCTGCGAGCGTTTCATTCGGGGATTCACTTCGTCCCAGGCAGGGTAGCCGTGATCGTGTCCCCCTTTTTGCCAGCCAACCAGATAAACGATCTTGGGAATGCCCCGCGTCAGGTTGTCGGTTTTGCGAATGACCTCCAGGGCCTCTTCGAAGGTGCAGAACACGTCGTGCCCTGCCCGGAAGGTGGGGTCCTTGGCCAGGCGTTCCACGGGCTCCCCCTCCATGCCCAAAAAAAGTTTCAGCACGAGCGTCTGGTGATAGTCGCGGTAGTAGGGCGTGACCACCACGTCGACTGCGGCCTTGAAGGTCTTGCCGCCGTTGGTGACAACCGCCTCCACGGTGGCGACACCGCCCTCTCGCGGGGCAACCCTTCCGCCTTCGATGGCAACGACCTGCACATTTCCGCTGGCAGACTTGGTCCTCGCCGTGATCACGGCTTCCGATGTCTTGAGCACCCGATGCGATCCGTCCCTGTAGACGGCCGTAACGACTATCTTCCCGGTCACATTTTTTTCCCGCACCGGATTCGGAACCCTGGGCTCAACCGTCAGGGAAAGATGGTCTATCGACCGGCGGGAAGCATCTGCCTGGCCTCGTGCCGCCATAAAGGACGAGAAAACCACCACTGCGACCCAATGCAGGGCGGCTGGAATTCGCATTTTCTTCATTTCTTGATTCTTTCGCTCTCCCAATCTTACAGGTCATGCCTTTTCCCAACCGTGCGAACACCGGCGTCATTTGCCCCTACCCTGCATCGCCGTTTGAAATGCAACCGGCTTCATATTACTGCTTCACGAGGTGATATTTCGCGAACTCCAGGAACTTCAGCCAATCGAACATCTCGATGGAATGGCCGCCCGGACGATTGTGATAGCCGACATCCGATTGGATGATGGCCTCGCCAATCGGAGGTGACGTTTCCGATGTCAATCCCTTCTTTCCCAGAAGGCGGTACACCTCGCTGGCGTAGTAGGCCCCGAGATATTCGCCGCGTGGATCAGCCCAGGTGTCGCCCACACCGCTGTGGACATAGACGGGTCGCGGGGCAATGCAGGCCAGCAACATGTGCTGGTCGACGGGAAGATCCTCCTCGTTGCGAACGAACTTCCAGGCATTGCGGCAGAGCCAGTAGGGAAAGCGCGTGACCATTTTCTCCATGTTTTCGCCGTAGTTGCGTTTCCAGAGTGCCGCTCCGGCGCAGCCGGATTGAGCCGAGATGGCGAGGGCGAAACGTTGGTCTTGGGCGGCGGCCCAAAGGGTGGTCTTCCCCATTTTGGAATGCCCCAGGATAGCGACGCGTTTGGCGTCTATGTCATGATCGGTTTCGAGATAGTCCATGGCGCGTGAGGCGCTCCAGGCAATGGCCGAGATGCAGCCCCATTCATTCGCTTTGGGAAAGCTCTGGTTGGTGCGGTAAAAGAGCGGATGGATGCCCGATTGGAACTCCACCTCGTTGTGCCGGACCAAGGCCCCCTGCGACACGACCACGTAGGCAAAGCCCCTTTGGAGAATCTCCCCGAGCGGAATTCCGTTACGAAGGAATCCCGGCTTCTCCGGATGGACATCGTGCCCCTCATCCTTGGTGCTGGCGAAGCTGAGTTGCAGGATCGCCGGAACGGGCTTGGCCGCGCCATTGGGGGTAAACACCAGGATGGTCATTTCCGCCGAGCCCTTCGCGTTCGTGAATTTGATCTTCACGTCCTTGCGGGTGGCCTTCCCGCCCATGAAGGCAGGGTCGGTTTTCAGCACATCGAACGTCGTCTGGATCGGCGACTCGGGTGCAGGAACGATCCCGTAGATCAGGTTACCGAACAGCGACATGATCTGCGGACGGCGGATGTGGAACCATTCCTCCGGGGTTTTGACGGCCTTTCCCTCCGAAGTGACCAGGACCGGCGGGAGGTCGTAGGGAGGCACCATGGCCTCGTCCAGTACCACGTCCCTGTCGTGGTACTTGCCATCGTCAGCCAAAGACGTAACCACGGTGGCAAGGCAGAACAGAAAGGTGGTGATGAGCTTCTTCATGAAACGACAGGAACAGATTGGCAGGGGCATTCGAGCGACGCGAGAGCGCAATATCGCACGGATTAGATCCGAAAAACGTATTCGCCCGGTCCCCCGCCCGGACAAGAGGTGCGGCAGTTTCAAGCTCAATCAACCGGCGGCCACCACCCGCATCGGGAAGCAAGCCCCGCGCAAGGCAATGGCCCCTGCGGCGGCAGCGTTGGTTTTCAAGCAAAGGAGTCCGAATAGCTTCGCAGTAGTAATTATCCAATATATTTTATGATTTATTGAAACACGAATGCAAGTTATTCGCTGTTCATGTTGCTAATGGCTGATGTGAGTTCTCTTCGGCCAATGCCGAACGGTGAATCGTATCACGAACGGCACGCCTTGCCGTGAAATTCTGCCCAGCGCGGCATCCCCCATCTCAACCTCGGCTCCCGACGCTTCCGTTTCGATCTTCGCAAGGTCGACGAATGGTTTCGCACCCATTGCCGGGTCGTCCGGTGGGAAGACTGAACGCTCGCAATCGCTGAGCTGCGGGTAGCGGCCATCCGAAGGCAATCGTCTCCTACCGCCCCTACCCGGGCGGAAGTCGGGGGCTCCATCCTCTTAAAAACCAAGCCGACCTGGAGCCCCTCCGCCCATTCCGGGCTGTTGATCTTCGTCCAAAGGGGCACCAGGCGGCCATCTGCGGTTTTGCCGTGACCCATCTGGCGATCACGGTCGGGACGTGCCTCTGGTCCCTTCGGGCGGAGAATCAACGTCCTCCCTTCCCCTCAAGGAGCTGCGAGGCGCAGACCCAGGTTGTTGTTGCGGTTGGACGGTTGGTTCGCGTTGCGATTGGCAGAACGGCAGTTCACCGCCGTGTTGTTGAACCCGCCGCCGCGGTTGACCCGGTGATCGCCCTTTTCGTGAAGCACGCCCAGTGAACGATTGTCGGCCACCCCTCGACCTGGTCAATTGACAACTTCGATTTGAGACAGGATTCGTCGCCGAAACGAGAGGCACCTGGCCGACCCCACTGCGGCCAAACACGCCGTGGCCCGATCCTGAGCTTCCCGCTCTGACATTGTCCCGCGGGACAACCCTCCCGCAATGAAGCGCAACCGCATCCGGAGCCGCCGGCGACTGCTTCGGTCAAGACCGATCCAACCAGGATGAAAACGAAACCCCAAAAAATCCAACCCGCCTTGGGTGCGATTCAAGGACGGGACTTTCAGGACCAGGCCCAGTTCCCGGTCCACAAACGCCGTCACCGCGTCGCGACAGCGCAATAACTCCTCCCGGTCATCGCTCCAGAGCACCATGTCATCCATATAGCGGGCGTACGCCGATATACGCAGCGCCTCCTTGATGAAGCGGTCGAGGAAACCGAGGTAGAAGTTCGCCAGGTGTTGGCTGGTCAGGGCTCCGATCGGAATCCCGTTCGTCTGGCCCGGCCGATGGCTGTCGATCAACTCCCACCACAGCCGCAGCATCTCTACTTCACCAAAAAGACGCTCCACCTTTTCCATCAGTCGAAACCGCGGGATCGTCTCGAAGTAGTGCCGCACGTCGAGTTGCAGGTACCAGCGGCGACGGTCGGTCCAGTGTGCGGCCTCATTGACGGCCGCACGCAGCCCCCTACCGACGCGGCAGGCAAAGGTCTGCCGGATGAGCCAGCGTTCAAAGGCCGGCTCGCACACTCCCATGACCGCCTGGTGCAGTACACGATCCTCGAAACAGGGGGCACTGATAAGCCGCAGTTTGGGATCGTGGATGACGAATTCCCGGTACCGGCCCAGCGGTCCAAGACCGCTTCGCAACCGTCGGCCGACAGCCTCCAAGGTTTCCGGCATACCCTCCATAAAGGCAACGGTGGACTGGCGATCGCGTTTGCCTTTGAGCGCCAATCCCAGGGCCCGTTCCAAATTGCTCCAGTCTGCAAGTCGCTCGTAAAGTTGAACCCAGCGTTTCATGGAGGCTTCGAACCGGTCAGCTCCTTCAAAAGCGACAGCAGAGGCATCCCGTACTTCTCGACCCGTCCCTCCCCCACTCCGGAGATCTCCTTGAGCGCTTGCAGACTATCGCACCGCCGCTGCGCGATATCAGCCAACTGGGCATTGGTGAAGACGGTAAAGGCCTCCACCCCGTCCCGCTCCGCCCGTTCCTTGCGCCACTCCTTCAACTTCAAGAACAAGTTGAAATCCGCCTCTTTCAGCACAGCTTTGTAGTCCACCATTCCCTTCTTGCTCACATCGGCGATCCCCGGAGCGCCCATTGCACCGCGCGCGGTGCCTGCAACGTCGTAATGGACCTGGTACGCCCAGAACGAATCCTGTCCGGCAGGGACGAATTCCTTCTCCACCTTCAACACCCGATGCTGGCAGAGGAACCGGTTGAAGGCTTCCTCCATCTCACCGCCCGAGCAGGGCACCTGAAAATGTCGATACGGCATGCGATTGATTGTGGATTTTCAAAACATTTTCTGCGAGCCTGAGGCTGGCCACCCGTCAGTCAGCCGTCGCCGCTACCGCTTGCTCCGGCCTCCTTCCGGCTGGCCAGCCTCAGGCTCAGATCTGATAGAAGGGACCAATGCGAGGCGCAGACCCAGGTTGCTGCCGCGGTAGGACGGAAAGGTCCGCGACGCGATTGGCAGAACGGCAGTACACCGCCGCGTTGAGGAACCCGCCGCCGCGGCTGACCCGGCGAACGCCTGACGTTACCCAGGGATCCTTTGCATCCCCTTCTGGATAGTCCGCCGAGGTCGGAAGTACGGAGTCGCGGCACCACTCCCAAACGTTTCCGTGCATGTCATGGAATCCCCAGCCATTGGGCAGGTACTGACCAACCGGGGCGCTGTATTCCCAACCGTCATCCTGGCTCTGATCGCTATCGGATCCAAAGCCTCCACGCCGGTCGTTGAAGTTGCCAAAGCGATGAAGATCCTTGGGATCGTTCCCGAAACTGTAGGCCGTCGTGGTGCCCGCCCGACAGGCGTATTCCCACTGGGCTTCGGTGGGGAGGCTGTATTCCCAACCGGCGGGAATGGCCCCTCGGGCGCGCTCCTGATCGGTGAGGCGCGAGCAGAATTCCATGGCCTCCGGCCAGGAGAGGTTTTCCACCGGTGCCAGTGGTGAGTCCTTGCGGGCGCTGGGGTTGCTGCCCATAACCGCCACCCACTCGGCCTGGGTCACTTCGAATTGCCCCAGCCAGAAACCGCGGCTGAGGGTGACCCGATGCTGGTTCTCATAGGTTCTTCTTCCAGGTTCATTGGTCGGACTCCCCATCATGAATGTGCCCGGGGAACACCAGAGGAGCCGGATGCCGGTGGCATTGGTGAAGGATTGGCCTTCACGCCCAAAGGCGTCGCGCCGGTTTCGAAGATCCGCCGTGGCGGTATCCGCACCGAGCGCCTGCAACTGTCCCAGACGGAGTTCCACCCGATTCCAGCGGGATGCCTCCGCGCCTGCCCGGGCATCTGCCAGCAATGCCGTGATCAACGCTTCCCTGCCCTCCGGCGTCAACGTGGCGATGGCTCCGCTCCAGTCGCCGACTTCCATCAGCCGGGCAAACGCCGCCGCACCACCCGCCCGCCAAACTCCGACCAGCGAATCGGTTGGAAGATTCGCAAAGCCCGTCCCACCCGCCCAGACCAGTTCCTGCTGTGCCGCTGGATTAAAGCGCAACCACTTCTGCCCAAGGTAGGCGTGGAGATCGGACGACACCGCGTGATTGCCGGAAACATTCCAAATCCGAACCCTTCCGTCGGCACCGGCACTGGCCAGGAGGTTGTTGCCGGCGAGATACTGCAGCCCGGTCACCCCGCCCGGATGCCCGGCCAAGGTCGCGATGATGGTGGGAATGTCGTCCGGGTTGATGGACCACAGCCGGATGACGCCACCCGCGGAGGCAGTGGCGAACTGCCGGCCATCGGGTCGAAAACAAATCTGTGTGACCGCTCCCGCATGCCGCTGTTCCTGCGAGGCCTGGCCCAGGAGTCGTGGGCTGGCGGAATCCCAAACGCGGATGTCCCCCGCTCCACCGCCGGTGACGATTCGCAAGCCATCGGGACGCACGGCAACGGCAGAACAACTTTGGGAAGCCTCCACCAGGGCGAGAAACCCGGGACGAACGCCCTCGTCCAGGGAGATGGCGCGGGACGACTCCAACTGCCTCCATGAAATCGCCTGAGCAGCGGTGCCTGGGAAAACCATTCGAATCCCGGTCCCGGGAAACGCGGCGGCGACCAGGGAGTTATCGGGGCTGTAAGCGAGGCTGGTGGCTGGTGCTTCCGCGCCAGTGACAACCACCGTGCGCTGGCTTCCCTTCCAGAGGAGAATGGTGCCATCCGAGGCGGCCCCGGCCAGGGTGCTGCCCCCAGGACTCCACGCCAGTCGGGTCACGACGCTGTCGTTTGTGCGGATGAAAACTGCCTTGTCCAAATCCCAGAACCGGATGCCCGACTTCCCGGCGATGGCGAGAAGCTTGGCAGAAGGTTGGAAGGCGACGTCAACCACGGTTTCGACACCGGGTGGAAAAAGGATTTTCTCCTGATCCTTCAGGAAATCCCACACCCGGACCGCGCCATCTGCCGAACCCAAGGCCAGCCATCGCCCCTCCGAACTGACGCTGAGACAGGTGGCCGGCGAGCCCACGGCACTGGCCCACACCGGCAGGTAAGCCGGACGATCGGAAATCCATTTCCGCGCGGCGGCGTAGGCCTCCGGATTGCGATCCTGCCGGATGAAGCGCAGGAGACCTTCAGGTGCCTCGGCAGGGCGGCCGACTCCGTCGAAGCCGATGGCTTGCGCGGCGTAGAGGAGGGTCTCTGGATACTGGTTCTTTCGCTCTTCGGCCACCTGGGCGCGCAGCATCCATCCCAGGCCCTCGTTGTACCGGGCTTCATCTCGTTGCCGGGCGGCCTCACGGGCGGAGCGAAAACCAACGAGGGCACCGGCGACCGCGACAAACATGAGCACGAGGGCGGCCGCGGTGAAGAGACGGCGTTTCCGCGTCTGGGCGTTCTGCTCGGCCAGGGCGCGCTCCGCCTTTTCCTTGGCCACCCGATCCCGGCGTTCCCGACGCGAGCGGACCAGGAGGGGCACGAGGACGTCGTGGGTGACCTCGAGACGCTGGACCCGATCCTTTTCCTCAACAGTAATGACCCGACGCTGGATCAGCGTGTCGAACACCGCGCGCGGATTCGGGACACCCTTTTGAGCGAGGTAGGCTTCGGCATCCTCGCGGACGAGAGAGTTGCGGTAGCCGCCCTCGGTGATCATGGGCGGATCCTCAATCAGGGCGCGGATGGTCTCGCGATGCGCGGGAGGGAAGCTGGCAAAGCTCTCCACATAAAAGCGCTGCAGGATGTCGGCACTCTGGCCGGTGACCATGTCGGCCGAGATTTCCGTGGCACCGGCCGCGAGGCGGGCGGCGTTGAGTTGCTCACATAACAGGCTCAACAGCGGCGGTACCGCCCGGATCCGGGGCAAGGGTGTATCCGCCTCGACCCGCGCCACGGTGCGGACAATGTCGGCGGCGACATCGCGGCTGAGCAATGGGCTTTCGCCCAGGGATGCTGGTCCCAGAACGGCTTCCAGCGCCTGGGGCCCGTTTAGCAGGTGCAGGCCCATGCGGTTCTGGGTCAGGAGTGGCAGCGAGGACTTCCAGCCCTCCAGATGCGAGAGGTAATCTTCGCGCAAGGCGAACACCATGCGGGCCTTCGCCGGGCTGAAATCATAGTCCCGGGCAAGACGCCGATCCCCGGCAAAACGATCTTCGAGCGAGCGGGGTGGACGGTTCTGCAGGAGATCGGCAACCTGCTCCAGCCACAGTGCCGCTTCCTGCTCCCGTGCCCGATCCTGCCGACCGAGGGTAAAAATCTCTTCGAACTGGTCGAACAAGAGCACCGGCACCGGGCCTTCCGACGGGAGCAGACCGGGGTTGCGATGGAACAGTTCCCAAAGCGTCACCGCCGCGGCATCCTCCGGCCAGGCGATCCCGGGCAGCGCCCGCCGGAAGGCATCCCGGGTCTGCTCCAGCAACGACGGTGCACCGACCGCATGGTCGAGGCGCAACAGCACGGGAGCGAACGTCGTCTCCCGCAACGCGGGGACCACGGCGGCTCCCAACAGCGAGGTCTTTCCCAATCCCGACTGACCGAAAAGGATGGTCAGGAGGTTCTCTCGGATTCGCCCCAGGATTTCGGTGATCTCGGCATCGCGCCCGAAGAAGAAATCACGTTGCGCTTCCTTGAACGGCAACAGGCCCAGCCACGGATGCTGGGCATCGACGAGCGGTGCCGGTGCCGCTGGCGGGGGCACGGTGGGATTAGACATCGAGCACCTCCCCGTTCTGGCGAAACTCTTCCAGATAGCCATGCACCAGCTTCGCGAAGCCAGGGGTCACCGCCCCCCCGGGCAGCGAATGTCGGTGCAGGCGCGAAAAGACCGCAGGCTCGCGGACGGGATCGGTGGTGCCATCAATCATCACCGCGATGTAAAAGATCATGCCGGGCACGTGCCTTTCCGCTGCCCATTGGCGCTCCTGATGAACGAAACGGTCGGGACTCCGCTCGGTGGCGGAGGAAATCACGCTAATGAATAGACTGGCACGACTCTTTACGGCGCGCTTTAAAGCCTGTTCCCAGTCGCCACCCGCCTGAAGCCGGCGACGGTCCAGCCAGACAGGAATGCCTGAAGCCTTGAGTCCGGCTGCCAACGTGGCCGCCGCAGCCAGGTCGTCGTGGGAATAGCTGATGAAGACCGAGCCGCGTTCCATGTCGGCAGAGATCGACTCCAGCAATTCCTCGGCAGATCCACTGTCGTAGCGCTCCGCCCAGCGACGGCGCAACTCGGCCGTGAAGACCGCAGGTTCCACCGGAAGGATCTGTGGGGAGCCAATCACCTGGTCGAAGTAGAAGACCATGGGGGCTCCCATGAGGTCAGGCCGGTCCGCCAGATAATCCGCAGCCGAATCACGGAGATCGGACAATCGCCCCTGCTTGGCCACCCGGAGGAAGAACCGGACGATCCAATCGTCAAATGGGGCTCCGATCAGCAGGAGCGAGCGGTTGCGAAGCTTTTCGAAGAGGTTCAAGCGGGTGTCCTTGGGGGCCTCCAACAGACCACAGATAAACTCCATGTAGTCCTCCTCCCAGACCGCGAAATCTGGATAAGTGTCCCAGGCCCCCAGCACATGGTACAGAAAGGTGCCTGGCAACGGACTGGGCAGGTCTACCGGCCGGTTCGGATGAAAAGCGGCCCGCCCGCGATCATTGGCCTTCCAACCGGGGCGGACTTGTTCCAGCGCCCTGGCGAGAAATCCGTCGAAAGTCGAAGTGATGAACAGATCGAAATCGCGGACGGCAGCGAGATCGGTGAGACCGCGTGGAACAGGCAGTCCGGCGTGTTCATCGACCAATTCGCGCAACTCCTGATAGATGTCCTTGCGCTTGCCCTTCTGTACCAGGTGGGCGCAAGCCGCACGGTTCAGCGTCATGCCCGCGCGGGACTCAACGTTGAGACGACGCGCAAACTCCGGCACCAACCAGTCGCCAAACGGAATCTGCCGCCCGTCTTGCTCCACCGTCACCAAGCCGGGACCGATGATGGGAAGCACCTGACGATGATGAATGTCCCTGAGCAGACGGCTCCAGGGGATGGTATCCACCGGGGACTGGACAGAAGGGTTCATGAAGGCGCGGAGAGAATGGGCCAGGGAACATCTGGGGTCCACCACCGTTTAGCGCCCCGGCGGAAAAGGGATGTTCGACGAGATTGCATCGCTCCTGAATCAAGCGACGAGGAAAAGAGTATCATTTCGAGCAGCGGCAGGTTTGCGCGATGACCTTGGCAACTTGGTCTTGGAGGAAAAGTTCTTTCAACTGGGAGGCACGAAGGGAGGAGTCCGCTCCATCATGAGCTTCTCCATCGTGATGGCGATGCCCATCTTGTTCCGAAATCCTCAATCTAGCGCCTGTCCGGATTCGCCTTTGCGAGCAGACCAAGAAATTCGGCCTTGTTCATTCCACCTCGTGTCCATTCCACGACCTTTCCCTGGGGGTCCGCGATAATCGTGGTCGGTGTGGCAACCACACCGTAACGCTTCACCGTCTCAGCCGCGTTGGGATCGTCGACATCCATCATCACAGGAACAAACCCAGCCTTGACCACCTCCTCGACCTGCGCGTCCGCCCAGACGTTGCGTTTCATAACGCGACAGGGAACACACCAGACTCCAGTGAAAAAGAGGATCATCGGCTTGCCAGACTTGACGGACTGCTGTTGCGCCGAGGGGTAATCCTTGGCCCAGGTGATGTGGTTGGCGGGGACATAGAAGTCGTGCCATACCCAGATGAGGGAAACCGGGATGGTGCTGAGCCAGAACCACCGCCAAAAGTTGAACTTGCCTTTTGGGGGTTTGGCGGTGGTGTCTCCCGGGGGAGTGGGTTGGAATTCAGCGTTGCTCATGGGATTTGAATGTCCGTCATCGTTCGCATAGGGCTTTCCGCTTCACCCTGTCGCGAATGCGGGGCGACTTCCAGCCTGTTCGTTTGCGAGGAAGAGACCCTTTAACAAAGGGTATGACATAGGAAAGTGGATTCATCGGATGGAGCAATTCCAATATCCGCCTCCCACTTTTACGATGATCTGCGCGGCGCTCGAGAGGGGCGGGTGTCCTTCCCGGGACGCCCGATCCTCCCATGACCTGAATACACGTTGAACCGATCGTTCCGCAGAAAACCAATCAAGGTCTGCCGGGATTTTCGCGCGAATTCCACCGCCAGCCCGGACGGTGCTGACACCGCCGCGACGATGGGTATACCGGCGGCAAGGGATTTCTGCATCATTTCGAACGACACCCGCCCACTCAGCAGAAGGACATGGTGATGGAGCGGCAGCAAACCATCCAGAAGTGCCCGTCCGAGGACCTTATCCAACGCGTTATGGCGACCGATGTCCTCCCGGGCCATCAGAAGCCGACCTTCCTGATCAAATAGCCCCGCCGCATGAAGCCCACCGGTCAAAGAAAAGGTTTCCTGGGCTGCCCGAAGGCGCTCCGATAACGTATAAAAGAAGTCCCCCGGCACCATTGGACCCGGTTGAACCCTTCCAAAGCGCTGTCGGACGGCTTCCAGCGTCGTCTTCCCACACAGACCGCAACTGGAGGAAATCACACCCGGTCGCACCAACCGTTGCGCATCCCAATCAACGCCAGGCGTAAGCAGGACATCGAGAACATTGCCGAGTTTATTGCGCGGGTATGGGCGGACATCGGCGATATCCGATGCCGACCGAATGATGCCTTCGGAAAGGAGATAGCCCACGGCCAGTTCGGTATCGTGGCCGGGCGTCCGCATCGTGACGGCGAGAGACCGGGTATCGACCCGGATTTCCAGCGGTTCCTCGACGACCACCGCGTCGGCTCTGCGTTGCCCCCCTTTTCCCTTCTGCCAGGTGACAACCGAAAACGGGCTGGTGCGGCCGACATCCATCGACCGCTTCGATTGGGAACCGCTCTCCATAGGTCATCACCGCCTGGACACGGCTGCGCTAGCGAGTGGTGGGAAAGGCAGCATCCAACCGGTTCAGGGTCAACCACATCTGTTGGCGGGAGGAAACCCCGTCGATGCCGTCCAGGTTCCACTTTAACTCCATCTGCATCACCGGTTTAAGCGGATCTGTTTCAAGGCGGACAGTGCGACCATCGGCGGACAGGTGGACGCTCTTGATGGCAACCTCATCATGCCCTTCTTGGTCAGGTTTAGCCACCGACCAATCTTTGGAACCGTAGTCCGAGGTATAGCGGTAATTCCATTGTTGAATCCCATAACTCCCGATGTCCTCCGCCGTCTCCCGGTGCAATGGCTCGTTGAAGGTCACTTCCAATCCATTGGTTCGCGCGTGCCACGCCACCGGCATCAGGGTCTTTCGCCCGAGCCATCGGACGCGTTGAAGCGATCCATCCCGGATGGCGCTGGTCTGCCAGCCAGTACTTCCAGCCACATAAAGGGCTCCATCCCGGGGATTGAAGGACGCCCGGTTGGGACCACTGAGGAACTTGACCGGCAGGTTGAAAACCGCCCCTTGGGCGCGGTCTTGCACCGTGTCCCGCAACACGGCCATCAATCCACAGCGTCCCCACTTCAAATGCAACATGTGCCCACCCAACGGTCCCCAGACACCCTCGGGCAACCAGACCTGGGAACCGCTGGAATTGTCGACACTATGGGGAATCCAGCACAACGGCTCGTCATAACCGAAGGGACGCTCCGCGCTCACCTGGGGGCCAGGGAAGCCATAATATCCGCCCGTTCGAACTTCGGATATTTGGGAGGACGGCGTCCAGGTCCCTTGTTGCGGTGCCACCGTGATCAAGCCGTCCGAGCGCACCCCCAAGCCATTCGGGTTTCGCCATCCGGTTGCCACCGTTTCGTTGGTGCGTCCATCCGGACTGACCCGGTGGACTCCCAGGGGATCGGTGTAGTACAGGTTGCCGCGGGCATCCGCCTCCAGGCAGGTCACATAGTCATGCCCACCGGTGGAGGTGGTGATGGAGTCCGTAAGGCTTTCATATTCATCTGCCTCGCCGTCGTTATTGAGGTCATGAAGGCGGGTGATCCGGTCCCGTCCGAGCACCAGCACCTTGCCGTCGCGCACTTTCAGGCCCAAGGGTTGAAAGAGACCTGTAGCGAAGCGTTGCCACTTGAGCTCTTTGAGGGAGTCATAGATGCCGGTGACCCGCCAGACATCCCCGTGGATGGTGCAAATGAAGGCTTCACCCGGCATGCCGAAATCAATTCCCGAGGCAAAAAGAAGGGCATGCGAGGGATTGTCGTACGGAAGGGTCAAGGTGTCGACCGCCATCAGGTCGTTGGTGGCACCCAGTTGTCCGTGGGTTAAGAGATCAGGCCACCGTCTTGGAATCTGCGCCAGCCAGTCCGGTATGGCGGGGGCGTTGGATAACGCCAATGCGTGCATCTGCTCAATCACGGCGGATGGGTCACCACTACCTGACCTTGCCGTCCAGGCTGCGGCGACAAATTCCTGTGGCTGTTCGGAAGGTGGTACCAGAATGGTCCAGGTATTGGTCGATTCCTCCAGGTCCGTCCATGGTACAGCCATCGGCCCGCCTCCGGGTGGCCACATCCGGACCGCCACCGCAGCCAGATGGGCTGAATCCCCTGGGTGTTGCAACACACCGAACACCTGGGCATCTGGGTAGAAATTTCTGAACGTTTCCGGTAGCCGAAGGGGGTCCACCTGGGTTGGATCCACCAAAGCGTGGGACAGGTGAAGTCGTATGGGCTGGGAATGGGGAGCCACTTGAAACTCCCGAAGGAAAATGGCACCGCCGGGCGTGGTTCGGAGCCCTGGTGATTCGAGAACCTGGGTTCCATCCACCGTGAAGTGAAGTATTGTCCGGGACGCTGTTCGACGCAGGCCTTCATAGTGCACGACAGAGCCCGGCCAGGTGGGCATGCCGAGGCCCAATGAAAGGAGATTGCCGCCCGGACTGGGAGCGCCGATCAGCCCAAATCGACCGGCTTCAAAATCGAGAAATCTTTCCATCCAAGCCGCCCTCCATGTCCCCGATTCCAGGTCATAAGCGACGGCCCCTTCGCGCCGATTTCCCACCTGAATACTCAGGCCTTTGGCAATGGTGGTATCGGGCAGTCGCAAATTAGAGGCCAAAAACGGGCCTACGTCGGTTTGTTGCCAGCGATTGTCCACCCAATCCGACTCGCCCTGGGTCGAGGCCTCACGACCAGAAACCTTGGGCGTGCCCGGTGTGGGAACCTGTGGACTCTCCGGGGCGGGGTTTGCGGTGGGGTTGGGAGTCGGTGCGGTTGAAGGAGCCGGAGTGGAATTGGTCGGCAGCTTGCCCGTCGGCACCAGCGGAGTCGCCGCAGGAGCGGCTGCCCGGGCTGCCGATTTCGCGGGCGTCCATTGGCTCCCATCGCGCCAGAGGGTCTTCGACAGTCCTTCCGTTGGAGGATCAAACCCCAATTGCTTCAAGCCGGCGGCCCAGACACTTCCCCGACGAATCAACCTCGCCGCAGCCCAAATGGAAACGTCGCTGTGGCCCAACACGGTTTCAAAGACCCGCGCCTTTTCATCATTGTAGGCCCATGCCAATGGTTCCTCACGACCTGTCACCTTCGAATGGGCAGTGACGAGAGGTTCCACCGCCACGGTTCCCGCCTGATGAAAGTAGAGCTCATCCTCGGTCGGAAAGGCGGCCAACCCTTCGGTTATCGGATGATTCAGCCCCGTCGGATGAACTTCAAACGGTCCAAAGGAGTCATGGCCGCTGGGTGAAGGGGGACGATGTTCCCAAACCCGGGCGGCGATTTTTTCCGACCATTCCGGCCATGCGTCCGCAGGGGCGGTTCCCGGTATCGAAGGATGAAAGGCGCTGGCTGCGAAATGAACCAGTGAGAGTCCGCCCCCCCGATGTAGATATTCCAGGAACTGTCCCCGGGCAGACGCACTGAGACCGGCACGCTCCCAATTGACGTAATTCCAGACCACCAGATCGTACGGGGAAAGAAAGCCCGGCTTGGCGAGTTCCTCCGGATTCTCGGTCACGGTGACCACGAATCGCGGGTCCTGTTCGAGGACCGGGACCAAGGCGGCCGTCACGGCCCGCCAATCGTGGGCCGGATGATTGGCACCGGTCACCAGCAACACCCGGACCCGTTTCAATGGCTCGGACTCGACACCGTTGGCGGGCACCTCCAAATGGGCGGACCAGGCGATGGCATTCAAAACCATTTTCCGAAAGTCCGGCTGCCAGTAGTTGGTAAAAAAATGCCCCCCAGTCGTTCCAAAGCCCCTCCCGCCATTTTCCCGTTCGACCGCCCAGGCAACCGCAAAGTCGATGGACTCCCCCGGGGGCCGCGTCACCAGAATGGGCGACAGGCGGGAATCCGGCTCCCGAAACCTGATCCGGTAGTAGAATTCCTCGGGTACCTGATACGGACGCACCCCGCTGACGATCGGATGACCAGCCACGGGGCGGGCGATGGCATTCCACGTTTGGATGGCCGAATACCAGTGATTCGCGGTGGAGCCTGTCTCGTAATCGAAATAGCCCCCCGCCCATTCGGTGGTCTCCTGGTGAAACCGGGACGGATGAAAGGTACTCCAGTGGAGGAACACGCAGCCACAGCCTCGCTTCATTTGCCGGGCGAACTGTTCGCGTCGGTCGCCGACGTACAAGGGATGGTCCTGCTCCCGATGGTCGCCACCGTCCCCCACCATGACGATGGTGTCAGCATCATCAAGCGTTCGGGGGTCTGTCGGCCACCCATTGAAATGGAACTCCACCTGCGGATGGCCTCCTAAATTGGGTGAGGTCTCGATCAATTCCTTGAGCAGAACAGCCACTTTCTCGTACTCATGCGCCTCCTTGGGGTGGCCGGTGATTGGCCCGGCAATCGCGACGATCTTGGCCGCATCGGCGTCGATCCACCCAATGCAGGCCAGGGACACCGCAAGCCACCAGCGAAAAAAGAAGAATCGGGACATGACGATAGGGAGACTGCCCGTAAGTGGGCCGCATTCAGCGTCTCAGTGGCAAGTCTGGATTCCGGCCTTGGAAGCGAGGAGCTTGCTTTTGAACCGGCCCGGAAGACATCCTTGCCCGAAATCTGTTGAAACAAATCACCGAGACTTCCCCCGTTCAGGATTACCTGGAGGACCTGCATACCCAATTTGCCGGTATCTCGGAAGGGTCCGTTGCCACTTACATCCCGGAACTTGCGAAGGCCGACCCCAATTGGTTCGGAATCTGTCTGGTCACCGCCAGCGGCGCGGTCTACGAGGTTGGGGACTCCCAAATCCCGTTCACCATCCAGTCCATTTCCAAACCGTTTGTCTACGGAATGGCTCTGGAGGAGCATGGGCGAGTTGAAGTCTTGAAAAAGGTGGGGCTTGAACCAACCGGCAATCCGTTCAATTCGATCAGCCTGGAGGCTGGAACGGGGCGACCGTTGAACCCCATGATCAACGCAGGTGCCATTGCCTCAACCTCGCTGGTCGCCGGAGACACCCCGGCAATCAAGTTAAAGTCCATCCTCAACACGCTGTCGCTTTATGCGGGTAGCCAACTCGACTATGACCGATCCGTCTACCGATCCGAAAGCGAAACCGGCCACCGCAATCGCGCGATTGGCTACATGCTCCGCAATTTCGGCATACTCACTGAGGACCCCATTCCGGCGGTTGAAACCTACTTCCAGCAGTGCTCGGTCACGGTCACCTGCCGTCATCTGGGATTAATGGCGGCGACCCTGGCGAACCGCGGCGTTAATCCCGTCACCGGGAAACGGGCGATCCGGGGGGAATACGTCGAAAACGTTCTCAGTATCATGGGCTCGTGTGGCATGTACGACGCCGCTGGCGAATGGATGTATTCAGTGGGGATGCCGGCAAAGAGTGGCGTGGCGGGCGGAATTATTGCCGTACTGCCTGGCCACTTGGGCATTGGGGTGTTTTCGCCGCCACTCAACACCTGGGGCAACAGCGTGCGGGGCATCAAGGTTTGCGATGCTCTGTCGCGTCACTGCGATCTTCACCTTTTTAATCGGGCATCCACCGGGCCCTCGGCCATTCGTCTCAAGGCGGGTGGAACGGATTTCTCGTCCAACCGGAGTCGTCCTGCCGACCAACGTGGCCTACTGAGGGAATTTGGTGCCCGGATTTATGTCTATCAATTGCAAGGGGAACTCAGTTTTTCCACAGCAGAATCGGTTGTCCGAGACATCATCGAAAGCTTTGATGGCATGGCCTTCCTCATTCTGGATTTGCGCCGGGTATTAAACCTCAGTGAAAGCGCCTGCTGGCTGTTTCACGAATTGCTGCTCAAGGCCCACAAACAGGCCAAGTCCGTCGTCTTCAGCCATTCCCATCACCTGTCCTTATTACGCCGGTACATGACTGCCCGGCTTGGAACGCAACGGGAACTGATTTTCCGAACCGCCGATGACAATGATATGGCCCTGGAATGGTGCGAGAACGCGCTACTGGCCTCACTCACCGTTACCCGCCTCAACACAACGCCCCCGGCAACTCCCGCCTACGAACTCTGCCAGGACCTTGACGCGGATGAATACGCGATCTTCTCTGCCTCTCTTCAACGTCGAAGCTTCCGGTCGGGAGAGATCATTCTCAAGGCGGGAGACCCGGCCCACGAAATGTTCTTTCTGGCACAAGGCGAGGTCAGTGTGATTATTCAGACGGAAACTGGAACCCGAAAGCGATTGGCAGCCATGGGGCCAGGAATGACCTTTGGCGAAATGGCGGTGATCGATGGAGCCCCCCGCTCCGCCACCGTCGTAGCCGACACCGATGTGGAGTGCGATGTGATCACCGCGCAGGAACTGGAGCTTCTGGGACGACGATATCCTGAAATCCGGATCAAATTGCTCAAGAGTCTGACCCTCAGCCTGACACGCCGCCTCCGGGCCGCCAACCGCGAGCTGGGATTGCTGCGGTAAGCTGGCGGCCTTCGCCCGGGAGCCCGGGCGTCTCGCCCGGTGGTAGACCACCCCTGCCGCATAAAGCACTCCGCAACCTGCTTCGGACGAGACGTCCGAGTTCCCGGGTCGGGCGGCCCTTCTCCCAGGCACAGACTAACGCCCTGCGACGACAGGGTTCAGTTCCTCCTCGGTCAGCATCTTCAAGAAGGCGACGAGTGCCTTTTGATCCTCCTTTGATAGAGGAACGCCCCCCTCGGGATGTTTGGCGAGGTTCGGATCGAGGGTTTCCGAGCGCTTTACTCCGCTGACATAATGCCCGACGACCTCCTCCAGCGTCGCAAATCGGCCATCGTGCATGTAGGGGCCGGTCACCGCCACATTACGCAAGGAGGGCGTCTTGAACTTGGCCTTGTCCGTCCCACGTCCAGTCATGGCACCGCGTCCGTCGTCCCTTGCATTTTGGAGATCATCGAGCCCGTTGTTATGGAAGCCAAAATCACTGAACAGGGCTCCACCATGGCAATGAAAACAGTCCGCTCCGAATTGCTCATGGCGTGGATCATATTCCGTGAAAAACAATTGAAAACCGCGGGCTTCCTCCGCGGTTGGCTTCTCTATTCCCGCCTGCACCCTATCGAATCGGGAATGACCTGAGACCAGAGTCAGGAGATATTGCTCCAGCGCCCGGGCCATGCGATCCGGGTCGATTTCACCCGTGCCGAACGCAGCCTCGAACGCCGGACCGTATCCTGCCTCCGCCAATCGATTCGTGACGGCGTCCAGCGAAGCATGCATCTCGGCGGGATTCTGGATGGGAGCGAGTACTTGTTCACGGAGCGAACGAGCCCGACCGTCCCAGAGGAAGTTGGTCTGCCAGGCAAGATTGAACAAACCCATGGCATTCCGCTGACCTTCGCCCCCCTCGGACCCGCGGCTCACGCGGCGGGGTGCGTCGGAAAAGGCAGCTTCCATCCGATGACACGAAGCGCAGGACTGCGAATTGTTTCCGGAGAGCCGAGTGTCGGCGAATAGCGCCTTGCCCAGGGCAACACCCGGTTCCGTGAGTGGATTGTCCCGGGGAAGCGTCGGCTGCGGAAAGCTACGGGGCATTTGAAACCGATGGAGCGGGGCATTGGAGGCCATGAAGACCTTGCTGGATAAGGCCAGGGGTTGGACGGCTGTGGATTCGCCCGGTTGAATCTCCAACGTCCATGCCTGGTTCAAATTTCCGAGGATACGCTCCGCCAACAAATCATTGGTGCGCGAGTGAGTGGAGGCATTTTCGTCGAGGGGAGCAATGGGCTGACGTCCGGCGAATATTTGGTCCAGCCGCAGTCCAAGGGTGAGGCGGGCCCGATTTGTTAAGTCGAGGCGCATCGGAAGCTCAAAAGTCCTGCGACTACAATCATTGGCGAGATGATAGGAGTAGCCTCCCTCTTTGCCTCCCGCAGCCCGCCAATGTCCCTCCAACGCCAGGAAAACATAGCCGCCCTGCCAGCTCCAATGAAGACCGTTCAACGATGGATTGAGAGGATTCTGAGGACCATACGATGCCGTATCTGCATGATTGATCTCTGGCGGAAGTCCCAGATCAAATCGAAGAGCCTGGTAAGTGCCGGTCGGAAGGTTGGTCAAAGTCAACTCCGTCCGATTCTGACCGAGGCTCATCCATCCCACCTGTGCGGTTGCCGGAATCCATTTGCCATCCCCGGTGAGCATTTGAAACCCGGAGAATAGGCCGTCCAATCGATCCACCGATCGGGAGGAGCCATCCATGGCCAGGTCATACCACTCTCCGGGGCGCACGGACACCTCGCCCCATCGGGGTTCGAAGGCAACCGTCAACGAAGTGCCTTGAACCCGCGATATCTCCAACGAAAACCCGACCCATGCCAGAAGGAAGGCCGGGACAAGATCGCGAAGACGCGGGGTTTCCATGGAAACATGACAACAGCGCCCGTGTGAATTCATTGAATGGTGAAGCCTTTGGCCAGACTGAAGGTCACATCCCCCATTCCAGGTGGACCCGGGAAGACAACCGAGGCCGTAACGGCTCCCGGAGTGGCCGTTGCCGGGATCGCAAAGGTTGCTGTGACGTTGGAACCACTTCGGGAGACCTTCGTTCCGGCAATCGTTCCCAGGGATGCTGACTTCGGTTGAACGGCAGGCGGCGGAGCCATGGAACCCAGGGCAAAGGTCACCATGACCTCCACACCTCGTACACCAACTGTCGGCGTGATGTGGTCAAGACTGGGGCTGCCACCACCGCCGCCCGGACCACCGCCACCGCCCGTATTGCTGGAACTGTTGGTCACTGAATCGTAGCTGGCCAGAGCCGTCAATTTGACCCGGAAGAAGACCGCAGGAGCCGCAATGGCGATGTTGGTCCCGCCGGCATTTGCCACGGCGGCCACACCGGTTGCTGCGGTGCTCCAATTCTTCAGCTGAGAGCTCGTGTCAACCTGATAGGTGCCCCCCTCCACCGCTCTCCAGACGAGCGCAACCGTCCCATCCCGGACACTGGAAACCTCCGCAACAATCGGAGAGTCGGGTCCGCCCGCGAAATTCGTAGAAACCGTTTCAGTCAAGGATGTCACGCGCCCTGCGGTCACCGTCCCATAATAGGCTCTTCCAATGTTATAGGGAAACGCCGGCGTGCCATCTGCCGCAATGCAGACAAAGTAGGCATAGGTCCCATTGGGGAATTCGGGTGTCACACAGAATCGACCATTCGACTCATCGAGATCGAAATCCGTCCCCTGAGAATAACCCAAATCGCCTAGATAGGCATTGTCCTCCATGTAGCGCCCCAGTGGGTAGGTGCTGGAGACATCCGGACCGGTAATTGTGCCGCCGGACGAGTACAGCCGGGTTGCCCATGCCGGCAGCAACTTGCGCCCGGTCACGGATAAATTGTCGGTGTTTTTGCCACCGTCTCTCCGATGGTAGCCGGACAACATTCGCCGAATACCGCTGGCAGGATTGGTGGCAACAGAATAGCCGTACGGACCGTAAATCGGGTAACCATCAGCCACCCAGCCGAGAATGGGCGAATGACGAACCGCCGGATTGGTCATTTCGGAATAGGTCTGTGTCGACGAATCAAAGGCGACATGGTCTCCGAGGAGATACCTCAGGGCGACAGGATTGGCATGGTAGTGATAGGTCCCAGTGTTCTCCTGGTGGGCGTAGGCCGGATCGAAGGTGGCCCCCTCATTCACATACGCCTCGCGATTCCAGTCACCGGTACCGCCCACATCATCGGTGGTGCCATTCCAATAATGGGCATCGCGTGAGTCAAACATGGCGACTCCGTCGACAAAAAATCCAATCGTCCCGTTGCCCGTCAGAGTCTTTGCAGTTCCGGCGGTGGGTATAGTTGGATTGAGTGGAAAGCGATAGTAGCCGTGTTGATTGGCCGGCAGATTGGGAAATCCCACCGACCACGGACCCATGGTATGGAAACCCAGTCCAGTGGTGCGAATGTAGACCCAGTCGCTGGAGGAAGTGATCTCCTGGACTCCGGAATAGGCGGGAAGCGATTGCGATTGTGTGCCGTTGCTCCACGTGGTGGCGCTGGACCGGCTGGCCTGAGCAGCCGCATTGGTGTAAATGCGGGCATAGACTCCGGAACGGTCCGTCATCCAGGAGTCAATCCGGGGGTTGGCCGCTTGGGAGGCCGTGGTCGAGAGGACGAGGCAGGCTAATAAGCAGGAGCGTTTCATCGAAATTTGGGTTGAAGTGGAGTTGTGTGAACTCACTGGACCAGGCCCGTGTAAAGCCCGTGTGTTCATCGTCGGAAGATTTGTAAAGGGAGAGTAAATTCCCGACAAACCATGACAACATTCTGCTGAAACAAACAAAAAAGGCCGCTCTCAGGGAGAGCGGCCTCAAGAGATTTTATCTCAGGATGAAATCAACCCTGGCGACGGCGCAAGAATGCAAAACCGAGGAGGCCCAACCCGGAAAGAGCAGCATATTCCGCTGGCTCAGGAATGGGAGGGGCACTGGCATTGACCGCAGTGATTTTTCCACCAACCGTCACAGTCGAACTGCCGCTTTGGGTTTTTCCACCCGAAAATTTCGGGTTGCTGATCGTGTCGACAGTCACGATAAAGTTATCGGTGTTGAGAGGAGCACCGGCCAGATTGTAATCGATGCGAAACACCTTGTTGACCGAAAAATTAAAGGTGTAGCTGGCGTAGGAGCCCGGAGGACGAACGTCGGGCAACGTGACGGTGAATGTTTTCGAGATGGTGCCCAAGTCCAGAATTGCAGGCTCGGCACTCAGCGAACCACTCGCCGATTGGAGAGTGAGAATCACATGGTTCCATTTGACGGTGTACGTTTCCGTCGAACCTGCGGGGGTTCCATACGACGGGGTCAACGTCACTGCCGCACCAAAATTGACAATGGTGTCAATTCGTTGAGATCCGTAAACCGTCAAGACGGGCGAGCCATCAAAATCGCCGGCGTTGTGCAATGGGCCAAAGGTCGTGGCAAACGGAGCAATACTTTGGGCGAAGGCCGTTCCGCCGCAGAGGAGCCCACCGATGACGGAAACACCTGTGATTCGCTTCATCATGTTAATAGTTGTTATTGGTATTTAAATCCGAAACCGGCGGCCCGACATTCAGCGATGATCCAAACCCCTGAACGACGGAGGATTGCCTCCTGTCGGATTCCAGCCAGCAGCTCGAACGGTCCTCAGGTTACGCCCAGACCGGCCCACTCATCCATAGGCGGAGCGGCTGTTCTTATCTCCGACTTTTCCTTGATTGCAGGAGGAAATCCCTGAGAGACGCTCGTCGGTCTCCTAGTCGCAATCGCAGGGTTTTTCCAAGGGCGAATCAGTAGTTTTCTGAGGGGCACGACCTAAATCCGACCCAGCTTCGCTCTAAATCGGACTTCACCCGCCTACAGCATTCTAACGAGCAGCGATGCCAAATGTCAGGGCCGTACTTCGGACAAGAACCGAACGTGGCCTGTTTCCAAATCGTAGATGCAACCGGCCACCTTGATCTTGCCCGCCTGCTCCAGCTCCCGGAGGACTGGGCTCATCTCTCGAATCTGCGCCTGCGTCTGGCGAACATTCAATTCGCCCACTGCCTCAACAAATGCGTGATTTTTCGAATTGTGTTCCCCGGGAATATCCCGGACGGCAGCCACAGCAGGCCGGATTTTCTCCAGCAATCCCGTCAGGTTTCCCAACTGGACACCGTCACATGCCCCCTTCACCGCACCACAATTGGAGTGCCCCACGACAAGGACCAGCTTGGCCCCGGATACGGCACAGGCGAATTCAATGCTTCCGACAAGGTCCGGGTCGGCGATATTCCCCGCAACCCGGGCGTTGAAGATATCGCCCAGCCCGGTATCAAAGACGACTTCGGCTGGCACCCGGGAATCAATGCACCCAAGGATCACCGAATGCGGATATTGACCGGCAGCGGTGATTTTTTGGTCGTGAAGCACGTCCCGTCGGACTGGCTTTCCCGAGACAAAGCGCGCGTTGCCTTCGCGGAGTAGCTCCAATGCCTGGTCAGGTGTGGTCGCAATCTGATCCGCCTTGATGGTGGCAAGACTTCGGCGTTGCGGGACTTCCGGGGAGGTGGCGCATCCGACAAGAAGCGCGATGGACGCAAGAATGGATGCGGCGGCGTTAGCTTGGAGATGAGCACCTTTCATGATCGGACTGGGAAGTTGGGATGGAGTTTGAATGGGTTGTGCGAAAAAAGGACCGAAAGCAGATCAAGCGAGTATTGTCCGCCCCTTCTGCGAATGACAAGTTCATCGTTGGAACAGGGAATGAGCCATTGTTCGTCGACAGCCCCTTTCAGACGGCTTTCTTCCGGGCAACGCACCCAAAATTCTCTCCCGCTTCACGGTTGCAGCATCCATGCCGCGGCGTAGGATCGTCGCGCGAAGCCTATGGATGCCATCTCCCCCCGATTCTGGATTCGATTGACGCTTGTGATTGGACTGACAGCCCCAGTCGTGAGCGCGGGCGCGACCACCGGTGCGCCTCTTTTCAATCGCGATATTCGCCCCATCCTGTCCGACAATTGCTTCGCCTGCCATGGCTTCGACTCGAAGAAGCGAAAGGCGGGGCTTCGCCTTGATACTGCAGAAGGAGCCTTTGCGCCGGACAAGGATGGCAAGATCGCCATCAAGCCCGGTGACCTTCAAGGCAGCGAGCTCTGGCATCGGCTCAACAGCACCGACAAAGACGACGTGATGCCGCCGCCCGAAAGCCACAAATCCATCACTCCTGCCCAGAAGGAGATTTTGAAACGATGGATTGAAGCCGGGGCACCTTATCAAAAACATTGGGCGTTTGAAGGCATCGCGCGCCCCGCCATCCCCCAGGTGGCCGCTGAAAATCCAGTGGATCGATTTATCGCGACGCGACTGGCGGACGAAGGACTTTCCCCTGCCCCGGAAGCCGACCGGGAGACCTTGATTCGACGGCTGAGTTTCGACCTTCGTGGCCTGCCACCGACTCCGTCCGAGGTGCAGGAATATCTCGAGGACGAATCAGACACCGCCTATGAACGGTTGGTAGACCGCCTCATCGCATCACCCCACTTTGGCGAACACATGGCGAAACATTGGCTGGACGTCGCCCGCTACGCCGACACTCACGGGATGCATCTCGACAATGAACGCCAGATGTGGGCATACCGGGATTGGGTGGTCAAGGCGTTCAATCGAAACTTGCCGTTCGATCGCTTCACCATCGAACAGCTGGCCGGCGACCTGTTGCCGTCACCCACCACGGAACAACTGGTGGCCACCGGATTCAACCGTTGTAATGTCACCACCGGTGAAGGGGGGTCCATCGACGCGGAATGGATATTCCGATACGCCGTCGATCGCACCGCCACCACCGTTCAAACCTGGATGGGGCTTACGGCCGGTTGCGCCGTCTGCCATGATCACAAGTATGATCCCCTGTCACAGAAGGAATTCTATTCCCTCTATGCTTTTTTTCATAGTGCCGCAGACCCGGCCATGGACGGGAATGCGCTGCGAACAGCTCCGCTGGTCCAAATCAAGGGTGAAACGGAGGAACAACGCCTTCGAGAGCTTCAAGCTGAAATCGGCCGAGCGGAAACGCGCATCGCTGACGCCCTGAAATCGGTCGAATACGTCGACCCGGCGAGCTTGACGCCGCCGCCCGTGGCTCATGACGAGGAGACGGTCTGGCTGGAGGACGCTGTCCCCGTCGGGTTCAGCCCACAGAGCCCCCCGCAATTCGTCACCTATCCGTTTCCCGTTCTCTCCGGCAAGAGCTCACTGCAACACCGGGCCACAACCGGAGTGCAGGATGTGTTCGAGACGGCCACGCCGTCCCTGACGATTCCCTCGCACGCGACCCTGTTCGCCTATGTATACCTCGACCCGGCCAATCCACCCGCCGAGGTCATGCTGCAATTCAATACCGGAGATTGGGAGCATCGTGCCGTTTGGGGCGATCCGGACGCCATCAATTGGGGCGAAAAGGGAAAGGCGAGCCGGGTTATCGTGGGCGAACTTCCCGACACCGCCGAATGGGTTCGACTGGAGGCCGAGGCCGACCGGCTGGGACTCAAGCCCGGCGACAAGATCAAAGGACTGGCCTTCACCCAATCAGGCGGCCTGATGTATTGGGACAAGGCCGGACTGATGCGGCATGTGGACCCCGCCCATGATATCCTCCAGTCATTCCTCGCGTGGACTGCGGCGAATGACGGAAAAGATTCCGCTGACCTGCCTGAACCAATTCGAAAAATTTTCAAGGAAGTGGCCGCTGCCCAGCGGACTCCCGACCAGGTGGCGACCCTGAGAAACCATTTTCTCAGCCGGGTTTGCACCCTCACTCAGCCCGTCTTTGCCCCTTTGAATGATGGCGTGGCCGCAGCCCGCAAGCGCTACAACGACTACAACGAAGGCATCGCGCAATCCTTCATTTTCCGTGACCTTGAAAGGCCCCGTGAGAGCTTTGTCATGATCCGGGGAGCCTACGATCGCCCGGGGGAACGAGTTTTCCGCAATGTCCCGGCGGTCCTACCGCCGCTTCCGAACACCAACAATCCCACTCGATTGGACCTCGCAGAATGGCTCGTTAGTGCTGAAAATCCGCTTACCGCCCGAGTGACCGTCAATCGCTTCTGGCAGCAGTTTTTTGGCACCGGCCTCGCCAAAACCTCCGATAACTTCGGGTCCCAAGGCGAGCCTCCCAGCCATCCGGAATTGCTGGACTGGCTGGCCTCCGATTTTCGCGATAACGGTTGGAATGTGAAGCGCCTGGTGAAGCAGTTGCTCACCTCATCCACCTACCGCCAATCCTCACGTGTCGAGAGTGACCTGCTGCAGCGGGACCCGGAAAACCGACTGCTGGCCCGGGGTCCCCGGTTCCGACTCGATGCCGAACAACTTCGCGACAATGCCCTGTTTGTTTCGGGGCTCATGGACCTGACCTTTGGCGGCCCCGGGGTAAAATCGTATCAACCCCCGAATATCTGGGAACCCGTGGCCTACTCCGGTTCCAATACCCGCGAGTACAAGCAGGATTCGGGTTCGGCGCTCTACCGCCGAAGCCTGTATGCCTTCATCAAACGGACGGCCCCTCCCCCGTTCATGGGAACATTTGACGGCCCCAGCAGGGAGCAGTCGTGCCCCCGTCGGGATCGGACGGACACCCCTCTTCAAGCCCTTCAACTGATGAATGACGTCCAGCATTTTGAGGCGGCCCGCGGACTGGCGGAGAGAATGTTGAAGGAAGGAGGTCCGGGGGTGGAAGATCGGCTTGTTTTTGGCTACCTCACCGTTTTATCCCGACGCCCCACCCCCCGGGAACTTCAGATTGTCACCAACGCGCTCGAGCTGCACCTCTCCCGGTATCAGGGAGACAACGCCGCCGCGCAGCAGGTGATCACGTTTGGGGAATCGAAACCCGATTCCTCGCTGTCCGCAACAGAACTGGCAGCTTATACGCTCACGGCCAATCTTCTGCTGAATCTCGACGAAACCATCACCCGTAACTGAACATGAATCCGTTCCACGAGTTTCAACTCAACCAAACCCGTCGCCAGTTTTTCGGAAACTCCGGGTTTCGACTGGGCGGCATGGCGCTGGCCTTGATGGGTGCCCGCCGTCTGAGTGGTCAACTTCTCGGTTCACCGACGTCGCCGAACGAACGGGTCCACCCTCCATTGCCAGGATTCCCTCACTTCACGCCCAAAGCGAAGAACCTGATTTACCTGCACATGAACGGGGCTCCGTCGCAATTGGACCTCTGGGACTACAAACCCCGCTTGGTCGATTACTTCGACAAGGACCTTCCGGATTCCGTTCGCCAAGGTCAGCGCATCACCACAATGACCTCCGGTCAGAACCGGTTCCCCGTCGCTCCCTCGATGTTCCAGTTCCATCAAGCTGGAAACTGTGGCCGCTGGATCAGTGAACTGCTCCCCCACACGGCGGGCATCGTCGACGATATCGCTCTGATTAAGACCGTTCATACCAACGCCATCAATCACGACCCGGCGTGTACCTTCGTCATGACCGGCAGCGAGGTCTCCGGGAAGGCCAGCCTCGGCTCGTGGCTCGCCTACGGCTTGGGCAGCGAAAACAACGACCTCCCCGCGTTTGTGGTCCTCACGCCCACCTGGTCGTCCAAATCAGCCGCACAGGCCCTCTTCACGCGCATGTGGAGCAGCGGATTCCTGCCAGGACGCTACAACGGGGTGGCACTCCGATCCGTCGGGGACCCCGTGCTCTACATTCAGAATCCGCCCGGAGTCAGCAGCTCCGACCGTCGGACCATGCTCGACGCTCTCCATACCCTCAACGATTCCACTCACGAACGATTTGGAGACCCCGAAACACTCACCCGTATCGCCCAATACGAGATGGCCTTCCGGATGCAGGCGAGTGTTCCCGATTTGGTCGATTTCAAAGGAGAATCCAAGGCGACGCTCGACCTCTACGGCCCGGATGTGATGAAACCGGGAAGTTATGCCGCCAGTACCCTGCTGGCCCGCCGGATGGTCGAACGCGGAGTCCGATGCGTCCAGATTCTGCACCGGGGCTGGGATCAGCATGGAAGCCTGCCCAGCGAGATTCGAGCCCAGTGCAAGGACATCGATCAAGCCACCGCCGGTCTGGTGAAGGACCTGAAAGAGCGCGGTCTCCTGGACGAAACCTTGATCGTTTGGGGTGGGGAATTCGGTCGCACGGTCTATTCTCAGGGCAAACTGACCCGTGACGACTACGGACGCGATCATCATCCACGCAATTTCTGCATGTGGATGGCCGGTGGTGGCATTCGAGGCGGAGTGAGCCATGGTGAAACGGATGATTTCAGCTACAGCCCCGTGGAAAACCCGGTGCATCTGAACGACCTGAACGCCACCATCCTAAACCGCCTCGGGATCGATCACGAACGCTTCACCTTCAAATTCCAGGGACTCGACCAGCGTTTGACCGGCGTCGAGTCGGCTGCCCCGGTTCGTGAGATTCTGGCGTAGGTTTTGGGATCGACGCCTGGGCGACCGTCTTCCGCTCGTCCGCCGAGCCGGTCATGGAGGGACAGAGGGGCCGAATCTCGCACCCGGCGCAGTCCGGTTTGCGGGCACCACATCGGCGGCGGCCATGCCAAATCAACCAATGACTTAAGATCGACCACCGGTCCCGGGGTACAAGGGACATCCAACGCTTCTCGATCTTCACCGGATCCGTCTCACTGGATATCCCGAGACGTGCGGACAAGCGCGCCACGTGGGTATCCACGACGACTCCCTCCTCAATGCCAAAGGCGTTTCCCAGAACGACATTGGCAGTCTTTCGCCCCACCCCGTCGAGAGCCACCAATTCGGTCAAGGTTCGGGGAACCTCTCCACCGTGTTGCTCCACGAGGGCCTGACAGGCAGCCCGAATGTTTTTGGCCTTATTCCGGTAGAGGCCGATCCTGCGCACGTCTTGTTCGAGGCCCTCTGGGCTGGCGTCGGCGTAATCGGAGGCGCTTCGGTATTTCTGGAATAAATCCGCCGTCACGATGTTGACCTGTTTGTCCGTGCATTGAGCGGAAAGAATGGTGGCAATCAACAACTCCAGCGGATTCCGAAAGTGGAGTTCACAGTGGGCTTCCGGATAGGTGGATGCCAGGAGATCAAGAATCTCCTCCACGCGTTTTTGCAAATCCACCTTGGTTTCCCGAGACATCCTCGCGAACTACGGACAATGCCTGCCCGAGTAAAGGAGAAATCGCCACCCCCCGTTCACCCATGACCCGTTTTATTTGGCACGCGAAGCCGCGAAGGCGCGAAGAAAGGAAGCGGATACCATCAGCTCATTGAAGCAAGTGGTATCCAAAGGGACAATTGATAGGTCCGATGACCCGTGGTCATCCAGAAATTCTGCCCTCTTCGCGTCTTCGCGTCTTCGTCTGCGTCCAACGCCATTTATTTCACACGAGAACCAGTGCTAACGAGTGTTCATCTGCGCCCTTCCGGTTCGCTCCCGGACCGTGGTCCACGAGGGAATTCCGGTTTGAAGGCGGCGGAAATCGTCAAAATCACCGTCGTTACGGCGGGGTGGCTGGACAAAGCGAACGAACATCTTTCTCGCCTTCCATCGCCAATGCTCGACGTGACCATCGACGAAGGCGAGGTTGGCGCCCTGCCCATGCCGTTCCGCAGGCAAATCCAGCCAGCTCTTGCCCAGCTTGGATTCATGAGGGAAAAGGCCAAACGTCGGGTCTTCAATCCCATCCTCATGCACATCCAGAAAGGAATAACATTCGCTGGGAACGGGATCATGGATTTCGGACATCCGGGTGTAACTCGACAAGGCTTCGGGCCTCGTATTCAACCAGATGCTCAGGTTGTAGCTCCGGGACCGGGGTACCGAACCTCCCTCTGGAAGCGAAACGGTTCCGAGATCGGACGGACAACGATAAACAGCGACGGATTGGAGGTAGGGAAACAGGACGCCGCGCTCGATATTGGAACCGTTGGTGTCCAGGCGCGCGTTGCCGGGACACCAGGAATCCCCAGTCGACATGGGTGCAGCGGTGTATCGTGCATCATAGATATAATCATTGGGGACCAACCGGTCTTCATGGTCCAAGGCGTAGACCAAAAACGCCGTCTGCAACTGACGAAGGTGTTCCCGACAGGCACTCTGTTGGGTGAGCTGCCGACTTCGGAGCAGGGTCGGGAGCAACAGAATGAACAGGGCTGCGAGCACCACCACGACCACCAAAATCTCCACAAGGGAAATGGCCGCGAGAGCGGTTCCACCCCGCACGGGTCGCCTTTCTCCCGATCGCTTCAGCATCCCCTAAGACTATTCAGTCTCATTTCTCTGACAATCCAAAATCGAGGGCTTGCGGGTCGATCTCTCCTTCAAGATGGAGTCCATTGATTCGATTGGCATTCCTGTTCAACCTCCACGCCGAGCATGGACTTAACTCCAGGACCTGAGCCTGTCACCGAACCCACCTTGTTGGTTCAACCCAACATCCTTCAGCGGATGGATTTCCTCTCCCTTTTTGGGAAGGAACGTCCGGTGGAAATCGAATTGGGCTCGGGGGACGGCTCCTTCCTGGTCAACTACGCAGCACGCCATCCCGAACGCAGCTTTCTGGGGGTGGAGCGGTTGCTGGGACGTCTTCGCAAAGTGGAGCGGAAAGGCCGACGCATGGGTCTCGAAAACGTCCGCGGACTCCGATTGGAAGCTGCCTACGTCGTCGAATGGATGTTACCCGAGGCCTCAGTGGAGGCCATTCATGTCTATTTTCCCGACCCCTGGCCCAAGCGTCGGCATTGGCGGCGTCGGCTGGTCAACCATTCCTTTGCCGCCGTGGCCTGGAAAGCCCTGCGCCCAGGCGGAATTCTTTTCCTCCGAACGGACCATTCGGGCTATTTCCAACAGATGCTGGAAGTCTTGGAAGCCTGCCCCAGTTATCGACGCATCGAAGAGCCGCCGGACCTGCTGGAGGTCACGACCGATTTTGAGCGAAACTTCAACGCCAAGGGAATTCCGACCCTGCACGCTGCTTTTCAACGCCCGGTGGACGTCCCAGCCTGGATAGCCCCAGCGAACGTGCCGATGGAAGCCGACATTCCGGAATCTGAGGAAACGGAGGGTGATTCCGTCGACCATGTAACGTAGCGCAGGCTTTCCAGCCTGCTGTATCGCGGACTTTTAGTCTGCGCGGCGGTTCGTTTGCAGGGTCTTGCGCAGTTCGGACCGCCAGGCAGGTCTGGAGACCTGCGGTACAGCAGACAAGAATGTCTGCGCTACGGCACCATGGGTGGTGAGAGCGAAAACTCCCAGCCGTCGCCCGAAGCAACGCAGGAGGCACCGGACCGAAATCGAAGCACCATCGAACCCACATCTTCCGAATAAACGATTCGACATCCCGACGACTGCAACCGTTCACGCGTGGCGCTTTTCACCCGGCGGTTTGCCGGATAACGGTCCGACATCACCACGACCAATTGGGGCGACAATTCCGCCAGAAGCGCGTTGCCAAGAGGTTCACTGTTGGGAGGAACGCCGGTGATGACGATGTCGGCGTGAACGATTCCACGCTCGAACCATTGGCGCTGACCCGGACGCCCCAAATCGCCCATCCAGACCACCCGGTAGCCGTGGATGATCGTTTCCTGGACTAGGGCGCGGTCTTCCCCCCGGGAGAGACGTTCGTCATCGACCGGATGCAGAATTCGCCAACCCTGAATCATTTGACCTGCTGAAACACTCTCCCTTCGGAGCTGAAGAGCATTGTTCGTTTCGACGATTCTCTTGCCGGAAGGGGAGCGCATGCCGAAGGACGACATCCAAAGCAACTTCGGTCGGAACTCTTCCAAGAGGCGGGGAATTCCTCCGACCTGTTGAACCGATTCACCGGTGACCGCCACACCGGCTAATCGATGAACTCCATGAACATGGAGATACGGAACCATCAACCGCGCGACCGTCGAATCCGTGCCACCGTCGAAAACCACCGTCCCGCTGGGTCCTTGTTCCACCAACCCGTCGCCGCGGATGACCGTGAGCCTGGTTTCCAAATGGTGGCGGTACCAGGCGACGACTGCGGCCGCGACAACGGCGACGCCATTCGCTGAAATCACGCGCGGATATCGGACCAACCACCCTCCCGACACGGCGAGCAACAAGGCATAATAGGGAAGCCACCAAAGCCACGGCGGTGATTCCGTCCAAACGTGCCCATAGGGCAACCGGGCTGCCGCGTCGCTGGCGGCAAGCATCCCCTGCATTAATACCCAGGCGCTCGCATTAAACACTTCCGCCAGCCACGGCACGATCGAACCGGTGATAACCGAGGCAAAGTTGGCGGTCAGAGCCAGACTGGAAAGGGGAACCACCACCAGGTTGGCCAGAAGGCTGACCGGATTCAAAAGATGAAACCAATGCACCGTGAACGGAAGGGACGCCAACAGGGATGCCAACCCCACAGCCAGTGCCTGAGCCAGGACCCGCAGCGGAACGTTCACCCATCGGTGCCATCGCGGTTCCAGCGTTTCCGGAAGGAATGGATCGCGACGCACGCGAAGCAGTTCTGTCAGTTTGCGGTCCAAAGGTGGTCCAAAAAGGACCAATCCGGCCACAGCAGCAAACGAAAGCTGAAAGCTCGCCTGGAACAGTTGACCCGGGTCCCAGATGAGAATCATCCAGGCGGAAACTGCCAGGGAATTCAGCAGTTGGCCGGGTCGATTGAAAGCCCAACCTGCCACCACGACACTGCTCATGATGGCTGAACGAATTGCCGAGGCCTGCCATCCCGTGGCGGCAATGTAGAACCAGACCAGCGGAATGGCGATCCAACCGCAAGCAGCGCGCGACACCCGAATCAGGCGAAGCAATTCGACCAGAATCCAGGCGATCAGGCCGATGTGAAGGCCACTGATGGCAAACACATGCATTGTTCCCGAGCGCATGAAGATATCGTTGACCTCGCCGGTCAGCGGCGTTTTCCAACCCAACGCCATGGCGACAATCAGCCGCGTGGCCTCGTCATCCGGCAGACCGCGGGTCAACAAGGACTGCGCCCAGGGAAGAAAGCGTTCACTCCAGGGTGGCCTGAGACGATGGACGGGTGCCAATCGCCAGTCTTCCACACGTTCGGCGCGGAGGGTGAACCAGCAGCCTTGATGCTCCAGGTAGGACCGGTAATCAAATAATTGGTCTGCCTCCGGCCCAGGAGGGCGGCTGACCACTCCCGTCACCTCGACGCGCTGTCCCCGGAAAAACTCGGTCGGCAGCGCCCCTGGAGTGGTCACCAGAACGAGGCCGTAGGAAGAGTGTGTAATGCCGGTCGACCTCCAGGCACTGACGCGCACCGGTACCAACGTGCGCCCCATCCAGTGACCCCGAATTTCCGAAATCCGGAGCGTCGGAGTCTCATCCACCTCGCCCACCAAGGTCACCAACTCCGCATTGGTTCCCAACTGTCGGCGAAGGTCATACGGAGAATGCGGCACCGTTCGCTCGGCCTGATAGGCCCATCCAAGAAAGAGGAGGGCCAATCCCAAGCATGGAATCCGTATCTTCCGATGAACGAGGGCCAACAGCAGTGAAGTCCCGCACAACCCAACGAGGACCTCGGGGCTACCGCCCCACCAGACCGCCGCCCCGATGCCGAATGCAAAGAGCAGGGTCGGTCCAAGGGCGGGGTATTTCATGCAGCCTTCAGCGGTAACACCGTGGGCTGCGGTTTCGGCGCTGTTGATGGTATTGCCCCCGAACGGACGACGCGCTGTCGCCGCCACCAGGCCAGAACGAGGGCTCCGAGGAGCCCGACGGAGGCCCCAACGGCATCAATCAAGACGTCACGGACACTCGCCTGACGGCTCGAAGTGAATCCTTGATGCCACTCATCCGAAGCCGCATAGGTGACTGCCAGCGCCCAGGCGAAAAAAGCAGGACGAGCCCTCCAATGGAGTCGGGCATCCGCGCTGAACGCCATCAGGCCGCGCCAGAGGAGGACCGTCAGGACAAAATACTCGGCCATGTGGCCACATTTGCGGATGGCGAAATGGACCCAATCCAGGCTTTCATCCGAAAGAAACGGAAGCAATGCATGCAGCATGGGCATGAGGAAACGGGACGTATGCGCCGCCGACAATCCATTGCCCGATCCGCAAAAAATGAGGACTGCCCAGCCCAAGGCCGGAAGCCAATAGCGGATGAAGGGAGAAACCTTCATGCCAAACGGACAGAGTCGGGACGACTGGCGACCGCCCACCAGATACCCAGATCGTGCGCGGCCCGTGAATGATTCTCCAGCAGCTTCCGATTTGTTTCCCGCAGGACACCCGGCGATGGATTCGCTTGCGCCTCGGCCCACTGCCTGTACCAAACCGCAGCATCCCGAATGGCTTCGAGCAGGGTATATGCCGGCTGCCAGCCCAGGCGAAGCCAGGCCTTTTCCCAATTCAAGGCTTGAGTCTGATACGGCTCATTGCGCAACGGACCGCCGCTCCATTGAATGCCCCGTCCCCACGCCTCACAAATCTTCGTCGCCAAAAAGCCATTGGCGATACCCCCCTGTTCGTGCGGGCCATAATTGAACGCCTCTCCCTGAACACCCGACTCTTCCATTCGAGCCAATTGCGACATATAGCCGGTGATGATATCCAATCCGTAGGTATAGGGCCGCGTATAGGAGGGTGAAAATATGCGCGGTGACTCCCCGGCGATTAGCGCCTCGAAACAATCCACAAAGATACGCCCCGCCCCGTTGGTTCTTGCTGAAGAATTGAGATCCCCCCCAACAAGGACATTTCCAGCCCGAGCGACGCCGAAATGCTTGCCCGCCACCCCAAGGTCGCCCCGGTAATCTTCGATGACCTGCTCGGCACAAGCCTTGGAAACCGCATAGGGCCCGGAGGAGAAGAGGGGGTCCGTTTCAATCCACCGGTCGTGGGGCTTGGGGCGGTAAACCTTGTCCGTGGTCACAAAAAGCCCGCGCGCCGCCGTCTCTGAAAGCCGAAACGCCTCCAGGACCGTTGCGGTTCCCAGAGTGTTCACCCGGTAGGTTTCGAGTGGGCGCGCCTTGCAATCATGAACCAGCGCCAAAGCTGCCAAGTGGAAAAAACAGTCGTTCTCTGCCAGGAGCTCGCGCATCAACCCGAAATCGTTGATATCGCCCTGAACCAAACGAATGGAATCCGCCAGCCCCGACAGAACAAAATTGGAATTGGGCTGCGGGGGATGGAGGTCCAGACCCGTCACCTTGGCCCCGGCTGCCTCGAGAGCCATGCAGAGCCATGTTCCTTTGACTCCAGCCGCACCCGTTACCAGGACCTTTCGTCCCTGGTAATAGCCGCCGAATCGCGGCCCAACCTTCGGGTGGTTCGCAGTCATCCGATCAAATAAACCCCGACAAAAATGCAACCCCACCAATGGCTTTGAGAGCCAATGGAAAGGGTCCGCCCCGATTGGGTGGTTTCCAAATCGCGCTTACTTCAACCGGAGCGCGATTTGCTTGGAAATCTCGCTGGCAAGGTAGATGTCACCACGCCCACCACTCTTGCGCGCCTGAACATTGATGCGGGAGACTCCCGGCTGGGCC